>CAIZDL010000253.1 GCA_903931735.1 uncultured Rhodospirillales bacterium
CGGAATGGCGCCGAGTGTCGTGCGGACTTCGCGGTCTAGCGTATCGAGCGTGGCGGCGTAGGTTGCGACGTTGCTGCGGTAGGTCGCGGCATGGGCCGGGTCGGCGGTCGCGAGTCCCTCCCCGATGTGGGCGACATATCCTTTGACGTTGGCGATGTTTTGCCAAGCGTGGGGGTCAACGCTGCCCGGCCGGGCAGCGCCGGTCTCTTTCAGCAGGGTCGCGCCCTCGCTTGCCACCACCACCGGGCCACGGTAGCCGCTGGATTGGATCAGCCGGGAAATCCAGCCCTCCAGGCCGAGGCCGTTGATCACCACCACCTGCGCAGCGGCAATCGTTCGGGCGTCGTCGGGGGAGGGTTCGAACACATGAACATCGCCGTCGGGGCCGACCAGCGTTGTGCATGTCACCAAATTGCCGCCGATTTCATGCACCAGATCGCCAAGAATGCTGAAGCTCGCCACCACCGCGATTGGCACCGCGATTGGCCCGGCCTCGGGGGCAACGCCTGCCGATGCTGGGAGCGCAACCGGAAAAAACAGGGTTGCCAGCGTGGCGAACAGGGCAAATCGTCGTGTCATACATCCTCCAAGGGGGTCGGGTCGGCGGCGGTGGCCGGAGCAGAATCGGGTGTCGGAGCAGGCGCTTTGCGGACCAGCACGGCCGCGAAAAAACCATCGGTGTCGTGACGGGCGGGGGTGAGGCGAAGCCACGGGCCATCAAGAGGGGAGGGCACGCCAAACACCGCCGGCCACAAGTCTGCCAGCGGCAGGGGAGCAAAATCGGGGTGGCTCGCCAGAAACGCCGCGATCTGGTCTTCGTTTTCGTCGGCCAGCAGTGAGCAGGTGGCGTAAATCAGCCGGCCTTCGGGGCGGACCAAGCGGGCGGCACTATCCAGAATTTCGGCTTGGAGCGTGATCAGCGTGGCCAGCCCGGGTCCGAGGGGGCGCCAGCGGGAGTCGGGGTTGCGACGCCACGTGCCGGTGCCGGTACAGGGCGCATCCACCAGCACGCGGTCGAACATCCCCTTGTGGCGCTTCACCCAGGGATCGCGGGCCGAGGAGAGGGCTCGGGTCTCGACATTGTGCAAGCCGCCCCGGCGCAACCGTTCGGCAGCCCGCTTCAGGCGGTTGCCGAGCACGTCGCACGCAATGATCCGGCCCCGGTTGTTCATCGCGGCGGCCATGGCCAGGGCCTTGCCGCCGGCCCCGGCGCAAAAATCGACCACCTGTTGGCCGGGTTTGGCGTCGGCCAGGAGCGCAACCAGTTGCGAGCCTTCGTCTTGAATTTCGATCGCGCCCGAGCGGAACAACTCCAATCCGGCGATTGCGGGCCGCCCCTCCACCCGCACCCCCAGCGGTGAAAACCGGCAGGGGCGGGCGGCGATGTCGGCGGCGGCCAACCCGGCCAAAACCGCCTCGCGGTTCGAGCGCAGGGGGTTTACCCGAAGGTCGAGGGGCGCCGGGGCGGTGAGTGCCAAAAGCTCAGGCGCAAAGCGGCCCACAAGCGCCCGGCGTAGGCCCGGCTCGGCCCACTCCGGACATTCGGAGCGCACCGCCTCGGGCATCTCGGGATGATCCAGGGTGTGATGATCGAGCGCGCGCGCCAGCCCATTTTCTGCTGCGGAAAACGGCAGCGGGTTGAACCGGCTGCCGTCGAACAGACGCTCGACCGATGCCGCCTGCCGCCCCTCGGCCAGAATGGCGTTGGCGATAACCCGCGCCCGCGCGTCCGCCAATGCCCCCGAGGTTGTTTCGCCAGGGGGGATTTGGGCGGAGTTTGTTTCGGCCGCCGGGGTTTCAAGCGGCCCGGTAAAGCCGCCGCGCGTCAGCCACCAGCCAAGCCGGGCGTGACGACGCAAAACGGCATAGACCGCCTCGGCGACCGCGCCGCGATCCTTGGCACCGATAAAGCGCCGTGCCCGGAAATAGGCGCTCGCCACGGCATCGGCTGGCCGGGGCGTGACGGCAATTTCGGTGAGCAGCTCAATCGTCGCCGCGACCCGGGCTCCAGGCGTCATGATCGGTCCAGTTCAAATAAGGAGGACGCGACCATTACCACTTACAACGGGGTTGGCATACCGAGTGGTTGCCGCACCGACCTAATTTTTCGCGTCTTCAGTCGCGGAGGTCCAAATTTTCGCGGGCTCAGGCGCTGGCGGGCGTCCCTTAAGGCGCGCCCGCCGGGCAAGGCCAGCGTCGGCGCTCAAAATGCAGCGTCGAGCTTGGGCGCCGGAGTGGAAAGGGTGGAATGGCGGTGAACCGCAGGCGACCAGGACCAGCCGCATTCGTAACAAATGGAATAACCATGATCGAGCGTAGAGAGACGGCTGCCGCAATCCGGGCAGACGATGTGGCAAGAAAGCTTCTTGTTGCTATTTTTGGCCATCGACGTTCCTCCAAGGGGTCTTGTGCATTTTCACGGAAGTGTAACGAGAAAAAGCTCTGACGCCGCCCGCAAGGTGACTACCGTACATACCGCCCCTAGCGTGCGAGATGCTATGTTTCAATGCTTCTTTTTTGGATGATCGGCATCCATTTGGCAGCTTAGGATAGCAAAACTGCGTCCCGCGCTCCAGAAAACCTACCATCAGTATACATGCTAGAGCTGGCTCCGGACGGTGATCAAGAGGAATCGCCGGCCACAGCCAAGAGAATTTTGCACCGAATTTCGTCGAAATATTCTGTCGGCCAGCGTCATTATGACAAAATTGTATGTCGGAAACCCGGCGCGGACGGTTCAATAATTCCGGGAATAAATTCGATCGAAAAGCGTTTATGGCTGTCGATGCTGCCCTACGCTCAGACTTCCCCCGACTCGATTTGGCCCCGACCTGTTGCGCCGGGGACTCGCTCGCGGGAAAATAAACTAGATCTAGCTGTGCACCGTTGACCGGGGCACAGCGGGGGGATATTGGTGCTCACCTGCGAGGTGCGGCGACTCGGGGGGCGGCGATGATGGCGAAATTAACCGGGCACATGAACGGCCTGCTGAAGTGTTTTTCGGTGGGTGCGATGTTGGCCCTTGCGGCTTGCGCGGGTGGTGATCGCTATGCGGCGGAAGGCGACGATGGCGGGCCGGTGCCGCCCGAATACCGGGTGTTGAAGGGCTGGAGCCACGATAACCACGCCGAGGCGATTCCGGCGGTCCTGCGCAGTTGCCAGTATTTGCGCAGCCTTGGCGGCGCCCATGGGGTGGGGCCGAATGGCAAGGCTGGCCGGGTTTCCGATTGGTTGCCGGCGTGCGCTGCTGCCAAGGCGCTGCTGCCGGGAGACGGGCTCGCGGCCCGGCATTTTTTCGAGAAATGGTTCCAGCCGGTGGCGCTCAAGGGCGGCGATGTCGAGGAGGGGCTGTTTACCGGTTATTATGAGACCGAACTCAACGGAAGCTGGACCCAGACCGCGCGCTTTAATACCCCAATCTACCAGATGCCGCCGCCGGGCCGGCGGGCGCTGCCGTCGCGGGCGGGCGTGGCCAAGGGCGCGCTGGCGCGGCGCGGTCTGGAGATTATGTGGGTCGACGACGCGATTGAAGCGTTCATCATGGAGATTCAGGGCTCGGGGCGGGTGCGGATGACCGATGCCTCGGTGGTGGGGATCAACTACGCGGGCCAGAATGGCCAAAAATACTATCCAATCGGCCGTTACCTGATCGACCAGGGCGTTGCCACGCCCCAGACCATGACCATGCACCTGATCCGCGCGTGGTTGCGTCAGCACCCCGATCAGGCCCAAACTGTGATGAACCTCAACCCCAGCTACATTTTTTTCAAGCTGCGCGCTTCGGGCGAGCCTCGGGGCGCCAGCACCGAGTTGACCCCTCGGCGCAGCCTTGCGATCGACCCGTCTTATGTGCCGATGGGCGTTCCGATCTGGCTTGATTTGCGCGAGGTGCCGGTGGTCGGGGGCGGGGTGCTGCAACGGCTGGTAATGGCCCAGGATACCGGCGGCGCGATTAAGGGGCCGGTGCGCGGCGACTTCTTTTGGGGGCACGGCGACGAGGCCGCCTACGCCGCCGGGGTGATGAAGGCGCGCGGGCGCTACTTCATGTTGGTGCCCCGGGCGCTGGCGGAACGAATCCAGACCACCGCAGCACGGCCGTGATTATGGCGGCAGAGGTGGTTCGGCTGTCCGATTTGGTCGATCAGGCCGCCGCGATCGCGGCTCTGACCGATATTTTCTTCGAGTCCTCGGCCCGAACGGAGTTCACATCGTCGCAGGAGCGGCAAAACTTCCTCGAGCGCTGGACGGAGTTCTATCTCACCCGGTATCCTGAGGATGTTTGGTTCTGGCGGGAAGCCGACGGCACGTTTGCCGGCTATCTAACCGGATGCCGCAATAGCGTGGGGGCAATGCCCCTTTACGATACCGTGCCGGGATATAAGTTGTTTGAAGATTGTTTTGGGGCGTTCCCGGCGCATCTGCACGTTAATTGCCGGAACGACCGGCGGAATTTGGGTATTGGTGCCCGGATGGTTGAGCACTTCGCGCAAGGTTGCCGCGAAAATGGGCTGGCCGGGGTCCATATTGTTACCGCGCCCACGGCGCGCAATGTTGGGTTCTACCAGCGAGCCGGATTCACGCATGAGGTGATCCGGGGTTTCGGGAGCCGGTCCCTGCTTTTTATGGGCCGGCATTTGGGCGCGGAGGGCGGAGTATGAGTATTAACCGGCGCGATTTCACCCGGCTGACCAGCGGGTTGCTGCTTGGCATGGGGGGAGCGCTGGCGCGCCCGCAAGCAGCGCTGGCCGGCGATGGCAGCTATATCGCTCATTACGGTCGCGCGCCCTTTTATGCGGCCCACCTTTACCCCGGCAGTTCGTTGACGCTTTCCGAGCGGGCGCTGCATCAGGCCGGGGAAAACGTGATCGCGTTGACCTTCGACGATGGCCCGGCCCTCACCAACGATACCGAAATTTTACGGTTGCTGGCCCAGTACGGCGCCGTTGCGACGTTCTTTGTGATCGGCAGCAAGGTCGGCCGGCACATGGATCTTTTGCAGCAAATGGTTACTGCCGGTTGCGAGGTGGGGAACCACACTTGGCGTCATCCCATGATGACCACCCTAAGTGGCGACGCGCAGCAAGACGAGTTGCGGCAGACCGATGATTTGTTGGCCGGTGCCGGCATTCCGGTGCGTTGGTTCCGGCCGCCTTATGGCGACTATGACACCCTGACCCAAACCGTCGCCCAAATGGAAACGTTGGAAACCATCCTGTGGAGCGTCGATTCCCGCGATTGGAAGGGCGGCGCGCCCGAGGTGATCGCCCAGCGCGTTATTGAGTCCATTTCTCCCGGCGCTGTAATCTTGATGCACAGCACCAAGGCCAACTCGGTTGCGGCCCTCGGCAAGATCCTGGAATTTGGGAAAAATCACGGCTACCGCTTCGTCACCATGTCGGAGTGGAAGCAGATCATGATTCGCACCGACCCGATCGCGACCCGGATGTCGGTTGAAGGCAAAACGGCCAGCGCCGGGGAGCCCCCGAAAACCTCGCCAACCGAGGTCAAGGCCCCCGAGGTGAAAGCCACGGTCACCGAACCGGCGAAAGCCACGGTCACCGAGCCGGCCAAGGTCGTGTTTAACGACCCGCGCAAGATCTCCCTCACCGAGCCCGCCAAAATCGCCGAGATGCCCCGGCCGGATAGTCTTCGAGCTGTGCGCTACTAGAGGGTAAAAGTTGGGGTTTCCAAAGGCCGCCGGCCTTTGGTCGGTCCAGGGCAAAGCCCTGGTCGCCGAAGGCATTTGTCGGGGCTTTCCCCCGACGACCCCACCAAAGGCCTCCCGGCCTTTGGAAACCTTTTAACCCGGCAGAGGCTTGGGCGATAACGAACGGGGGGAGGGCCTTGCGGCGCTTCCCCCTGATTGCTCTAGTCGGCGAACGGGTCTTGCATCAAAATGGTGTCGTCGCGCTCGGGGCTGGTCGAGAGCAGGGTCACCGGCGCTTCAATCAACTCCTCGATCCGGCGGACGTATTTGACGGCGGTGGCGGGAAGCTGGGCCCAACTCCGGGCGCCCCGGGTGCTGTCACTCCATCCCGGAAAGGTTTCGAAAACCGGCTCAACCGCTGCCTGTGTGGTCGGGCTGGCGGGGAAATAAGACAGCTCCCGGCCCTGATAACGATAGCCAACACAGACCTTCAGCTCTTTGAAGCCATCGAGCACGTCGAGCTTGGTTAGCGCGATGCCGGTGATTCCGCCGGTTTTGATCGCTTGGCGCACCAGCACCGCGTCAAACCAGCCACAGCGTCGGGGACGCCCGGTGACAGTGCCAAACTCGCGGCCACGCTCGCCGATCTGCCGGCCAATTTCGCAAGACAGTTCGGTGGGAAACGGCCCGCTGCCAACCCGGGTGCAATAGGCCTTGCTGATTCCCAGCACGCGCCCAATGGCGCCCGGCCCAATGCCGCTGCCGGTGCCGGCTTGCCCGGCCACGGTGTTGGACGAGGTGACGTAGGGATAGGTGCCGTGATCGATATCGAGCATGGCACCCTGGGCGCCTTCAAACAATATCCGTTTGCCGGCCCGGCGCATTTCATCCAGCCGGAGCCACGCAGCGCCAGCATAGGGGAGAATTTTCGGGGCGACCTCCAGCAGGGCGGCCAGCAGGTCGTCGCCATTCAGCTCGGCGGCGCCAAGGCCCCGGAGCAGGGCGTTGTGATGGGACAAAAGGTCGGCGATTTTTTCTTTGAGCAACTCGGGCTCGGCAAGGTCGCACACCCGGATCGCCCGGCGCGCGATTTTGTCTTCATAGGCCGGGCCGATGCCGCGACCGGTGGTGCCAATTTTGCGCGCCCCCCGGGCCTCCTCGCGAATCCGGTCGATGTTGGAGTGGACCGGCAAAATCAGCGCGGCGTTTTCGGCCAGCACCAGGGTTTGCGGCGTGACCACCACACCCTTGGCGCGCACGGTCTCGATCTCGCGCAACAGGGCCCAAGGGTCAACCACCACGCCATTGCCGATGACCGAGAGCTTGCCGGGTCGGACCACCCCCGAGGGCAACAGGCTGAGGCGGTACTCAACGCCATCGATTACCAGGGTATGGCCGGCATTATGGCCGCCCTGAAAGCGCACCACCACATCGGCGCGGCTGGAGAGCCAGTCGACGATTTTGCCCTTGCCCTCATCACCCCATTGGGCGCCGACCACTGCGACGTTGGCCATTGTTCTGCCGTCTCCGTTTATTGAGCCCCACCCAACCGGGCTATCTTGATCACCGTTGTTTGATCGGGCGGGTTCTACCATCGATCATAACATGATCACACGCAAGCCGCCGTGCTTCCTCGTCATTGTCGGCGACTGGTGCCAAGCCGGCCACAGTCACCCAGCCCGCCGCCCGTAACGCATCGCACAGGCCCGGCTCCGAGCCATGGGGCAGAAATACCCGCTGGGGTAAGTTTGGCGGCGGCACGGCGCGGATCACGGTATCGGTATAAAGCGTGAAACCGGTGGCCGGTTCCCCGGTTTGCCCGGCGCGATACCGGCCGCCGCTCCCAAGCTCACCCCGAACGCCCCGGCAAAAAAGGGTGAAGCTGACACCGCTTTGATATTCAAAGCCCCGGTATTCCACCAGATCGACTGTGACCATCAGGTTGGGTGCGGCATCGCGGATCAATCGCACCACCCGGGCCAGCCGTTCGCGGTCGCGCTCGGCGTCGGGGGGCAAATCCAACTCGGCCAGAACGGCCACCGCATGATCGGCGGCGCCGGCGGCAGCCATCAGTCGGCCCAGCACCCGGGCAGCCTCGCCCCCCACCGCAGCGACATCGGCCGCGTCCTTGCGGTCGAGCGCCTCGCGCAGTTGGTGCGAATCCTCGGCGGACAGGCCCCATGCGGTGCAAAGGGTGGGCACCAGTGTCGGCACGCAAAGGTCGACCGAAAGGTCGCGCGCGCCGGCGCCGGCCAACGCGTTGATCGCAAGCAGAATGACTTCGGCATCGGCCTCGGGGGCAAGGGAGCCGATCAGCTCGCAGCCGAACTGGCCAAATTGCCGCTCCACCCGCAACTGAGAGCCCTTGACCCGCAACACTTGCCCGGCATAGGCCAGCCGGAGCGGCCGGGCGATATGGGCCAGCCGGGTCGTCGCGATGCGCGCCACCTGGGGGGTCATGTCGGGACGGATGCCCATCATTCGCTGGGACGCGGGGTCCATCACTCGAAACGTTTGGTGGGCCAGCCCGGCGCCGGTGCCCACCAGCAGGCTGTCGTCAAACTCGACCAGTGGCGGTTTGACCCGCTCATAGCCGTGCCCGGCGAACACGCCCATTAGCCGTTCGACCAGCGCCGCCTCATGGCCGGCGTCGGGCGGCAAAACATCGGGCAGCCCGGCAGGCAGCAGGGCGTGATGCAGCGGCTCGCTCATGACAGACTTTCCGCGAAAACGAGAGACAGCAGGAAATGACCGGCGCTGCGACGCCAGCCCAACCGCTAAGTACCGGACCCCGCCGCCGCTTGCAAACGAAAATACCCCCCCGAGCGAAGGCGGGGTGTTCCAGAAGCGAAGGCGGGGCGTTCCAGAAGCGAAATATCTTATTAACCATAATCGGGAATAGGAAAGTTAACATCGGTCGATCGCGGTGTTGATTTTCAGTGAACAAACTCGTTATCTTTTGAAGGAGGGGAATTGGGGAGTGGGCCAAGACCGAATCAATGACAGTAACCCGCGTTAGCTATGAAGTGCAGGTATATAGCGCCGATCATTGGGTGCTCGACCGGAGCTTTCGCACCGAGGAGGAGGCGCGCGCACACGGCAAGCGGCTGTTCGCCGATGCGCGCACAGAAGGGTATCGGGTGGTGCGCGATTGGCAGCGCCAGCTTGGCCACCATTTCGAGATCGTCGTCACCAGCGAGTTTCGGCCGGAGTTGAAGACGTTGGCGGTAACGCCGATCGAGGAAGTTCCGGTTTGCAGCACCGATGCCGAGCTTACCGGCGTCAACGCCCGGCTGGCCATGGGGCGTTTGTTGCGCAGTTATGTCGGGCGCATGGTGGTGACGCCGACCGAAATTTTGCATAATTACGCCGAGGCACGCAACCTGCTGGAGCGCGATGCCTTGGTCCCGACCGCATTGGCCCGGGTGGCGGGGCTTCAGGCGGGCCGGGGCGCGGGGGGCGCCGGTATTCAGGCCCGGCGCGATGAGCTGTTCCGCATCATCGATGGGTTGACCGAGCGCGCCCGTCTTGCCGAGGCTATTTCGGGCCTGCCCGATATTGCCACCTGTAGTTTCGACGCCGTTTTCGATCAGGTCAGCCAGAGCGTTCCGGCCAATGATGTTACCTTTACCGGGCTTGTGGTGCTGTCGCGTGAGCTGGTGCAAATGCGCACCTGGATGTTTAAGCTCGATACCCTGATCGATCATCTCGGTCCGCATCCGGACCAACTCCGCGCCGGCCCGGTTTCGATTTTAGAGGCGGCCTGCGCCGATGTGCTGGTCGCGCCCTCGGTCCTGGCGTCGCTGCTTGGCGCCCACGCCTCGATGATCGAGGAGATTGTCAGCACCGTCGATCTCAGCCAGGGCCAGCTCGATACGGCGGCCCTGCCGGCGGATCATCGGTTGGCGCGCCTGAACGAGACGCTGGGCAGCGAATTGCTCTTCGATTGCCGGCGGGCGCTGCTGGAGACCACGCGCCGCCAGATCCGGGGCACGCATCCGCTCACCTTTCAAGGCGAAGGGGTGGCCGAACAAGAGGCGTTTCAGCGGTTGCTGGTGCGCCTTACCGGCACCAAGGGCGTGCTTGGTGGCGGCGGCATGGCCGAAGCGCTGACGATTCGGTTTGGCCGCTCCCTGACCGGTGGGGGAGCCAGTGGCCGCCGGGAGGCTATCGTCGGCGTGCTGGGCCGGTATCCGGACCCTAAGGACCGTTGGCGCTACCTCACCAGTTTGGCCGGCTCCGACCTTGGCCGCGAGCATGTCGCCGATATCGTTGCCGAGCTTCAGGGCTTGATTGCAAAGTCGCAGGATGCGCGGTTGTTCATCACGGGCAACGAGCCGCTTCCCGAGGGGTTGGCGCAAGTCACCGGGCTTTACGAGCTTGCCGTCGATTCCGCTTTGGCCGCAGCCGACCGCCAACGCCTCGCCGGTGCCATCGATAGCCTGCTCGCTCTTTATATCACCAACACCGTGGTGGTCGCCCGGCTCGACAGCCCCGACGATCATCTGCGGGCTCGCGCCGACCGGCTGTTGCGTCTTTGTATTCCCGGGGTGTTGAAAAGCCCCAAGGCCCTGGAAACCGTGCGCCAATTGGTTATTAGCCATTTGCGCCAGCCCGGTTTTGACCAAAGCTATACCGCCGGCATCACCGACCCGGTAAAACGCCAGCAAGCGCTTCGGGATTTCTATGGTTTGTTGACCGAAGCCGGGTTTTGCTAGGATCGCTTTCTCGTCGCCCCGCTTTCTCGCCCCGCCGTAAAGACCTGTTTACGTCATGCCGGTGCCGGGCTACCTTTGGCCGATGCTGCTCGTGCGCGCGCTCTTTCGTCCTGGTTTGGAGCCGGTCTCTTTTGAGATCGCGGCGGGGGAGTGTGTTGCGGTGCGGGGGGCTTCGGGGGCGGGGAAAAGCTTGCTGCTGCGTGCGATCGCCGATCTTGATCCGAATGAGGGCGAGGTTAGCCTCGGGGGCCGCCGGCGCGAGGCGATGAGTGGGCCGGAGTGGCGGCGTTTGGTCACCTACGTTCCGGCCGAACCGGGGTGGTGGGCCGAAACGGTGGGTGGGCATTTTACCTGCTGGAGTGCCGCCGAGCCGTTGGTTGCCAGCTTGGGCTTGCCGGGGGCGTGCCGCGATTGGCCGGTCTTACGGCTTTCCACCGGGGAGCGCCAGCGGTTGGCGTTGATCCGGGCCTTGGTTCAAGCCCCTCCGGTGCTGTTGCTGGATGAGCCGACCTCCGGTCTCGACCACGAGACGGGCCTCGCCGCCGAGGCTCTGGTCGCGCGGCATCGGGCCGCCGGTGCCGTTGTGGTGTGGGCCACCCATTCTTCCGGGCAAGCGGCTCGTGTCGCCTCGCGGGCGTTGTCGGTGGCGGCGGGGAGGGTGCGGGAGGAGCCGTTGTGACCTACATTCGACTCGATTATGGCGATTTGGCGCTGGCCGGGTTGCTGGTGGTGCTGAACGGCGGGCTTTCCATGGCCCTGGAGCTTGGGGTGGAGCGCCGGCTGGCCATTGCCGCCGTGCGTAGGGTGGTGCAGTTGACGCTGGTTGGCTTGGTGCTGACAACCCTTTTTGCCCTGGTTTCGCCGGTGTGGACCGGGCTTGCGGCGTTGGTGATGATCCTTTTCGCGGGCCATGAAATTTTGGCCCGCCAGGATCGCCCGCTTGCCGGCTATTGGGCCTATGGCCTGGGCACCGGGGCCATGCTGCTGGCCTCCACCCTGGTTACGCTGTTTGCGCTCACCACCCAGCTCTCGCCAACGCCCTGGTATGATCCGCGCTATGCGATCCCGCTGCTTGGCATGGTGCTGGGGAACATCATGACCGGCATCAGCCTTGGCCTTCAAACGTTGACCATTGCCGTGGTCCGCGATCGCGCTGCCGTTGAGGCCCGGCTCGCGCTGGGGGCAACGCGGCGCCAAGCGCTGTTGCAACCGGTCCGCCTTGCTCTGCGCAGCGCCTTCCTGCCGATCATAAACACCATGGCCGCCACCGGGGTGGTTTCACTGCCCGGCATGATGACCGGCCAAATTCTGTCGGGCGTGGAACCGGTGGAAGCGGTCAAATACCAAATTCTGATCTTGTTTTTGATCTCGGGTGGGACCGGGTTGGGCTCGATGGCGGCGGTGCTTGGGTGCGCCTGGCGCCTGACCGATCATCGTCACCGCCTGCGGTTGGACCGCCTCGCCCCGGCCGCTGGGGGCTAAGATCTCAATCGGTTGGGCACCACTCTTTTCTCGGCCCAATAAGTTAGCTATACCCTGCGCGTTGAGCCCGTTGATCGGACCAGGACGAAAACAGGGGAGAAGTGCGCGTGACTGATGTCAGCGAAGGGCGAGGAACCCTGCAACCGATTGTCGAGACCATTTGGAAGGAAAAGTACCGGCTGGTTCAGGTCGACGGCAGCTCGTTGGAATCCTCTCCTGCCGACAGCCTGCGCCGGGTTGCCGCTGCGGTGTTCGCGAGCGACCTGCGGCGCGGCGAGTTCGAACCGTTGGTTGCCGAGGCGATGATTCGTCAGGAGTGGTGTCCGGGTGGGCGCATTCAGGCCGGGGCCGGCTCGGGGCGGCGGGTGACGCTGATCAACTGCTTCGTCAATCAGGTGCTTGACGATTCCATGGCCGGCATTATGGCCGCCAATACGCGCGCCGCTCTGACCATGCAGCAGGGCGGCGGCATCGGAACGGATTTTTCCACCTTGCGGCCCAAGGGCGCGGTGGTGGCGGGGGTGGCTTCGGTGGCTTCGGGGCCGCTGTCGTTCATGGAAATCTGGCAGGCCATGTGCGGCACGATCATGAGTGGTGGTTCGCGCCGTGGCGCCATGATGGCGACGCTGGACGACGATCACCCCGATTTGCCCGATTTTATCGTGGCCAAGCGGGAAAAGGGCAAGCTGACGAATTTTAACCTATCGGTGCTGATTAGCGACGCTTTTATGCGCGCCGTCGAGGCGGATGGCGACTGGGATCTCGGTTTCGGCATTCCTCCGGTGGACCCTAACGCTGTGGTTGCTCTGCGCGAGCGCGGGGGCAAGCCATGGTATGTTTATAAGCGGATGCCCGCCCGCGAGTTGTGGTCGATGATTACCCGCAATTCCTATGAATGGGCCGAGCCGGGGGTGATTTTCATCGATCGGGTGAACGAGTGGAACAACCTCGGATACATCGAGAATATTCGTTGCACCAACCCTTGCGGCGAGCAGCCGTTGCCGCCCAACGGTGCCTGCAACCTTGGGTGTGTCAACCTTGCGGTGCTGGTGCGTGAGCCGTTCACCGGCCATGCCCATGTTGATTTTCAGCGTCTCGCCGCTGTAACCAAGCTCGGGGTGCGGTTCCTCGATAATGTTATCGACCTCACCAGCTTTCCGGTGCCCGACCAGCGTGTCGAGGCCGAGAGCAAGCGTCGCACCGGCCTTGGCATTATGGGGCTGGGCAATGCGTTGCAGATGCTTGGGGTTCGCTATGGCAGTCTTGCGGCCGAGGAGGTTACCGGCCGGATTATGGAGACCCTACGCGATGCGGCTTATGAAGCCTCTATCGACCTTGCCATCGAGCGCGGCCCGTTCCCGGCTTTTGAGCGCGCGCGATTCTTGGAGCGGCCGTTTATTCGTCAGTTGCCCGATCGTTTGCGCACTGGGATTGCCGAGCATGGGATTCGGAATGGCGTGTTGATGACGATTGCGCCCACCGGCACTACGGCGATTTACTATAATAACGTTTCGTCTGGGCTGGAGCCGACTTTTGGCTGGCGTTACTTTCGCAAAGTGCTGCAACCCGATGGGGCGTGGCGCGAATTTGCCGTGGTCGATGCCGGGTTTGAGGCGTGGTGTCGCCTTCACGGCCTCGACCCGGCCACGGCGTCCACCGCGCGGCTATCCGATGGGCTGAGCCCGGCGCAGCAGGGGGGCGCGCCGTATTTGCCGGAGTCGATGGTCACCGCCCTTGAGTTGAGCGTTGAAGATCATGTGCGGATGCAGGCAACCTGCCAGCGTTACATCGACGCCTCGATTTCGAAGACGATCAATTGCCCACCTGAGATGAGTTACGACGAGTATCAGGCGGTTTATCGGTTGGCTTATGATTTGGGGTGCAAGGGTTGTACCACCTATCGCCCCTCAGGCACCCGCGGCTCGGTTCTTCGCACCGATGATGGCGAGGAGCCTTCGGAAAACAGCCCCTCCCGCTTTACCGCACCAGCGGTCGAGGCCCGCCGGCCCGATATTTTGATCGGCAAGACTTATAAGGCCAAATGGCCGCTGACCGAGGACAACCTTTACATCACCATTAACGATATCGAAGATCACGGTCGCCGCCGTCCGTTTGAGATTTTCATCGCCTCGCGCTCGGCCGAACACGCGGAGCTGATGTCGGCGCTGACCCTCACCCTGTCGGCGGTGATGCGCCGCTCGGACAACCCCGCGTTTTTAGTCGAAGACCTGGAACGGGTGCGCGCGGCCCAAGGCGCATGGGTCGATGGTCGCTACGTCAACGGCGTGGTCGCTTTAATCGCCGGCGTCATGCGCCGCCATTTGGAAGAACTGGGCTTGGTCGCCAGCAAGCACAGCCCACCCGCCAAACGTCCCTCCTCCCCCGAACCCACCGGTCCTCGCTCCCCCCACGGCAAATCCGGCGGCGACCTCTGCCCCAAATGCGACAGCCCCACCCTCTTCCGCCAAGAAGGCTGCAAACGCTGCGCCAGTTGCGGCTATTCGACTTGCGGGTGATTATGGTGTGAGATCTAGAGGGGAGCGCTACGGGGGTGGCTGACCTCATAGCGCTCCGTTTAAACAAAAACCCCGCAACCATTTAGTGCGGGGTTTTGTGGCGTCCGGAGCTTTAAGGGGCGGGGCGGAAGGTGGGGGTCAGGGGGCGGGGCGCGAGGGGAGCGTTGATGAGAAGGCGTTGTATTCGAGGGATGCCGACCAGAACCGTTCCAGTTTGTGCATGATCTCGTTGCAACGGGCCAACTCTTCGCTGTTGAAGCCGGCGGCATCGAGTGCGGTGATTTGGCGTTCGAACATCAACCGAATGTTTTCGCGTAGCTCCAAACCCTTATCGGATAGCCGCACCCGCACCGACCGGCGGTCATGCGGCGATCTTTCCTGGCCGAGGTAGCCGTTTTCCACCATCTTTTTGACGTTATAGGACACGTTCGAGCCAAGATAATAGCCGCGCGCGGTAAGCTCGCCGACGGTCATCTCGTCTTCACCGATGTTATACAGAATCAAACTCTGTACGTTATTGATGTCCTGGATACCCAACCGGTCTAACTCGGTCTTGAGGACCTCGAGAAAGTGTCGGTGCAGTCGTTCAATTAGAAGGATGCTCTCGTAGTAGGGCTGATGCACCGCAGTCTCCTCTGGCTCGAATCAGTCTTCTTGCGGCCGCTCGCGCCTTCGAAGCCCGAGCCATCATATTAGTCAATGCGTGGCCGCATGCTAAACAAAAAATTTCGATTTCACACAATATCTGGTCACAGCGCCGCTGGATCTGGTCACAGCGCCGCTGGATCTGGTCACAGCACCGTTGGCTTGGGGGAGGGCTCGCAATCCTCGTGCCTTTTTGTCGGCGGGGCCGCTTGATTATCGAGTCGGGGCGCGTTTCCAAGGAAACATCTGCGCCCCGACTCGATCAATGGCCCGTTCTCCCACCACACGCTGGGCCTCAATTGGTTGGCATCACGCCGAAGCGGCGCGCGCTTTTGCTTCGGCGTGGGCTTGAGCGTCCACGGCGGCCACGGCGGTCATGTTGACAATGCCGCGAACGCTGGATGACTGGCTGAGAATGTGCGCCGGCCAAGCCGTGCCGAGCAATATCGGCCCAACCGCCTGACAGTCGGCCACCGAGCGGGCGAAGTTAAGTGCAATGTGGGCGGCATCGAGGGAGGGCATGACCAGCAGGTTGGCTTCCCCCTTGAGCCGCGAGTTGGGAAACAACCGCTCGCGGATTTCTTCCGAAAGCGCGGCATGGGCCTGCATTTCGCCTTCGATTTCCAGGTCGGGGTCGCGCAGGAGGATCAGCTCCAGGGCGTGACGCATCTTGATCGCGCTTGGTGTGCTTTGGCTGCCAAAGTTGGAATGAGACACCAGGGCGATTTTGGGCTGGGTCAGGAAGCGCTTGACCGCCGCTGCGGCCAGAATCGTCATTTCGGCGATTTGCTCAGCGGTCGGGTCGGGGTTGACGTGGGTGTCGCAGAGGAAAACCGTGCCCCGCCGGAGAATCAGCGCGCTGAGGGCGGAAGCATTGCTTACTCCGGGTTGCAACCCAAGAATATCGATAGTGTTTTTGAGGTGAACGGAGCCGTTGCCGACCGCGCCGGCGAGCATGGCATCCGCTTCATTGCGGAGCAGCATCAGGGCCGCGATCACCGTGGTATTGGTGCGCACCACCGTTCGGGCTGAAGAGGGGGAAATACCCCGGCGTTCCATCAGCTTATGGTAGTGAATCCAATATTCTTTGTAGCGCGCGTCTTTTTGCGGGTCCACCAGATCGAAGTCGGTGCCGGCGGTGAGTCGCAGGCCATGCTGGGCAATGCGTGCCCGCACCACATCGCGCCGGCCGATCAGAATCGGACGCGCCAAGCCTTCATCAACCACAACCTGAACCGCCTGGAGTACCCGTGGGTCTTCCCCTTCGGCGAAGGCGACGCGCTTCCGGTCTTGTTTGGCGCGGGCGAACAGGGGCCGCATGGTTTGGCCGGAGCGATAGACAAACTGGCTCAGCCGCTCCCGGTATTGGTCAAAATCGGTAATCGGGCGGGTTGCGACGCCGCTATCCATCGCCGCGCGGGCCACGGCGGGGGCGATGGCCACGATCAGGCGCGGATCGAAGGGCTTGGGAATGATGTAGTCTGGCCCGAACTTCATCGGTGCGTCGCCATAGGCCGCGGCCACCACATCGCTCGACTCGGCGTGGGCCAACTCGGCGATGGCCTGAACCGCAGCCTTTTTCATTTCCTCGTTGATGGTGGTGGCGCCAACATCCAGCGCGCCCCGGAAGATGAACGGGAAGCAGAGAACGTTGTTCACTTGGTTCGGAAAGTCCGAGCGGCCAGTGGCGACCACGGCATCGCTGCGGACGCGCAAAACTTCGTCGGGCAGAATTTCGGGGGTCGGGTTCGCGAGGGCCAGGATCAACGGCTTGGGCGCCATCAGCGCCACCATGTCTGCCTTTAACACTCCCGCAGCGGAAAGGCCGAGAAAAATATCCGCGCCGTCAATGGCTTCGAGCAGGGTCCGGGCATTGGTCTTTTTGGCGTAGCGCGCCTTGCGGGCGTCCATCAACTCGGTGCGACCCTCATAGACCACGCCGGCGATGTCGGTGACGGTGATATTTTCAAGCGGAATGCCGACCAGATCGACCAGGAGATCAAGGCAGGCGAGGGCGGCGGCCCCTGCGCCAGACGAGACCAGCTTAACTGTTTTGAGGTCTTTGCCCTGGACCAAAAGGCCGTTGACCACCGCCGCCGCTACAATGATCGCGGTGCCGTGCTGGTCGTCGTGGAAGACCGGAATTTTCATCCGTGCGCGCAGCCGGGCCTCAACCTCGAAGCACTCGGGGGCTTTGATGTCTTCAAGATTGATGCCGCCAAAGGTCGGCTCTAGCGAGGCGACAATATCGACCAGCTTATCGACGTTGGTCTCATTGACCTCAATGTCGAAAACGTCGATGCCGGCAAATTTCTTGAAGAGGACGCCTTTCCCCTCCATCACCGGCTTTGCGGCGAGCGGCCCGATATTGCCGAGCCCGAGGACTGCTGTGCCGTTGGTGAGCACCGCAACCAAGTTGGCGCGGGCGGTGAGCGTTGCCGCTTCGCCGGGGTCGGCGACGATCGCCTCGCACGCGGCGGCGACGCCGGGTGAATAAGCGAGCGCTAAATCGCGTTGGTTCGCCAACGGTTTGGTTGGCACAACTTCGATTTTTCCGAAGGGGGCTTGGCGATGATAATCAAGCGCACTTTGCGCCAGGCTCTTGGTCATGATGGCTTCCGGTGGGTAACTTTATTTCCGGTGCCATCCTCTCCAACTCAACCGCCTAATTCAATAGGAAACGCATAACCCGGTTGGAAAAACAAAAAAAGTGGTGCGGTCGAGAAGACTCGAACTTCCACGGGATCTCTCCCACAGCGACCTCAACGCTGCGCGTCTACCAGTTCCGCCACGACCGCACTTATCGCTGGTACCCTCTCGGGAGGCCGGAAATAGCAAATCCCCGACCCCGGTGCAAGCGCGTTTCTCGAAAAAATAAAAAATGGGGGCGTTGTCCCTCTTTAAATTAACAACGGGGTCGTTGCCCCTCAGTCAAGCCCGGCTTATAACCCTGGTTTTGGGGCACTGATTTTTCGCCGGGAACCGCCGATGACGCGCCGTATCGCATATCTTAACGCCAGGCTGCTGGACCCGGCGAGCGGGCTGGACCAGTTGGGCGCGCTGTTGACCGAGGACGGCAAAATCGCCGATTTCGGACCCGGCCTCTTTTCGGGGGGCGTGCCCGAGGGCATTGAGTGCGTTGATCTTTCTGGGCTATGCCTTGCGCCGGGGCTGGTCGATATGAGGGTGTCGGTGGGTGAGCCGGGGGCCGAGCACAAGGAAACCATCCTCACCGTCAGCCGGGCTGCGGCCGCCGGCGGCGTTACTGCGCTGGCGTGTTTGCCCAATTCCGACCCGCCACTCGATACCGTGTCGTCGATCGAGTTTATTGCCCGGCGGGCGCGGGAGGTTCGGCTGGTGAAAATTTTTGCCCAGGCCGCGCTAACCCGGCGGTTAGAGGGGCGGGAATTGACCGAAATGGGCCTGCTTTCCGAGGCCGGCGCGGTGGCGTTCACCGATGGCATCAAAGCGGTGGCCGATGCCAAGGTGATGCACCGGGCGCTCAGCTATTCCACCACCTTCGATTTGTTGATCGTTCAGCACCCGGAGGAGCCGTCGCTGGCGGCTGGAGGCATGATGAATCGGGGCGAGATCGCGACCCGGCTCGGGCTTGCCGGCATCTCGCCCTTGGCCGAGGTGTTGATGATCGAGCGCGATTTGCGGCTGGTTGAGGCGACGGGCGCTCGCTATCACGTCGCCCATGTGTCGACTCGAGAGGGGGTGGAGGTCATCCGCCGGGCCAAGGCCAAGGGCATTCGGGTGACCTGCGATACCGCACCCCATTATTTCGCGTTGACCGAAACCGATGTTGGCGACTATCGCACCTTTGCCAAAGTATCGCCGCCCTTGCGGTGCGAGATGGACCGGCGGGGGATCGTCGAGGGGCTGGCCGATGGCACCATCGATGCCATTGCCAGCGATCATGCCCCTCACGATGCCGATAGCAAGCGTGTGCCCTTTGCCGCCGCAGCCTTTGGGGTGATTGGGGTGGAGACGCTGCTGGCGCTGACGCTTGGGCTGGTTCACAAAGGCCAGTTGCCGCTGATGACGGCGCTGCGGGCCTTGACCTGCCGGCCAGCCGACGTGTTGCGGCTGCCCAAAGGGCTGGGGCGGCTGGAAAAGGGCGGGCCGGCGGATCTGGTGGCCTTCGATCTCGATCGGCCCTGGGTGGTCGATGCCGAGAAGTGTCTCTCGAAATCAAAGAACTCCCCGTTCGATGGGGTGCCGGTGGCCGGGCTCGCGATGCGGACCGTTGTTGATGGCCGGGCTGTTTTTATCCGTGATAATGCTGAACCATTTCCGTCCGGCAGGAGCAAGGCATGAGTGTCGACATACTGTATGTTTGCCTGGGCGCGCTGGCGGCGGGGTATCTGCTGGGCTCCATACCTTTTGGGTTGGTGTTAACCCGGCTCGCCGGCCTTGGCGACATACGCGCCATTGGCTCCGGGAATATTGGCGCGACCAATGTGTTGCGCACCGGCAATAAAAAGTTGGCGGTGGCGACGTTGCTGCTGGATGGCGGTAAAGGCGCGCTGGCGGTGGTGTTGGCCTCGGCATACGGCGGTGAGTCGGCGGTGCTGGCGGCGGCTGTGGGCGCCATGCTTGGCCATAGCTTTCCGGTCTGGCTGGGCTTCAAGGGCGGCAAGGGTGTGGCCACCGCGCTTGGCATACTTTTGGCGGCGGCGTGGCCGGTGGGGGTGGCGACGATGGTGATCTGGCTCGCCACCGCGTATGTCTTCCGTATTTCATCTCTGGCGGCGCTGGTCGCGGCCGGGGCGGCGCCGTTGGTCACCTGGGCGGTGGCCGGCTGGGGGCTGGCGCTGGTGGCGCTGTTCATCGCGGCGCTGATTTTTGTCCGCCACCAAGCCAACATCCGTCGCTTGCTGGAGGGCACCGAGCCCCGGATTGGCGGCGGTAAAAAGTCAGCGAGCTAGTGGGCCGCATCCGTTAAATTGCATGGTAAAAGTCCGGGTTTCCAAAGGCCGCTGGCCTTTGGTCGCCGAAGGCAATCCGGATGGTTTGTCGGGGCTTTTGCCCCTACGACCCCACCAAAGGCCGCCGGCCTTTGGAAACCGTTAACCTAGCAAGTTAACTGACGCGCTCCACTAAGTTTATCGGGGGGCTAAAATCATTTGGGTGCATCGGAAGAGGGCGAGGCGTTTGCCGGTGGCGGTGGCGCGGATCTCGGCGTCCCAAATTTGACTGGCCCGGCCTTGATGCTGGGCGGTGGCTTCGCACACCAGCTCTCCTTCCCGCGCGGTGGCGAGAAAGTTGGTTTTCAGCTCGAGGGTGGTGAACGAGGCCCCCGAGCCGCCGAGCGCCACAATGGTGCCGATGCCGCAACTGGTGTCGGCCAGGGTGACCAGGGTTCCGGCGTGTAAAAAGCCGTTGGGCGCCAAAAATTCGGGCCGGATGAGTAAGCTGGTGGTGACCTTTCCCGGCGAAAGGGCGGTGACGGTGATACCAAACAGGCCGGGCAGGGTATCCCGGCACAAATCGGTCATCGCTTCGGGGGTGAGCGGGGTCGTGGCAGTGGTCATGGGTCGGCAGCCTTACGCATAAATCAGCCATTGGCGCAGCAGCGCTGAAAGGGCGTGTGGCCGTTCGAGCGGCGGCAGGTGGCCGCATTCCTCAATAATGACGTGGCGCGCGCCGGGGATGATCGCGGCGATTTCGGCGAGCAGCGGCGGCGGGGTGAGGGCGTCTTCGCGGCCTCCCACAACCAGTGTGGGGCAGGTGACAGCCGCGAGGCTGGGGCGGCTGTCGGGGCGGCCCATGATCGCGGTTTGCTGGCGGATAAATGCGTCTTGGCCCACTCTTTCGGCCATCACCATGATGGTGGTGGTTAAATCGTGGTCGGCCAGACGATCGGGGTGGATCAGCAATGGCAGCAGTCGGGGGGTAACGCCGCGGAATTTGCCCGATCGGGCGAGGCCGATCAACCCTCTGCGGCGCGAGAGCTGGTCCGGGCTGTCGGGCCGGGCGGTGGTGTCGACCAGCGCAAGTTTCAGCACCCGTTCGGGCGCCCGGCGCAGGATTTCCATCGCGACATAGCCGCCCATCGAGAGCGCGGCGAGGGCGAATCGCGGCGGCGAGTCTGTGAGCACCGAGGCGGCCAAAGCCGCCACGCTGTCGGCGGTGGTGAGGTCCATCACCCGCGACTCGGCGAGGTCGGCGAGGTGTCGGGCCTGATTTTCCCACAATGCCCCGCAGCAGAGCAGGCCGGGCAGGAAGAGCAGGGGCACGCGGTCGGCGGCGGTTTCGCTCATATCAGCTCACCCGGATCGGCGGAGCAACCGGCCGCTTCCGCAAATCGAGGAGCAGCAGAGGCGAGCGTTTGACCGAAAGCAGCATTGGAAATCGCCTTGAGAGAGCGGGTTGCCTGACACGGCCGATTGTATCTGCGCATAATAAGTATCGAGTCGGCCCTTGTCACATAGTTTAGCCGCGTGATTTTGGGGGCTGGGGTGCGTGATTTTGGTGGCAGGCCGGGGCGCGTGATTTTGGTGGCAGGAATGTGCCGGCTGGCTCGGCGAATTATCCCCTGGCGATGAAGAACCTTGACAGATCGCCAGGGCTTTCTATGCTCGCCTCGTGTTTCATAGGCGAAGCGGGCGTGTCGGTCTTCGAGACAGCGATGTTTTGGCGCGCGTCTGATGCCAGTTCTCTCGGTAGAAAAAAGACAGGATGAGTTTTTCAGACCTTGGGCTCGGACCGGATGTCCTGAAAGCGGTCGAGGATGCCGGCTATACCCAGCCGACGCCCATTCAGGAGCAAGCCATTCCTCTGGTTTTGCAGGGGCGTGACATTCTGGGGTGTGCCCAGACCGGCACCGGCAAAACTGCATCCTTCACCTTGCCGATGATCGACATTTTGGCTTCGGGGCGGGCGCGCGCCCGGATGCCGCGCTCCCTGATTCTGGAGCCGACGCGCGAGCTGGCTGCCCAGGTCGCGGAAAACTTCGAGACCTACGGCAAGTATAGCAAGCTCAACATGGCGCTCCTGATTGGGGGCGAGGCGTTTGGTGAGCAAGTGCGCAAGCTCGACCGTGGGGTCGACGTGTTGATCGCGACGCCGGGCCGGATGATGGACCTTTTCGATCGCGGCAACATCTTGCTCAGCGATATTAAAGTATTCGTTATCGATGAGGCTGACCGGATGCTCGATATGGGGTTCATCCCCGATATCGAGCGCATTGTCTCGCTGTTGCCGCGGTTACGGCAGACATTGTTCTTTTCGGCCACCATGCCGCCGGAGATCCGCAGGCTTGCCGATGCGTTTCTGATCAACCCGAAACAGGTGTCGGTCGCGCCGCCGGCGTCTCCCGCCGAAACCGTCGAGCAGAATTTGGTGATGGTCCAGCGCGATGATAAGCGCAAGGTACTTCGCCACTTGCTGCGCACCGAAGATGTCAAGAATGCGCTGATTTTTTGCAATCGCAAGCGGGATGTCACGATCCTCTATCGGTCGCTGGAAAAGCATGGCTTTAATGTTGGCGCACTTCATGGTGATTTGCCCCAGAACAAGCGCACCGAAACCCTTGAGCAATTCAAGGCCGGGTCGATCGCTTTGTTGGTGTGCAGCGATGTTGCGGCGCGTGGGCTCGATATTGCCGGGCTGAGCCACGTTTTCAACTTCGATGTGCCGATCAATGCCGAGGATTATGTCCACCGTATTGGTCGCACCGGTCGGGCCGGACGGTCGGGGCGGGCCTTTATGCTCGCGACCTCCGATGATGCCAAGCAGCTTGCGGGCATCAATCGGCTGATCAAGAAAGATGTTCCCCGGGTGGCGCTAGAGGGGTTCGATGCGTCGGAGCCTGTTGGAGCCGCCGAGCCGGAGCGGCCAGCCCGGGAGCGTGGCGGTGGCCGGGATCGTGGCCGGGGGGGTCGTGATCGCGGTGAACGAGAGCAGGGAGACCGGGGGCGGAGTCGCGAGCCGCGCGAGCGGGCTCCTGTGGCAGCCGTAGCGCCTGAGCCGGAGTTGCTGCGGGTACGGCCGATCGAGGCGCCGGTTCGCGAGTCGTTGACCGGGGGGCGGTTGGCTGGCGGTGGTGCCAGTGCTAGTGCCAGTGCCAGTGTTGGCGCTGCCGGCGGTGGTGGTCATAGTGGTGGCGGGCGTCGGCGTCCTGAGCCATCGGCACGCCAGGAGCCGGATGCACGTCGTCGGCGGCGATTCGACGATGATGATGATCGGCCCGTGGTTGGTTTCGGCGATCATATGCCGGCGTTTTTGTTACGGGCCGTGCGCGTGAGCCCGGAGCCGGATCCGATTGGCGCGGAGGACTAAGCCGATGCGGACCATTTTCGTGCTGGTGAAATGCGAACTGGGCAAGGCATATCAGGTCGCGAATGCCGCAGTGGAGCAGATTGAGCCGGTGTCGGAAGTCCATTCCATTTCCGGCCAGCACGATCTCCTCATGAAGTGTTGCCTTGACGATGGTGAGGATATCGGGCGCTTCGTCATCGACCATATTCAAACGTTGGATGGCGTTCGCGATACTTTCACCATGATTGCGTTCAAGGCTTTTTCCTAGGTGGGAACTGGGTCGCGGTCGCTGGGGATTTTTGCGGCGCATGGGTGTTGCGTCCGGCCCGCGTCCAGCGTTCCAGGAAGGCCGGCCGCTTTCGAGAGAGCCCGGGCTGTAGAGGGGCATTGACAGCCGGGGCGGCATTGACCAAAGGTGCGGCCATGCTAGTTCATTCCGTCTTGGCCGCTTGGCGCGGTCACCTTGCGCTGTTGCCAAAGGGCTTCGAGAGGGGCATTGGCGGGGTGTTTGCGTGCGTTTTGATGTCGGCGTTGGCTGGGGGGGTGGCGAGAGCCGACTCCGGCGATGGGATTGGTGCCGCCAGCGATGTCGGCAACCAAGTCGCCGATAATAAGGCTGATAGTAAAGCCGATAGTAAGGGCAAAGATCCCGCGCTTCTGATCGCCGATGATTTGACCTCCGATGAGCAGTTGGGGCTGGTTATTGCTCGCGGCAATGTCGAGTTGGCCCAGGGGGGGCGGACGATTCGCGCCGATACTGTTGCTTACAATCAAAAAAGCAAGGTGGTCATCGCGTCGGGCAATGTCAGAATGTTCGAGCCGGGCGGCGACGTAATCTTTACCGATTATGCCGAACTGACCGACGATCTGCGCGAGGCTTTTATTAACAAGGTCCGGATTATCCTGGCCGGCAACACGCGCGCCACCGGCACTGAAGCCGAGCGGGTGGGCGGGCGCTATACCCGGCTCAATCATGCGACCTATTCGCCGTGCGCGCTTTGTGCCGGGCATCCCGAGGTGCCGCCGATTTGGCAGGTGCGCGCGCGCAAAATGGCCCATGACGCGGTTGATAAAGATGTCCGATACACCGATGCGGTGATGGAGGTTTTGGGGCAGCCGGTTTTTTACATGCCCTATTTTTCGCATCCCGATCCGAGCGTCAAGCGCCGCAGCGGGTTGCTGGCGCCGTTGGTGGGCGGCAATCGCCATCTCGGCCAGTTTTACCGCCAGGGCTATTATTTGGACATTCAGCCTGATCTGGACGCGACCCTGGAGCCAACGGTCTATACCAAGCAAAACCCAATGCTGGGGGGCGAGGTGCGCAAGCGCTTCGAAAAGGGACGGTTAAGCATTGCCGGCAGCCTGATTTATGCGGACAACTATGTCAGTAATGGTCTGCCCGGCCATTCGTTTCGTGGTTACGCGCGGGTGAACAGCCTTTTTGATGTCAATGACGCTTGGCGTTGGGGCACGAATATCAACTATTCCAGCGATAAGACGTTTTTAAGTCAGTTCTATGGCTTCCACGGCAATCAGTTGACCAGCCGCGCTTTCGCGGAAGGTTTTTATGGCCGCGATTATGTCACGTTGCGTGGTTACCAATTTCAGGACATGAGCCAGAACAACCATCAAGTTGCGCCGACGGTGCCGTTGGCCCAATATTCGATGATGGGCGAGCCTGGGGATGCTTTGGGCGGGCGGTGGTCTCTTGAGAGCGGGCTGGTCGGGGTGGCGCGCGGGTATGGCCCGGAGTCGACCCGTATGTCGTTTGAGCCGGGTTGGACGCGCGAATTGGTGTCCGGCACCGGCATGGTCACCACCATAAACGCCCGCGCTCGCGCCGATGTTTGGAAGTTCGCCGATTACCGCCGGGTGGATTTGCGTACCGGGGAGGCCGTTACCGACGCTCATAACGGTGCAGTTACTCGCGTTTTCCCTCAGGCGCAGGTTAAGTTCGCGTATCCGTTGGTTCGTAATGGCGAGTTGGCACAGCAGGTTGTCGAGCCGTTGGTCGCCTTTACCGCGGCACCGCATTTGAGCAATAAGCGCAACGTCCCCAACGAAGACAGCCGCGATGTGGAGCTGGACGATACTAGCCTGTTTCGGTTCAACCGCTATGTCGGCAACGATCGTCAGGAAGGCGGGCAGCGTGCCACCTATGGCGTGCGAGCCGGCTATTACGGTCTCAACGAAGGGTCGGGCGGAATTTTTGTCGGCCAGGACCGTCGATTGAGCAATGACCAGCCTTTTGCCGAGGGCTCTGGTCTTGGCCAGCGCGGCTCCGATCTGGTCGGCCATGTCAGCCTGTCGCCCGCCAAGTGGTTTTATGCGGATTATCGGGTGAACAGCCGGGGCGAGCGGGCGGTTCCCCGCCGGGAATCGGTGACCACCTCGATGGGCGGGCCGATTTTGACCGTCAGCACCGGCTATCATTATGATCACGATGCCCCCGACCCCAATGATGTCACCTTGACTCATCGGGAGGAGTTCATGTCGCTCGGTGCAAGGTCGCAGTTGAGCCGGTACTGGTCGACCTCGTTTGCCCATACCCAGGCGTTCCGGCCTAACCCGGGCGCTCGCACCTCCGGGGCGCTGTTGACCTATGCCGACGAGTGTTTGATTTTTCAAACCGTCGTCAACGTCGATTTTACCTCTCAGACCGGCCTCGGCCCGTCGCAGACTATTTATTTCCGTTTGGTGTTCAAGAACCTCGGGGAAGTCTCGTCGCCGAATATCAATCCGGCCGGCATGTTTAGCGGCCACCGGAAAGAAGACCAGAAGTAACGCGGCTTACAACGTTGCCGTCAGCTCGGCCAAATGGCGGATGGTGAGGGTGGTGTGGCCGGCGGAGCAGAGTTGGCCGTCGCCGATCAGGACTCGGGTGCCGACGCCCGCCGCTGCCGCTGCCGCCATGTCGGTAGGCTGGTCGCCGACGAAAATCGATCGTGCGAGGTCGAGCTGGAGCCGTTGCGCCGCCTCCAAGATCATCCCCGGCGCCGGTTTGCGCCAGAAACTATCGCGGCGATAGGCCGGAACGTCGCCGTTGGCAAAATAGGGGCAGTGGAAAACGCCCGCAAGATCAACGCCTTCGCGGCGGAACTCATCGGTCATCCAGCGACTGAGGGCGAAAAATTGCGATTCCGGGTAATAACCCCGGGCGATGCCGGCCTGATTGGTGATTACGGCCACGGCATAGCCTCGATCCACCGCCCGGCGGGTCAGCGTGAAGATGCCGCAGGTGAACTCGAAACGCTCGCGGGTGGCAACATAGCCGTGGTCGCGATTGATCACGCCGTCGCGATCGAGGAGCAGCGCCCGTCGTCCTGATTTGCCCGGTTCCAGCGCCCCCTCCATTGATGCGGGTCCTTTGATGTGGTTCTATGGCGGGACGATAGCATCTCACCCTTGCATTGCGGTATGATTATGGCTAGCCATAAAGCAGGTGGCGACCGGTTTGGATGCGATGCCGTCGGGCGGAGCGGACAAACAGGCCCTCGCCGTCGCCTTGGTTGATTGGGCGGAACCCGAATCGGATCGTCGACATGACTCTAGGCCTATATGATTCCGAACGCCGATACCGGAGACGGGTCTGGACCGGCTTCGTCCAGTTGGTGCTGTTCGTGGGTTTTGTGCTGCTGGTCAGCGTGTTCGCCTACCAGATGGGGGTTGAGCAGGTGAAGGACCGGGATGCGAGCCTGCGCGACGAGGTGGGCTTGCTCTCCCGGCAAAAGGGCGAGTTGGAGCTGTTTGTCACCCAGTTGCAAGAAGCGACCCACACTGCTGAGGCTCGGGTGGGCGAGTTGGAGCGACGGCTTCAAAACGAGGTGCCCCAGGGGGATCTCGCGCGGCTCGCCCAGTTGGTCAGCGAGCGGTTGACCGCCGGAATATCGGCGGACCGCTTGGCTTTCGTGATTGGCGCCGCGCAAAACAAGCGCAATTGCCAAGCACCGGAAACCAAGCGCTTGCAGCCCTCGACCCAGTTTTACAAGTCGCCCAATCGCTCGGTCAGCTTTGCCGCCGGCACGATTACTGTGGTCGGTGAGGGGATATCGGTGCGCGATGCTTCGGGCAACGCCGAAGGGTGGTACGATGCCGGCCAACCGGCCACGCTTCACATCACGCCCCAGGGCGGTAAGGAGCATGTGGTCACCGGAGTGATGCCGTTGCATCAGTCGGTGGTGGTTGATGGCACCGAGTTCCGGTTTACGGCGGTTGCCGGCTCCCGGTCCTTTATCGAGGTGACGGCGGATCGTTGCAGCTATCCCTGATCGATTTTTGGCGCGCGTTCTGGAGAGGGGCGGCGGATATGGCATTGGTTTCGGTGGAAGAGGATGGTGCGATCGGCACCATCACTCTCGACCATCCCGAAAAGCGCAACGCTCTCAGCGAGGCGTTGCTCGGGGATTTGGTGGCGGCCTTCGACCAATTTCGCGAACATTCGATTCGCGCGGTGGTGCTGCGGGCGCGGCCGGGGGTTAAGGTGTGGTCGGCCGGGCATGATGTGGATGAACTGCCGACCTCTCAGCGCGATCCCCTCGGCTGGAGCTACCCGTTGCGGGCGCTGGTGCGGCGGCTTCAAGAGTTTCCGGAGCCGGTGATTGCGCTGATTGAAGGCGGGGTTTGGGGCGGGGCTTGCGAGGTGGCGTTCGCCTGCGACCTGATCAACGCCACGCCGGACACGACGTTTGCGATTACGCCGGCCCGGCTGGGCGTACCCTATAATGTCACCGGCCTGAAATCTTTGGTGGCGGCGCTGCCGGTGGCCGTGGTGAAAGAGATGATTTTTACCGCCCGGCCCTTGGGAGTCGAGCGGCTCTATCAGCTTGGCGCGGTCAATCATATTGTCCCCGCCGACCGTATCGCGGCCTTCACCACCGATCAGGCGCGGTCGATTGCTGCGAACGCCTCGTTGACCATCGCCGCGATGAAAGAGTCGCTGCGCATTTTGGCCGACGCCCATTCTTTGGCGCCAACTCAGTTTGAACGTTTGCAGGATTTGCGTCGACAGGTCGGCGAAAGCCGCGATTACCGCGAGGGCCTCAAGGCGTTCGCCGAAAAGCGGCCCCCGGTGTTTCGGGGGGAATAGGAACGCGGTCCCCGGTGCTTCCGGGGGGGGAATAGGAACAAGGAACCGATTATGGCTTCGCAGACCCGTGCGGCCAAGCAGGCCTGTGACACGAAGCCGGGCGAGCGGCGGCCTTTGCCGGCGCTGTGTCTTTTGGCCCTGGGTATCGTTTATGGCGATATCGGCACCAGCCCGCTTTATGCGTTTAAAGTTGCCGTGCTGGCGGCGGCGGGCAGCGCCGCCCCGGCGCCCGCAGCGGTGCTCGGCATTTTTTCGCTGATTGTGTGGTCGCTGATTCTCATTGTTTCCATCAAGTACGTCGTGTTCGTGATGCGTGCCGATAATCATGGCGAAGGCGGCATCCTTGCTTTGCTGGCCTTGGTGCATCCTTGGAGCAACGCCGCTCAGAGCCGGCGCAGTTGGTTGATTTTACTCGGCATCTTCGGTGCGGCGTTGCTGTATGGCGATGGCGTGATCACCCCCGCGATTTCGGTGATGAGCGCGGTGGAGGGGCTCCAGATCGCGGCTCCGGCGCTGGCGCCTTATGTTAAGGCGCTGACCGTGACGATTCTGGTGGGCTTGTTTTTGGCTCAATCCCGGGGAACGGCGCGGATCGGACGGTTGTTTGGGCCGGTGATGGCGCTGTGGTTTTTTGTCATCGCGCTGCTTGGGTTGTGCTCGATCGCGCAAACGCCTGGGGTCCTGGCCGGGCTCGATCCGCGGTACGCGGTGGGGATTTTCCTTGGCGGGGGCTGGACGGCGTTTTTTGTGTTCGGCGCGGTGTTTCTGGCCCTGACCGGCGGCGAGGCGCTCTATGCCGATATGGGGCACGTTGGCCGCTTTCCGATCCGGGTTGCCTGGACCGCCATCGTGCTGCCGGCGTTGGTGCTGAATTATGCCGGGCAAGCGGCCTTGATGCTGCGCGATCCGGGGGAAATCGAGAACCCGTTTTACCATCTTGCGCCCGACGTGATGATGCTGCCGCTGGTGCTGCTGGCCACCATGGCCACCGTGATTGCGTCCCAGTCGCTGATCTCCGGGGTGTTTTCCATGACCCGGCAGGCGGCGCAGCTTGGGTTATGGCCACGGCTTAAAATTGTCCAGACCTCCGGCGAGGGCTACGGCCAAATCTATGTTCCGGTGATCAATTGGGGTGTGATGCTGTTGACGCTGGCGGTGGCGCTGGTGTTCAAATCCTCCGATGATCTGGCCGCGGCCTATGGTGTCGCGGTTTCCGGCACGATGTTGATCACAACCATTTTGCTCCACGAGGCGATGCGCGGCACCTGGAATTGGCCGTGGCTGGTGCGGTGGCCGATGACCGGCCTGTTTGTTGCCGTCGATATCGCGTTTTTCAGCGCCAACCTACTGAAGTTGCCCGAGGGTGGCTGGTTGCCGTTGGCCGCTGGCGCCGGGGTGTTTTGGCTGATGTGGGTGTGGACCAAGGGCACCGATATCGTCGATATCCGGCTGCGCTCGTTGACCGAGCGGCTGCCCGATTTTTTGGCTCGCTTGCAGGCCACCGGCGTTACCCGCATTGCCGGCACCGGGGTGTTTGTGACCAAGGTTTCTGGAGATTTGCCGCCGGCGCTCTTGCACCACGCCGCGCATAACCGTGTGTTGCACGAACGGTTGATTATCGTGGTGGTGCGCACCGCCGAAGAACCGCGGATTCCCGCGCGCTCCCGGCTCGATATTCAGGGGCTCGGTCAGGGGTTTTGGCGGGTTGAGGCGCGCTATGGCTTCATGCAAACGCCCAATTTGCCGGTCGCGCTGCGCGGCTGTGTGCTGGTGGACCGGGACCTCGACGTAGACCC
>CAIZDL010000254.1 GCA_903931735.1 uncultured Rhodospirillales bacterium
AGACCCGTCACGGGCCAACTCAACAAGGTCTATCCTATCTTCCGGTGTCAAGAAGCCGCCACGAATCATGGTCGGAGCATGAATCCATTTCGGCTATAAACGCAAGCTTTTTCGGCTACCCAATGAGTCGGGGTATATTCTGAACAAATTAGGTGGTCCGGCCTACAATTTTCATCCTGGACCGCCTGAATATCCGGGTAAGCACCCCGTGGCCTTTGCTCTTTATGATGGTGTGACGACATTTGGGGCGACACTTCACGAAATGGCGGTCCGCGTTGATGCGGGCCCGATAGTTGGGACTCTTCAATTTCCAGTCCCATTGGGGTGTCACTATCTTTGTCTTTTGGCAAAGGCCCATCAGGCCGCGCTCCACCTCTTCCTTCAGGCCGTTATGGTCCTTGCCCATTCATCGGAACCACTCAGCCACCTGCCCCAATCCTGGGGCCCGCGGCAATGCCGTCAGAAAGATCTGGAGGAAGCATGTTGCCTACAGTTTGATATTGCAGCAGAGGAGCTAGAGCGCCTGCAAAATAGTTTTGGCCAAGTCCCCGGAGCAGAATTTCATCTACTGCTACATGGTCGTCGCTTTATTTTGTCTATCCACAAAAATCTGAAAGGATAAGCGCTTAGAATGCAACACCATTTTGGCATCATAAATAACGGGAAAAAAATGAAATACCTAATCCTTGCTATGGCGCTCTGGACGATATTTGTTCTATTTATGAGCATCATTGTATAGCTCACCACGCGGCACATAAACAAAAATACCGTGCCGCTATCGGGAATCGGCGTCTGAAGATACCGGAAAAATCTGCTTCGCGGGTGTCTGACGCACGTATTTTCCCCCCATCAGTGCAACCATGCTTGCTATCCGTTCGTTGTCTCCAGCTTGAAGACGGGTATCTACGAACCGAATGACGGCAAGGAGATCGCGCTCTCGCTGCATACGGACAGAGACGAACCAAGCTAACCCCATCACCGACAGCACGCCAAAGAAATCGTTGAGTGTCTCGTAAAGGATTGCGTCGGTCGGTTGAGGAGCCGCCATCAGTTCGAGCGTAGTCGTGACCGCAGTCCAAGTCACGGCGATGCTCGTGATTAAATAAGGCAAACGGATATAGCCACTTCTGGCGCTTAGCAATATTGGTACTGTGTAAAAAAAGATCGTTTCGATCTGGGTCGGCAGCACGATATCGGCGATCGAGACAGCGACCGTCGCAATCAACGCCAACGCTATGAAGAGAGGCGATTTTCTGTCTTGCACCAAAAACTCCTGGAGCCAACGGGCTCGTGGGATAACGTAGCGCCCTATTTGGATCGCACCAAGCGGAATTCGAAGCCATGTAGAGTTATGGCTGGGGCCGGGAGGGTATCGCCGCGGCTAACCTGAATTATGCATCTCGGTTGTTTCCCGTGGCCTAACTCATTGTGATAATGTATAAAATCACCTATGTGCAGCGATCCCCGACCGAACGGAGACCCCACGCGCCATGGTTGATTCAGCACCGCTTCTCCCCGGCCT
>CAIZDL010000255.1 GCA_903931735.1 uncultured Rhodospirillales bacterium
CTTCTACCCGTTCAATGCCTTCAGATCATTGCTGGGGATCGCGGGCGGGGCTGAGGCGCCGACCTACGCTGAACTCTACTCCGGCGATTGGGCGCACCCAACATGTAGTGGGTGTCTGCGTTAACCGGATAGGCAAGCTCTAAACACCAAACAATGGTAAGATGTTGCAATGCTACCATCGCCCGGAATTTCCGGAAAGCGAAAACAATTCCACACCCACCCCCCGATACGGGAGAACCCCGATCGTACGATACGCGAGGTCCCCGGTGGCCTTTCGGCACGCACCGCCCTTGACATGAGCGGCTGGCCACGTAAAGTCACCCCTCCCGGAAGAATCGGGTCTGATAAAGAAGATGTCGCTGGAAATGTCGCCCACCTCCCCCGTTATCGTCACCTTGCCCGATGGCGCCGAGCGCCCGTTTCCAGGCCCGGTGACTGGTGCCGAAATCGCACTTTCGATCAGCAAGAGCCTCGCCAAAGAGGCGCTGGCGATTCGCATTGACGGGCAATTACGCGATCTTTCGTTCTTGGTCACCACCAACGCGCAAGTTTCCCTCGTCACGCGGAGCGACGAAGAAGCGCTGGACCTGATCCGCCACGACGCCGCCCATGTCATGGCCGAGGCCGTACAAGCGTTGTATCCGGGGACTCAGGTGACCATTGGCCCCGCAATCGCCAACGGCTTTTACTACGATTTTGCCCGCCCGACCCCGTTTACGCCAGATGATATGCAGAAGATCGAGGCGAAAATGCGGGAAATCGTGGCTGCCAACCGGCCCTTCACCCGGGAGGAATGGCCGCGCGCCCAAGCGATTACGTATTTTCAAGACAAGGGCGAAAAATATAAGGCCGAACTGATCACGGCCCTGCCCAACGATGCCGCGATCTCTATTTATCGCCAGGGCGAGTGGCTCGATCTTTGCCGGGGTCCCCATCTCCCCTCGACCGCCAAAGTCGGCACCGCCTTTAAATTGATGCGACTGGCCGGGGCCTATTGGCGCGGCGATCACCGCAATGAAATGCTCCAGCGGATCTATGGCACCGCATGGCGCGACGACAAAGAACTCAAGGCCCACCTGACCCAGTTGGAGGAAGCGGAACGCCGCGATCACCGGCGGCTCGGCAAAGAGATGGACCTCTTTCACCTTCAAGAAGAAGCGGTAGGGAGTATTTTCTGGCACCCCAAGGGCTGGATGCTGTGGCGTGTTCTTGAAAACTACGTCCGCGACCGGATCAGCGCCGCCGGATATGTCGAGGTGCGCACCCCCCAACTGATCGACCGCGTGCTGTGGGAGCAATCGGGTCATTGGGAGAAGTTTCGGGCCGCGATGTTCACGGCAATTGCCGATGAAGACAAGGTTCTGGCCCTCAAACCAATGAATTGCCCTGGCCACGTCCAGATCTTCCGCCAAGGCATCAAGAGTTACCGCGATCTGCCCTTGCGTATGGCTGAGTTTGGCGCCTGCCACCGCAACGAGCCCTCGGGAGCGCTGCACGGCATCATGCGCGTGCGCGCCTTTACCCAAGACGACGCGCATATTTTCTGCACCGAAGACCAGATCACCAGCGAGAGCGTAGCCTTTTGCCGCCTGCTGGAGAGCGTCTACCGGGATTTTGGCTTCACCGACATCTCGGTAAAATTCTCCGACCGGCCGCCCGTGCGCGCTGGCTCCGATGCGGTCTGGGACCGCGCCGAGTCTGCACTGCGCGCAGCGGTGGAGGCAGCCAGGCTGCCCTATACCCTCAACCCGGGCGAAGGCGCCTTTTACGGCCCGAAGCTGGAATTCGTGTTGCGCGACGCCATCGGCCGGGACTGGCAGTGCGGCACGCTCCAGGTGGATTTCGTGCTCCCCGAGCGACTCGATGCCGAATATGTGGGAGAAGACGGCGCCAAACACCGGCCGGTGATGCTGCACCGGGCGATTCTCGGCTCGATGGAACGCTTTATCGGCGTGCTGATCGAACACTACGCCGGCCGCTTCCCGATCTGGTTGGCGCCACTCCAGGTTGTGGTGGCGACCATCACCAACGACGCCGATGGCTATGGCGGTGAAGTTGCCGCAGCCCTAAAGAAAGCCGGCCTGAGAGTTGCGCTTGACACTCGGAACGAGAAGATAAATCTTAAGGTCCGAGAACACAGTCTTCAGAAAGTTCCGGTGCTGGTCGTCGTCGGGAACCGCGAAGCTGAAAACAGGGCGGTCGCCCTGCGCCGGCTTGGGGGGAAGGACCAGGAAATCATGGCCCTCGACGAGGCCGTCGCTAAACTTCGGGAAGAGGCCCGCTCGCCTGCCGGTGACCGGGTGCCAGACAGTCCGTTTTAAACGGGGACCCGTGCTGAGGGTTCCCATAATCTTTTGAAGGAGGCGTTTCCATAGCCAGGCTACCGAGTGAAGCCCAACCGACCCGGGATGGCCCGCGGGTCAATCGGGAAATCAATGTCCGGAGCGTCCGTCTGGTCGACGCCCAAGGCGAGATGGTGGGAATCGTCCTGATCCGCGACGCGCTGATCGCGGCCGAGGAGGCTGGGCTCGATCTGGTCGAGATCGCCCCGAATGCGGACCCGCCGGTCTGCAAGATTCTCGACTACGGCAAATACAAATACGAGCTTCAAAAGAAGGCAGCCGAAGCGCGCAAAAAGCAAAAGATCATCGAAGTCAAAGAAATCAAGATGCGCCCCAACATCGATGATAACGACTACGATGTAAAAATGCGCAGCGCCCGGCGCTTCATCGAAGAGGGGGACAAGGTGAAGGTCACCATGCGCTTCCGTGGCCGCGAAATGGCCCACCAAGATCTGGGCATGAACGTCCTCATTAGAGTGCGGGACGAGCTGGATGCGGTGGCCAAGGTCGAGCAGATGCCCAAGCTCGAAGGCCGACAGATGATTATGGTGCTGGCAGCGAAATAACCCTGGCCGTCCTCACCAAACCAACAAGAACCGGCGCACCGAGATATCCGTCTCGGGCGCCGGTTTTTGTTGTCAGCCTCAATACCGCCCGTAAATCGCCGTCAACTTCGCCTCTGCGAGTTGGTGATTGTGAACCGTGAACCCAATCATCGCGGCGGTCGCACCATTTCTGGCCGGCAACACGTCGATATCGAGGGCATAAACGGTAAAGACATAATGATGAGGCCGGCTGCCCTTGGGCGGACAGGGGCCGCCATAGCCCACGGCGCCAAAATCGGTCCGCCCCTGGACCACCCCAACCGGCAACAACTGCCGGGCGGGATCTCCCGCGCCCCGTGCCAGCCGGTCCACCGTGATCGGGACGTTGTAAACCACCCAGTGCCACCACCCGCTTCCGCTCGTGGCGTCGGGGTCGAAGGCGGTGATGGCGAAGCTTTTGGTCCCGGGCGGCGCCCCGTGCCATTGCAGGGCCGGCGACAAATTGCCGCCACCACAGCCAAAGCCGTTGAAAACGAAGGTTTCGGCAACGCTTCGCTGTTCGGCAACATCGGGACTGGTGAGAATAAACTCGCCCGCCAAGGCCGGGCCGCCACCAACCATTGCCCCAAACAGGGCGGCAATGCTGGCGCCTTTCCTAAAATTTTTCATAGTCCCCCCCCTGCTCCACGACGAGCGCCCCCACCTTTAGGACGAAACAGCCAAACCGTCCACCATCGATCCATCGGGCGATCCATCGGGCGATCCATCGGGCAGAACGCAATGGATGATCGTGCCCAAATCCGCCCGCCGCTCCACACCGATCTCGCCGCCATGCAGCTCAATGAAGCTTTTCACCAAGGTGAGGCCAAGGCCCTGATCATCCTCGCTGGTGCGTGAACCAAACGGCCTGGGGGGCTCGAATCGTTCGAGCGCGGAAGACTGCCCGGCACCCGGCCGGGTCGCCACCGCGAGCCCATCCCGCACCGTCAACACCACGCTACCATGGCGCCGCCGGGCCGCCAGCGTAATGGCACCGCCAGCCGGACTGGAGCGAATCGCATTGCTGATCAGGGTGAACAACGCCTGTTTCAGCCGCTTTTCATCGGCGTCGATCTCGCCGATATCGCTCGGACAATCGATTTCCAGCCGCATACTCTTTTTGGCCGTCCACTCCTGGGCCAAAATCGCGACGCCGGACAGCAACGCCGCCACCGCCACCGGCCGGCGCTCCAACACCATGTAACCGGCCTCGATGGTGGCAAGGTCCAAAATATCGTTGATCATCGCCAGCAGAGAAGCCCCAGAACTTTGAACCGCTCTGGTGTATTCAAGCTGCCGAGGGTTAAGAGTTCCAAAATACTGGTTCGAGAGAATCTCGGCAAAGCCCATAATCGAGTTCAATGGCGTGCGCAAATGATAGGAAACGTTGGCCAGAAACTCGGTTTTGAGCCGGTCGGCTTCGGCCAATGCTGCGTTGCGGGCACGCAGAGCATGTTCCACCCGGGCGCTATCGCTCACGTCCATGTAGGTGGTCAGCACCGCGCCATCGGGCAACGGCACATAGGCAAAATCCAGCACCGAGCCGTCGGTCCGCTCCAGACGGCCGCTGCGGGCGGCGCGCTCCAGAATCGCCGCGACCATCTGTTCCTTAACGTCGGCCCAGTCGCCCCCCCGATCCATCAACGCGCGCTTTTGCTCCAGCACCGCCGTGATGTGAGGCTCATCCGCCAGCGACTCACCTTTCAGGCCCCACATCGCAGCATAGGCGGGATTGGACAATTTGAGCCGACCATCGCCGCCAAACACCGCGACGCCCTCGGTGAGGTTGTCGAGGGTTTCGGCCTGCACCGCCATCAGGATATTATACGACGACTCGAGGGCCAACGAGTTGGTGACATCTTCCAAAACGAACATCAAACCGCCAAAAGAATGCGGCACCACCAGCACCCGCACCGTGGTGCCGTCGGGCAGGTGCATCAGGTCCTCGCGCGGCTCGATCAGATCCACGAACAGCGCGATGTTTTCCTTTTTATATTGAGGAAAATCAGCGTATTCGGGGAGCCGGCGCCGGTTGCGCAGCTCCTCCAGAACTTCCGAGAAGCTTGGCAAGGTGGCAAGCCAGCCTTCATCGAGGCCCCACAACCGGACATAGCCCTGATTGTAAAATTTCAGCCGCCGGTCCGCGCCGTAAATGGCAATCGCCGAGCCCATTTGCTCCAGCACCGCCGCGTGGGCAGAGACATGGCGGGCGAGGTCCGCACTGATCGCCTCCTCCCGCGTGCGGTCGATGGAAAAGCCCAGCAGCGCCGGGCCATCCGCCGACCGGGGCGGAACGCGCGCCGAAAGCGGCGCCTCGGTCACCTCGATCAGATGCCGATCGGTGCCGATCACGACCCGGCGGGCCTCGGTATGGGCGGCCTCGGTGTCCCGGGCGCGCCGTGCCAGCGCCTTACCACCGCCCAGCTCCATCCCCGCCCGCAGCACCGCCTCCACCGGGCTATCGAGGGCGGCTGCATAGGCGCGATTGCACCAGCACAGGGTGAGGTCGCACCGCCGAAGCCAAACCGGCACCGGCAGCGCATCGAGCACCGCCTGCAACAGGTCGCGCTGCCCCGCCGCCGCCGCCAGGGCCGCAAGAGAGGCCCCGCTGCGCGCCAATTCCGCCGCCCGCTCCGAGGCATCCTCCAGCCACAAAACATCGAACCGGCCGTGACGCTGGCCGCTCACGGTCAAGTGCCGGCCGACCAAAGCCACCGTGACATCAAGCTGAAAGCCCCGGCCATCGCGGTGCAACGCCTCAAACGCCGCGCGAAACCGGGCGGCGTCGGCCGGCGCGAAGGCGCTCGCAACCGCCTCGGGACGATCGATTCCGGTCACGCCCAGCGTCGGCGCGAAATCGTCCGCAACCATCGCCGGCCCCCGCCCCTCGGCCCCCGCGACCCAAGCACTCGCCGACGCCGGCGCGGTCGCCAGCACCGCGGCAAGCCGCAGACCC
>CAIZDL010000256.1 GCA_903931735.1 uncultured Rhodospirillales bacterium
AGGCCGGGGAGAAGCGGTGCTGAATCAACCATGGCGCGTGGGGTCTCCGTTCGGTCGGGGATCGCTGCACATAGGTGATTTTATACATTATCACAATGAGTTAGGCCACGGGAAACAACCGAGATGCATAATTCAGGCTAGGACATCCTCTCCCAGAGCGACTACCGTCATATCCGGACAACGGCTTCAGCGAACGGACGCTCCGACCGCTGGTCAAGATCGGGCTGCTCGAAGCTGTTCAGGGCAGGGAGGACATCATGACGCTGAGTGCATTGGGGGGCACGACCTGGAAGCGGTTTCTTGCGGAAGGCGGGGACTATCCGTGAATCCCTCTCTGCTGCAGCCGACAGTCAGGCAATCTGGCACGCCGTCATGGTGAACGCTCTCCCTGAACTGGTCGATGTGGACGCGGTTGCTTGGTAAGCGCCGTTCCACCAGCCGCCATCTGCGGGTGCTGGCCGCCCGCGGAGCAGCAATGCTCATGGAGGAGATGACCGCACTGGGAATCCTGAGAGGGTTGTCGCCCCGGGAGTCTTGAAAGCTGTTCGTCTGTCGCGACATGCCGGTCGGAGCAGGGTGGGGGCTACGCCGCCAGCGAAGCCCGAGGTCGCGGTTCCTGATCTGAGCGGGGTGTTCCGCGATGTCGACAGGGCCATATCCGAAATTCCATAGCCAGGTCGGCGTCCATCGCGGCTCAGACGCTCGGCCTACTCACTTGACGCCTACGCAAAACGACCAATTTAAAACGCAGGGCTGGATGACCACACCGGTCATCGGCCTGTGTAAATGAGTGTGCCGTTCAGTCCGATTTGAACCTGGTGCTTTATACATGCCAATATCGCCCAGAGAAAGAATATAAAATGAGCGGCGCCTCACGCTATAGTTTTGATGATATTTCAGTTATGGTTATCGAAGGCGACTTGTTTTTCCGCAGCCTCTACACGAGTATCTTCAGGCGCCTGGGAGCGCAGAAGGAGATGTTCTCTGATACATCAGATGCACTCAGTTATATGCTGAAGACCAATGTAGATATCATCATGACCGAATATCGGTCGAAGCCCCTTGATGGCATTTCATTCATTAAACATGTGCGTAGAAACTTGCCTGAACCGCTCCGATATATACCGATAATCATGCTGACATCACATAGCGAGTTTGACATTATTGAGACCGCTCGCGATGCAGGCGTCACAGAGTTTCTAGCAAAACCGATTGCGCCGAAGACTCTGATTGACCGCCTATTCTATACAATTGATCGGCCACGACCGTTCGTGTTGGGTGAGGAATATACAGGCCCTGAACGACGGCGTCATGATGACTCACAATACGATGGTTTTCAACGTCGGCTATTGCCGAAATCCTTTGATGAGCCATCATCGTGTCCAGATGGATTAAGGAAGGAAAGTTTCCGGTCGGTCGGTACTCACCAGATCAGCACAAAAGCTAGCCCGCTTGTAACGTGATGGTAGTAAGGTGGAAATGGACGCGCTGTCATGAGCAACAACATACAGGTCATAAATCTCCCAAATACGCTGAAGAAGAAGGCGTCAAAGGGATACGGTCTCTCAGCAGGCATTGCAGCAGCGCGTGTGGCCGACGCCATAGCTGAGCTGGCCCCAAACTTTGACATCATTTTGAAGAGCACTGAAGAGGAACTGTTCGTCGAGTCTCACGCCTTCGAAGAGGCATACAAGGCACTTACCCCAATGGAGAAGAACAAGGCCATTGAACGAATAGCGGCGCTGTCCTACCGTATAGAAGAAGCTGCGGGAACTTTTGGATACCCGTTAGTGGGAGAGATTTGCTGTAAACTCTGTATCTTTATTAAGAAGAACTTTATGAATGTGGGAGTGTGTGCCGAAAAAAGCCGAAGTTGTGAGATAATGATGGTGGAGGCGATTAGAATTCATGCCGACGTTATCCATATGGCATTGCAATTACCGGAGGGAGCCAGTGGTGACTACGAAGATATAAGAAATAAAGTCATCCCAGGGATTGATGCTATTCATAAGCGCTTTAGCCTGTGCTAGCGGATGCAAGCTATTATATGCGGCCATAAACCATTAGATAATAACATTTATATGGACTTCTTGCCGACCCATGAAGCCCCGTTCTTGCTACACCACGTTATGATATCTTGATGCCCACGCATAGTGCGACGCTGTGACTTAGTAAGATTAAGCGCCGGGTGAGCGCCACCCGGGCTTTTGCACCTCTTACCAAAATTGTGATAGTGTTCTGATCGCATTTTAACTTGCGGTATGCGAGCCGCCAGCACAGAGTTCCAGCATCATGTCCAGGAACGGCAGGGCAGACAGATCGGTGCCCCAGAAAAACCGCACCGACGGCTCGCAGCCCAGGACCAGTACGTCCAAGCCGCTTTCCTACGGCCTGATGTTGGTCGCCGGATCTTTGGTCGGGTTCGGGGTTCTCGTCATCCTGAGCGCTCTCCATCACAGCGCGCCGATGGTTCAAGATATCCGCGCAGCTGCGCAAACACCTGCCCCTCCTGCGGCTCCCAGCCACGTCGCTTCCTCCGACCACGCGGCGGCACCCAACCAAGAGGTCGTTGAGCACCATGTGGCGGCGGCGGAGAGCAACGAACCCGATTCCGCGGACTTGGCCCGGGTTCAGACCCGCAAAACTTTCACCGACAAGTTCATGTCCCGCTTTCTAAGCAGCGACTGCGATAAAAATAGGCATTCAGAAACTGGGGTGCAGTTCGGCGTGAATTCTTACAGCGAATTCACCGGCTCGAAGCGCGCCCGCTACATCGAAGGCGAGTACCGCTTCGAGGCTGATGGCTTTAAGTTGAGAGGTGGTCCGATTCGCCCGAACAGCGGGCCGAGATTCTTAGATGGATTCCCTGCCGGTTGCCGTTGTGCCATTGCCTGGCCGTCCCGCAGGGAGGGCGTAGCCCGACTGGAGGGACGGCCAGGCAATGGCGGTGAAAATCATGCTGCTGTGACCTGCGTCTGATGCTCGAAGTAGGCTTGATCCGGGGGCTTTCGGTCAAGGCTGGAATGCGGTCTTTTGCCGTTGTAGAAGTCTTCCAGATAGCGCCCGATTGAGGCGCGAGCCTCGCTGACACTATCGTAAGCCTTCAGATAGACCTCCTCGTATTTGACTGAGCGCCAAAGCCGCTCGACGAACACGTTGTCGCGCCACGCGCCTTTGCCGTCCATGCTGATCTGGATGCCATGCTTGAGCAACAGGCCGGTGAAGTCGGTGCTGGTGAATTGGCTGCCTTGGTCGCTGTTAAAGATTTCGGGCTTACCGTACTTGGCAAGGGCTTCTTCCACCGCTTCAAGGCAGGGCTCGACCTCCAGTGTGATCGAGACACGCCAAGAAAGAACCCGGCGGCTGTACCAGTCAAGAACAACAACCAAATAGACGAAGCCTCTGGCCATCTGAATATATGTGATGTCTGTTGCCCAGACTTGATTGGGGCGATCGACCTTAAGATCGCGCAGGAGGTAGGGATATATTTTATGCCCTGAAGCCGGCTTTGACGTATTTGGTCTACGATACAGAGCCTCTATCCCCATCTTCTTCATCAGTGTCCGGACATGCTCCCGGCCGATTTCCACTCCCTCCGCGTTGAGCATATCACGCAACATTCGGCTGCCCGCAAAGGGATGGTCAAGATGCAGCCGGTCGATCCGCGCCATTACAGCAAGGTCAGCCGCCGATACCGGCTGGTGGCGGTAATAGAGGCCGCTCCGGCTGAGCTTCAAAACCTCGGCCTGCCGGGTCAAAGGAAGCTTGTGCTTGCGGTCGATCATCGCTTGGCGCTCAGTAGGCCGGCCTTGCTGAGCGCACCGGACAAAAAATCATTCTCCAGTGCCAGTTCGCCAATCTTTGCATGCAATATCTTAATATCAACCAGTGGTGGTAAGCCAGCCGGGGTGCCACCAAAAATTCCGGCAGCCCCGTCCACCAGCTGAGCCTTCCACTTCGTGATCTGAGTGGCGTGAACCTCGAACTGCTGAGACAGTTCCGTCAGGGTTTTCTCGCCTTTCAGCGCCGCCATCGCCACCTTCGCCTTGAAAGCCGGAGTGTGGTTCCGGCGAGTCTGTTTCGTCATTCCTCTCTCCTGATCCGCGGACATCTTCGCCGCTGTCAGGCAGAAAATCCACTCATCCCCCTGTCCAGATTTTCTGGGCCACCTCTGTTGATCGCTGACACCGAAAGCCAGCTCGAATTCAAGATGAGCGGCGACACCCTGGCCATGGTCGGCGTGATTATCGGCGGCGTCATGGTGTCGGCATCGGCAGAGGCGAAGTGGAAGGCCTGCCGCTCCGATCTCCACGAAGCGCCCTCGGAGGCACCAAAAATCGTGCGTTACGACCCTTCCGACGGGTTACGTTTAGCGCTCGCGGCCAACGATCTCACAGCAGCCAGCCATTATCTGGCGCTGGGCGGCTATGTTCCTGCCTCCGAACTCTCCGCCGTGATCAAGGCCGCCAATCTCGATGGGGCGATCAGCACGCCGATACGGGAAGCCTCACGGCAGAACGAGGACAACGCACTTAAGCGCAAGGTAATCGTCGGCGAACTGGAGGCCAAGCATAAGACCGCCGAGGCACGACACAAAGCAGAGCAGGCCAAGCAACCTAAATCCATGGCTAAATCCGCTGAGGCTAAGCAGACGGACAAGGATAATGGCAAGCCCAAGCCCAAGGAAGGGGGCGCGAACTAACGAACGATTCCGATTTGTAGCATGCCATTATAAACCGAAGACTGAAACTTGCCTATCCGGTTAACGCAGACACCCACTACATGTTGGGTGCGCCCAATCGCCGGAGTAGAGTTCAGCGTAGGTCGGCGCCTCAGCCCCGCCCGCGATCCCCAGCAATGATCTGAAGGCATTGAACGGGTAGAA
>CAIZDL010000257.1 GCA_903931735.1 uncultured Rhodospirillales bacterium
CTGACCCGTCACGGGCCAACTCAACAAGGTCTTTCCTATCTTCCGGTGTCAAGAAGCCGCCACGAATCATGGTCGGAGCATGAATCCATTTCGGCTATAAACGCAAGCTTTTTCGGCTACCCAATGAGTCGGGGTATACATAGATTTTTAATTGATATTAGCCTAACTTTACGCCCTTGGCGTGCCGCCAATTTCGGATGTATGGGTTGGCAGGAAGCACACGGGTCGTTAAACTTGGCTGGGTGGGAATTGGAGGGCAACGTCATGTTCCGGGAAATGAAAAATATCTCGATATCGGTTAGACTTGTACTCGCATTGCTTCCCATCATAGCTGGCCTTGGCTACCTTTCGTATAGTCGATACGAGGATCAATCTCAGATTTTGACCCAATCGAATACATTTATCACCTTAAATCGGTTGGTCGGAGGGGTCGGAAATCTAATTTATGGCCTTCAGAAAGAGCGCGGTATGTCCGCTCTTTTTCTTGGGAGCAAGGGGGCAAGTTATCGCCCCGAACTTCAAGAGCAACGAAAAAAGGTTGATCAGGCCCTTGCGGAGTTTGAGGAAATTCTGGTCCGGACATCCGGCCTTTCCGATACCACGTTTACTAGTCACGCAAATATTTTAAAACGCGAAGTTCAGGAGAGGCTTGCCGGACGGAGCGCCATTGATTCCATGACGATCGCTGTACCCGAGGAAATTGCCGGATATACAAAAACAGTTGGTCTTCTTATAGATTACATCGCAGCGCTATCTAAGGTGAGCGATCGGGCTGATATAAATAATAATATAACCGCAAATGTTGCGATGATTGAATGTATTGAGCGGGCTGGACAGGAGCGGGCGACCGGATCCGCTGGATTTTCGAGTGGATCATTCGGGGGTGGACTTAACCGCAGAATTATTTCTCTTATAGCGGAACAATCCGCCTATCTTGGCGTCTTCCGCCGCGTTGCAAGTTCTGAGCAAGCGGCGGCGTTAGCGGCTGTTTTGGCCAATTCAGCCGATAGTAAAGTTCAAACTCTGCGCCACACCGTGATCGATACGGTGGATCACCCCAACGGGGAAAGCGGTGGCGTATCAAAGATTACGGCGGGAGAATGGTTCAAGGCGACCACTGACCGGATCGATGCGCTTCGGACGGTAAGCGATAAAATCCAGGGGGATTTACGCAACGTTGTTGAAATAATTCATGAAGATGCTCAAGTTGCTTTGAGATCTGTGCTGATTTGGATCACCGTTGGAGCGGCGTTCGCCGCGATCATGATGAGTATTGTGGTGTTCGGCATTACACGCCCAATTCTCCGACTGACGAAGAGCATGAATAAACTTGCAAGTGGGGATGTCAATATCGATATTCCTGAAGTTACTTTCAACGATGAAGTGGGACAGATGGCGGAGGCGATGCGGGTCTTTCGGGACGGCGTTGCCGAACGCAATCGGCTTTTAAAAGAGGAGTCGATCCTACAGGAAAAAGAAGAGTTCTTAACAAAGCAATTGCATGAAGATGCCATGGGGGCATCTTAAGGGTATCGTTGATGTGGCCGCTAAATCGAATGAGGCTTTCTTTGGTCTCGCGGCAATGGGCATCGAAATTAAGAAGATCGCCAGCGACAGTCAGGCAATTGCAGCGGCAGTCGAGGAATTAGTCGCATCGGCCAGTCACATCGCTGAAAATAGCCTCACAGTTGAGGAAAAGTCTCGATCGGCTGCGCAGGTTGCCTCGGACGGCTTATCGGCAACCCAGAAGACTTTATCGGCAATGGCAAAGATTACGACCTCCGTAGAACAAACGGGTAAAACAGTATCCTCGCTCGACCAAATCTCGGGCCAAATCGGCGATATGCTCGGGGCAATTGAGGGCATTGCGAAACAGACAAATCTTCTCGCGTTGAATGCAACAATCGAAGCTGCTCGCGCAGGTGAGGCGGGAAAGGGGTTTGCGGTCGTCGCCAGCGAGGTAAAACAACTGGCGAATCAGACGGCACGGGTTACCGAGGATATTCGCCGACGGATTGATTCTCTGAAAGCGGAAACAAGAGCAATTATCACGTCGATGAACGATAGTGGAGGCTCGGTTCGGGAGGGGCGCGAGGCAATTGCCAGTCTCGCAACGCACGTCGAGGGATTTCGGGATATCACCGACGATGTAACACATAGAATGAGTGACGTTGCTAATATTCTTCAGCAGCATAATGGAGCATCGGCTGAAATTGCAGCGACCGTTTCAAGCATTGCTGGTAAGACGGCGCATAATGCTCAGGCGTTGAATGCTGTTCTTGATCTCATGGATGGTTCGCTTAAGGTCGTCAATGAGCGAGTTGATAAATTTGTCGTGATCGGCTCCGGGGCGGCAATTGTTGAGATTGCAAAGAAGGATCATAGCCAATTCCGTAACAATATAATTTCCGTGTCGCTCGGGCGGAGGAAGATGAATGTGGAGGATGTGAGCGGCCATACCTCCTGTCGTTTTGGAAAATGGTATCATGGAGCCGGTAAGGAAATTGCTTCTAAATGCCCCGCCTATGGGGCAATCGATGGCCCCCACCAATTGGTTCATGATCACGCAAAAGCTGCGGTCAAGCTGGCCAATTCTGGCGAGATCGATAAATCCATGCTTGCCTATCCGGTTAACGCAGACACCCACTACATGTTGGGTGCGCCCAATCGCCGGAGTAGAGTTCAGCGTAGGTCGGCGCCTCAGCCCCGCCCGCGATCCCCAGCAATGATCTGAAGGCATTGAACGGGTAGAA
>CAIZDL010000258.1 GCA_903931735.1 uncultured Rhodospirillales bacterium
AACCAAAATCCAGCAACAGGCGCTTCGCTTGTTTGTTGAAAAGGGTGTGACGGAAACCTCGGTCCGCGACCTCGCACAGGCCGCCGGCATTGCCGAGGGCGCGCTTTACCGTCATTATGCCTCGAAAGCCGATCTCGTCTGTGATTTATTCCTCACAAATTATGCCGCTTTTGCCCGACGTTTGGTGGCGGTGCAGGCAAAGCACAGAGATTTTCGGGCGAGGCTTGACGGTACGGTGGATGAGTTCTGTTGTTTCTTCGATGCGGAGCCAACGTTGTTTCGCTTTTTGATGCTGGTTCAGCATCACGCCTTGCCGAGCGCCCCGACCGACGAAAACAACCCGGTCGAGGTGGTTCAGCGGATGATTCTCGATGCGATCGCCGGGGGCGAGCTTCCCGGGCAGCCCGCCGGACTTGCCACAATGATGGTGCTCGGGCTGGTGCTTCAACCGGCCATCGGGCTGGTCTATGGCCGGATCGCGCCGCCTTTTGCACAATATTCCAATGCCATCGCAGGCGCGTGTCTGCGCACCCTTACCTCTCCCCTTTGTTAGGAGTCTGCCCCATGCACACCGGACCCTTTTCTTTACTGGCGTGCCGTCGATTCTTACCTTTGTTCATTTCCCAGTTTTTTGGTGCGGCTAACGATAATTTGTTTAAAAACGCGCTGGTTATTTTGATCCTGTACCGGCTGGGCGCAGGCTCGGGGGAGGCGTCGCAAATTTTGGTCACGGCGGCGGCGGGGCTGTTTATTCTGCCGTTTTTCCTCCTTTCGGCAACGGCGGGACAGCTTTCGGACCGCTACGAAAAGAGCGCGTTGATCCGTTGGATGAAGGGTGCCGAAATTCTGGTCGTGTTGCTGGCGGTGGGTGCACTGACCTTGGCTTCGGTGCCGTTAATGTTGACGGTACTGTTTTTGTTTGGCGTGCAGGCGACGTTTTTCGGACCGGTAAAATATGCGGTGTTGCCCGAGCTGCTGGAAAGTGGCGAACTGATCGCGGGCAATGCGCTGATTGAAGGCGGCACCTTCCTCGCCATTCTGCTTGGTACTGTGGTCGGCGGCGTGCTGATTTTGACCGAGGGTGGCACGGCGTGGGTTTCAGGGGTGATGGTGGCCCTGGCGCTGGGCGGCTATGGGGCTGCTCTGGCCCTGCCCAAGGCTCGCCCCGGCAATCCCGACGTTCGGATCAGGCCGAATATTCTGGCCGAATCTCTGTCGGTGATGACGCTCATCACTGGCCGGCGCGATCTTTTTCTTTCGGTGCTGGGGATTTCGTGGTTTTGGTTGATGGGCGCAACCTTTCTCGCGCAGTTTCCGGCCTTCACCAAAGACGTGCTCATCGCCGACCAAAATGTCGTAACCTTGCTGCTGACGGTGTTTTCAGTTGGAATCGGCCTCGGCTCGATGCTGTGCGGGCGGTTGTTGCGAGGGGAAATCTCGGCGCGTCATGTGCCATTCGCCGCTCTCGGTATGACAGTATTCTCGTTCGATCTGGTATTTGCCAGTAATGCTGTCAGCGCCGATCCGGGCCATTTGGCCTCGGTGGCGGAGTTTCTCAACCATGCCGGGGCGTGGCGGGTGCTGATCGATTTGTTGCTGATCGCGCTCTCTGGCGGCATTTATGTGGTTCCCCTTTACACAATTCTGCAAACCCGGTGCGAGGAAAAGTCTCGCGCCCGCGCCATTGCTGCGAACAACATCGTCAACGCCCTTTTTATGGTGGTTTCGGCGTTGCTTGGCGGGGTGATGCTGGCGGCAGGGTTCTCTGTGCCTCAGGTGTTCTTGACCCAGGCAATCGCCAATCTTGGAGTGACGGTCTATATTTGTGGCCTGCTGCCCGATGCGGTGCTGAAGGGGGTGTTTAGCTGGCTGTTGCGCTTGGCCTACCGGGTGCGGATTGAGGGGTTGGAGCATTTGGCCGAGGCGGGTGATCGGGTCGTGGTGGTGGTCAACCATGTCTCGTTTCTTGATGCGGTGCTTATGGCGACCTTCCTGCCCAACAAGCCGACGTTTGCTATCAACACCTTTATTGCCCGAGAATGGTGGGTTCGGCCGTTTCTCACGGTGGTCGATGCCTTCCCGCTCGACCCGACCAATCCGCTCTCCACCAAATCGTTGATCCGGGCCGTGCGCGAGGGGCGAACGCTGGTGATCTTCCCCGAAGGCCGTCTGACCGTTACCGGGGCATTGATGAAGGTTTACGAGGGACCCGGGATGATCGCCGACCGCGCCGGCGCCACCATCGTGCCGGTGCGGATCGACGGCGCGCAATATACGCCGTTTTCGCGGCTCAAGGGCAAGGTGCGGCAGCGCTGGTTTCCGACCATTCATATTACTGTGCTGCCGCCCCGACGGTTTGAGGTGCCCGAAGAGATTAAGGGTCGTCCGCGACGTCAGCGCATTGGCGCCGCACTCTACGATGTTATGTCGGGAATGATGTTCGAGACCGCGAACCGCGATCGCACACTGTTTCAAGCTTTACTCGATGCCCGTCGGATCAATGGCGGCGCCACTCCAGTGCTGGAGGATGTCAACCGCGCCCCGATTACTTATAATCGCGTGATCGTTGGCAGTCATGCCCTCGGCCGAGCCCTTGCCGCCGGCACGGCGTCGGGGGAGGCGGTGGGCGTGCTGTTACCGAATGCCAATCCCACCGCCGTTACCTTCTTCGCGTTGCAGGCGTGGGGCCGGGTCCCGGCGATGCTCAATTTCTCGACGGGTGCCGGTAATGTGCTGATGGCTTGCACCGCCGCGAAAATTTCCACTGTGATCACCTCGCGGCGTTTCATTGAACAGGCCCGGTTGCAGGCGCTGGCCGAGGCGCTGTCGGTTAAGGTCCGGGTGCTCTACCTTGAAGATGTTGGGGCGGGCATTGGTCTCATTGGCAAGCTCTATGGATTGTTTGCTTCGACGTTTAACCTTTACCCCAAGGGTAAGGCCGAGGACCCGGCCGCGATCCTCTTTACGTCAGGCTCGGAGGGAACGCCCAAAGGCGTTGTGCTCAGTCATGGGAATATTTTGGCCAATTGTAACCAGATGGCCGCGCGTGTCTCTTTCAATCGCCAGGATGTGGTGTTTAATGCTCTGCCGGTGTTTCATTCCTTTGGGCTTACCGCGGGGTTGATTTTGCCACTGCTTTCGGGCCTTCGGGTGATTCTCTATCCGAGTCCGCTACATTATCGCATTGTGCCCGAGTTAGTTTATGACAGCAACGCCACTATTATGTTTGGGACGGATACGTTTCTTTCGGGCTACGGGCGGGTGGCGAATTCCTATGATTTCTACTCGGTGCGGTATGTCTTCGCCGGAGCCGAAAAGGTGAAGGACGAGACCCGGCGGGTGTGGGCCGAGAAATTTGGCCTGCGGATTCTTGAAGGGTATGGCACCACCGAAACCTCGCCGGTTCTGGCCATCAACACCCCGATGCACTTCGTTAATGGCACGGTTGGTCGTTTGCTGCCGGGGATCGAGTATCGGCTGGAGCCGGTTCCGGGGATCGCCGAGGGGGGCCGTTTGTTCGTCCATGGCCCCAACGTAATGATGGGATATCTGAGGGTTGACCGGCCGGGCGTGTTGGAACCGCCGCCGGAGGGCTGGTATGATACTGGCGATATCGTGACCATTGACGCGCTGGGCTTTGTCCGCATTCAGGGCCGGGCCAAGCGTTTTGCCAAGATCGCAGGAGAAATGGTTTCGTTGGGCGCGGTGGAAAGCGCCGTGGCCTGCCTGTGGCCGTCCGCGCATCATGCTGTGGTTGCCGTCGCCGACGACCGTAAGGGCGAACAATTGGTGCTGGTTACCGACCATGCTGGCGCGGCCCGAGCGGAGTTGCTCGCCCACTTCCGTCAACACGGTTTTCCCGAGCTGATGGTGCCCCGCACGGTGGTCCCGGTGGGTCAAATCCCCCTGCTGGGAACCGGAAAAACAGATTACGTCGCAGTTCAGGCCTTGGTGTGAGGTGTCCGACCGCCGTCGCTCGGTTGGTCCCCCCGACTGACCCGTGACGGCAGGCGGGGGGATGCGCTGGCAACCGATGGCGTTCATATCCCTTTTAGCGCAATTGACCCCTCTTGATCGTGATCTACCTTGAATGGGGCAGGCGCCAGTTGGCCCCGCTGGGCATTCGTTCAATGGGGTTTGGCGTTAATCATGGAGGTCCCCATGTTTGAATTCTCGACCTTGACAATTGCGGTGCTGGTCGGCGTTGCCTTTGTCGGCATGATCGCGGTGATTATATCTGAGTCGTCACAACACATTGATAAAAAACAGGGTTCCCGCTAATCGTATGACGCAAGGTCTTCAGGTCCGATAGCTGGTGATATGAATCGATGCGGTCGCCAGACGTTATTATGTTTCGGAGGAAACGGCCATGAATGAGGACGCGCTTGATCAAACAGCAGTTGTCGCAATTTTAAACGAAATCCTTGAAACGGAGCTATCGGGAGTTGTTCGCTATACCCATTATTCGCTGATGGTCTTCGGCTATTCCCGGATCCCGATTGTCCATTGGCTGCGCTCTCAGGCCACCGAATCCTTGGCTCATGCCTATCAGGCCGGGGAGTTGGTGACCCATTTCGGCGAGCATCCATCGCTAGCCATCGGCCCGCTGCTGGAGACCCACAAGCACGATATCAGCGATATCCTGAAAGAATCGCTGGAGCATGAAACAGCGGCAGTTCGCCTCTATCGCCGACTGTTTGGGCTGGCTGAAGGCCGCTCGATTTTGGTCGAAGACTATGCTCGCCAGATGGTGGCAAAAGAAGAACAGCATATCGGGGAGGTCCGAAAGATGCTGATCGGTTGATCGGCTATGGAAACGCCCGAGGACAGGCTGGCACGCTTTTAAATCCCTCTCCCCCCTTTCACTGTCGGGGGAGGGGGGCGCGTCTCGGCGCTTTATTGGTGAGGGGTTATTCGATAACCTCGCGCTTGAGATAGAGTCTGAGGACCATTGCCGTCAAATATGATGTAACAATCACCAGAAATGTCGAAACATAGAGGGAGAGTGAAACAGGACCAAGCCCGCTCCTAACGGCGCCTTTGATTGACTCGATAAAAAATGGATGCTTGCCTATCCGGTTAACGCAGACACCCACTACATGTTGGGTGCGCCCAATCGCCGGAGTAGAGTTCAGCGTAGGTCGGCGCCTCAGCCCCGCCCGCGATCCCCAGCAATGATCTGAAGGCATTGAACGGGTAGAA
>CAIZDL010000259.1 GCA_903931735.1 uncultured Rhodospirillales bacterium
ATGGTCATCAGGCTATAAAGAAAGCCGACCATTGGCAACAGCAGCGCAACCAGCCCTGGCTTTTGGTACAGCTTGAGCGTTGGTTGGTAGGCAAATGCAATCAACCCCCAGGTGATAAGGCCGAGGGCCGCCGCTGTCATCGAGTGGTGAACCGGCGCGGTCAGCACAATCATTGGTGCGGCGAGATAGGTCAGCCCCATGCCGAGCAGCGCGCCCGCCAGCAGCAAAGGCGAATACCGAAGCTGGGTATAGGCGGTGCGCGTCACCATGGACCAGATTTCACCAAAGTGGCTGTAGGGGCGTAGGCTGATCAACAGGGTGGTCAGGCCGAGCCATAGCTTTCCCGGCCGGGATTTGATCAGCGCGCCAAGGGTGCAATCATCGATCAGGGCGCCGCGAATACTGGCAATGCCGCCCACGGCGTCGAGGGTAGACCGGCGCACCAAAATGCAACCGCCCGCCGCCGCCGCCATCGGGTGAGCGGGATTGTTGACCTGGGGAAAGGGATACAGCTTTTGAAAGAAAAACACGAAGGCCGGAATCAGCAAACCAGCCCAAAAGCCCGTGTGGTCGAGCATGACCATTAGCGACACGAGATCCAGCCCCCCCGCTTCGGCCTTGGCCACCAACCGCGAGAGGCTGCCGGGGTCGTGGCCGATGTCGGCATCGGTGAGCAGCAGGTAGCGGCTATCGGGCGCGCGCTCGGCCGCCGCTGCAACCCCCTCTGAAAGCGCCCACAGCTTGCCCGACCAACCCGCTGGCAAAGAGCGGGCCGAGGCGATGATCAGCCGCTCTCCGGCGCCCGAATCGGCGGCCACCTGTTGGGCCACGGCGCGGGTGGCGTCCTCGCTGTGATCATCCACCAGCACGATGGAAAACCGCCCGGGATAATCCTGGCGCAGCAGCGAGCCCAGGCTCACGCCGATTGCTTCCGCTTCGTTGCGCGCCGGCACCACCACCACCACTTCGGGCCACACGGGCGGCGCGGGGGCGTCGTTCTGGTCGAGTCTTTGGCAGCACCGCCAGAAGCGGCCGTGGAGCAGCACCAGATAAAGCCAAATGACCAGCGACAGAGCCGCGACGACCACCAGTGCTTCGGGCATCACAAATCCCCCGCCATCACAAATCTTTTGATGGCAGAACGTGGCCTGCACCGCCGTGCTGTTTAAGCGCCACAAAATAGTCGCGAATAAGCATGGTGGCCGGGCCGACCAGAAAACCGAGGGAACAGCCGGTGGAAATGTAGGGCACGGCGGAGATCACCGAGAACCCCGATAAGGTCATGAGCCCGGTAATGGCGCCAAAGGTCGCACCGACGACGCACCCGCCGACCATGAATTTGTCGAGGTTGTAGTGATATTCGATGGTGCGCACTTGATCGTCGGTGAGTTGCTGTGTTTGAGCACCGCCGGGCAGGGTGGTTGCCAGCAACAGGGCCAGGGCGGCGACGAAGGCGGTGAGGGGCTTCCGAAAGCGGGAGATCATCTCAGGCGGGGTCCTGTGAGCGGGCCAGCAGGCTTGACCGGAATCGGCCCAGTCTTGTACCTGCCTTGATTAACACTACGCTAGCACAGATTCATCCCTGGGGCGAGCAAGACCGTGATATCGGGGGACGGTCCCAGCATTAGCGGCGTTTGAAAGGGATGCTGGCGGAGGCTGAGGGCTAGCGTCGGCGCTGTTTGAACACCAGCTTCCGGGACGCGGCGAAGTTGAAGAACATACCGGCGACCGACCCTGCCGCCACACCTAAAAAGGGGTGCGCTGCCACGGTGACGGTGCCGGCGATCAGGGCGGCATAGGTCAGGTAGTTGATCCCGCCGCCGACCGAGTTCGCGGCAATGAATTTCGCCCACTGCCGGAGCATCCCGTCATTGTGTTTGCCCCGGAAGGTGAAGCCCCGGTTGAGCGCCCAGGTGGTGGTGGCCGCCGCCAGAAACGAAACCGCCCGGCCTCCGTAGGGGCCAAGCCAGCAATCGGTCATGGCAATGTAAAGGACCGTGATGTCGACCCCCAGTCCAACAAGGCCCACCAAGCCAAACATCCCAAACTGAACCACGAGGCGGCCAAAGCGGGTTGATGCCAGATGTTTCACGGTCGCGACGGGCACGGTGGATTATCCTTCAGGCGTCGGCACTATTCTTTTACGGGAGGCTTTGGAACCGGGCGGCGCGGAACAGTGGCAGGATCGATAGTGATCGGCCGATAAATTTCGACCCGCATTCCCTCTTCGACCACGGTATCGAGGGTGATGAACTTGCCGAACGACCCAACACGTTGTTTTTCCAAATCGATATCAGGGAATTGCTTCAAAAGACCGGAAAGCTCGATCGCTCGAAGCACGGTGCCCCCTTCGGGCAGATCCACCGGCACCTGTGTTTGCCGGGGGGGCTTGGCGTAGACTACCATGGTTCTCATTATTCGCTCCTTTTTTACGGCGCTCAGCCGACGCTGTGGGCGCCGCCCATGGAAATCGCCTTGCCGGCGCGGACGTCTAAAATCCGTTTGCCGGCCAGCAGGAGCCCGGTCGCGAGGAAGCCGCCCGGCGGCAGCACCGCCATGAGCACCCCGGTATCGGGGGGGAGTACACGCAACTCCATGAATTTAAAGGCCGGGCCGAGCAGGAGCGAAGCGTCGGCAAAAAGAGTGCCCGAGCCGATCACTTCCCGCACCGCGCCAATCAGAGTCAATGCCAGGGTGAAGCCGATGCCCATAAAGAGGCCGTCAACCAAGGATGGCAACACCGGCTCCTTGGCCGCGAACGCCTCCAGCCGGGCCAGCGGCAGACAGTTGGAGACGATCAGCGGAATAAACAGGCCCAACACCTTGTAAAGCTCGTGCATCCAGGCATTCATCGACAGGTCGACCAAGGTCACCATGGCCGCTACGATCAAAATGTAAACAGGAATCCGAACTTCCTGGGTGATCCAGTTGCGGAAGGTGGCCACAAGAAGGCTCGATGCTGTCATAACAACAGCGGTGGCAAGACCCATGCCGAGGCCGTTGGTGGCGCTGGTGGTCATCGCCATGGTTGGACACATGCCGAGAATCATGCAAAAGACGCTGTTATTATCCCACAGCCCATCTTTCATGATTTGCTTGTAATTGGTCTCGGGCTTGGTCTCGCCACCGATCTCGAGGCTTGGTTCCGGGGTCGTCTCGCTGTGGGCAGTCATCACCGCACCTCCACCAACTGGGCCTTGTTGGCCGTAAAGAATTCCAGCCCGTTCCGGATGGCGCCCACCACGCCGCGCGGCGTGATGGTGGCGCCGGAGAATTGGTCGAACTGCCCACCGTCTTTTTTGACTTTCCACTTATCAACCGGCGGATTGCCCAGCGAAAGCCCAGAAAAACGGCTGAGCCAATCGGTTTTGGCGGGTTCGATCTTGTCGCCGAGACCGGGGGTTTCCTTATGGGCGAGTGGCCTTATGCCAAGCACCCGGCCCTCGGCATCCACCCCGAGCATTAAGCGGATTTCGCCGCCATAGCCGCTGCCCAGGATCTCGTAGGCCACGGCGGTGACTTTGTGGCCCTGGGTGGCGCGAAACACCGTTACCGGTTTGCCGTCGTGGCCGACCACAGTCACGGTATCGGTGAGCGGGTTGTTATCGTGGAGGGCGGCGGGGATCACCTGATCCAACGAGGCGCGCTTGTCGTCGTCGGCGCGCTGGTGGATGGCGTCGGCGGTCAGGATGAAGGTGACGGCCAGCATAACGCCAAACCCAAGGCAAAAGCCGCCCAAAATCCCCGCGTGCTTGAGCGGGCTGTCGTGTGCGATGGCGGGTGCGCTCATGGCATCGTCCTTGGCGGCTGGGGCAGTGGCGCGCCGGACCGGGTGCGGCCAAAGGTGCGTGGGCGGAAGGCGCGGTCGATCAACGGCGTTAGCGCGTTCATCAGCAGCACCGCGAACGCCATGCCCTCGGGATAGCCGGCAAAGCTGCGGATGATCCAGGTAAAGCCCCCGACACCAACACCGTAGGCGAGTTGGCCCGAGCGCGAGACCGGCGAGGTCACGTAATCGGTGGCGATGAAGAAGGCGCCCAGAAACGTGGCCCCCGACACGACCTGAAACAGCCCGCTGGTGAAGTGTTCGGGGTTGATGCCATGAAACAGCGTGCCGAGCACGAACAGCGTGCCCATCAGCGTCACCGGAATTCGCCACGAGATCACTTTTTTGTGCAAAAGCCAAAGGCCGCCGAGCAAAATAAGGATCACCGAGGTCTCGCCAAAGCTGCCGGGGCGGATACCAACCAGCATATGCACCAGATCCGGCGTGGTCTCGATGGATTGGGAGGCGGGAATACCGCGCGAAAGTTCGGTTTTGACCATGCCCAGCGCCGAGGCCGCGCTCATGCCGTCGAGTTGAAAAGCGTGGCCGAAGGTGATGCTGAGGCTATCGAGGAAGCCCGGCGCCACTTCGGTAAAGAGCGGCTTTGGCGGCACAAAAGCGGTCATCGGCACCGGAAACGACACCAGCAGCGCCACCCGGGCGACCATCGCCGGGTTGAACACGTTCTGGCCGAGCCCGCCGAACAGGTGCTTGGCGAGGGCAATGGCGAACACCGCGCCCAAAACTCCAATCCACCAGGGCGCCCAGGGCGGCAGGCTCATGGCCAGCAGCCAGCCGGTGAGCATGGCCGAGCCGTCGCCAAGGGTTGTCAGCACCGGCTTGCCTTGGGTCCAGAGGCAGCCGGCTTCGACGGCGAGGCACGAGAGGATGGTCACCGTGAACAGATCGATCGCGGGCCAGCCAAAGAGCGCGGCGTCGAACAGCGTTGCCGGCACCAGGGCCAGCATCACCAGCCTCATGGTGTCGCGGACACTGGTGGGCGCGTGGGTGAACGGCCCGCTCCGGTCGTCGTGGCGGAATGGGGTCATGCGCTGGCCTTTGGCGTTTCGGTGGGGGGGGCTGCTGCCGTTGCTGTCCCGGCTGCTGCCGCTGCTGCTGCCGTTGCTGCCGCTTGGGCTTTTTTGGCGGCGGCGGCGGTTGCCGCCGCTTCCGCCTTGGCTTTACGCTGTTTTTCCATGCGCGCCATGCGCCCTTCCACCAGCCCCTTCAAGCGCTCTTGCTTGCGGTGGTCCCGGTCGGCGGCGTTGAGCTTGCCTTTGGCGTAATTAAAGTATTGCACCAGCGGAATGTGCGAGGGGCAAATATAGGAGCAACTGCCGCAAGACACGCAATCCCGCACGCCGATCTGCTCGGCCTGTTCAAGGTTATCGTGGCGGATGAAGGCCGCCATTTCCAGCGGCACCAGCCCGCAGGGGCAAACGCTGACGCAACCACCGCAGCGGATACACGGCCCGGCGGGCTGCTCGTTGATCTCGGCCTTGGTCAGCGCCAGAATGCCACAGGTGCCCTTGATGACGGGCACATCCAGCGATGGCAGGGGATGGCCCATCATCGGCCCGCCCGAAATCAACCGCTGTGGCGCGATGCCATCCTTGAAGCCGCCGCAAAACTCGATCAGGTCCACCACCATGGTGCCGAGCGGAACCTTGATGTTCATGCCCCGGGTCAGCCCGGCGCCGCTCAGCGTGATAACCCGCGAAATCAGCGGCCAGCCAAAGCGCACGGCTTCCCGCACCGCTCGCGCGGTCGCAACATTGTGCACCACCACGCCAATGTCGGCGGTCATTTTGCCGGCCGGTGTTTCCCGCCCGGTCACCGCTTTGGTGAGATGTTTTTCCGAGCCCATGGGGTATTGCACCGGGATCGGCATCACCACCACGGCGGGGTAACCCGCGGCCGCCACGGTCATGGCGACGATCGCGGCCGGCTTGTTGGTTTCTATTGCGATCAGGATTTGCGAGACGCCGAGGGCGTGGGCCATGATGCGGGCGCCATCCACCACTTCGTCGGCGTGCTCCTGCATGATGCGGTCGTCGCAGGTAAGGTAAGGCTCGCATTCGGCGCCGTTGAGCACCAGAATGTCGGGCTTTTTTGATCGGAGGCCGAACTTGATCGCCGAGGGGAAAGCAGCGCCGCCAAGACCGACAATGCCGGCCCAGCCAACCCGCGCGTCGATCTCTGCTGGATCGGCGGCGAAGGGGTTCTCGATCGGGGGCGGCAGGGCGCCCCACTCGTCTTTGCCGTCGGGCCGCAACACGATGGTTTTTTGGGCCAACCCCGAGGGGTGGGGCGCGGTCATGTCGGTGATGTCAACCACGGTGCCCGAGGTCGGGGCGTGAATGGGCGCCGAGACCGCCCCCTGGGGCTTTGCCAGCAGGTCGCCCTTTTTTACCCGCTTGCCTGACGACACCACCGGCTCGGCGGGAGCGCCCGCGTGCTGCTTTAGGGGCAGGCACAGGATCTTTGGCATGGGTAGCGCGACAATGGCGTTCTCCTGGGTCCGCTCTTTGCGGTACTCCGGATGAATGCCACCCTCGACGTGAAACGTTTTCATGTCAGCCCCCGCCTTAATGCTTGGTGCGCTTGGTTCTAAGCTTGGGCTTTTGCCAATGCCAATCATTCAGGTTGACGTTGATCTTATTCATGCTCACCGCCAACGTTGGGCAGGTGTTATAGCATTTGGAACAGCCGTGGCAGTTATCGACCAGCACGGTATGGATTTGTTTGGGCGCGCCGATAATAGCATCGGTCGAGCATTCGTTGAGGCAGCGCAGGCACCCGATGCACTTGCTTTCATCGATCACCGCATAAACCGGTTCGGCGTCTTTGTGGCCGGAAAGGTCGGCGGCCATGCCAAGGCGTTTTGCCAGCTTTTCCGCCACCGCCTTGCCGCCGGGAATGCACAGGGTGACCGGCGCCTCTCCCTTGGCGAGGGCCACGGCCGCTTGCCCGCAGCCGACATAGCCGCATTGGCCGCATTGGGAGCCGGGCAACAGCTCTTGGAGGTCTTTTTCCAGCGGATCGGACTCGACGGCGAGATAGCGCGCGGCGATCCCAAGGACAGATCCGAGGGTGGCGCCGATCACGGCGAGACTTCCAACGGCGAGCAGCATGGCGGTATCTCCCTATCTCAGACGAACATTCAGAGCCCGGATTTTAGCACTCAACACGCGCTAGTTCGCGCTTATTCCTGAAAAGCCCATGAAGGCCAGGGCGAGCAGGCCGGCGGTGATGAAGCCAATCGGCGGGCCAGCCATGATCGCCGGCACATCGGCCAGCGCCAACCGCTCACGCAATCCGGCAAAGACCACCATGACCAAGCTGTAGCCAAAGGCGGAGGCGAAGGCGAACACGGTGCTGTCAACGAAGCCATAGCGCCCCTCAACCAGCAATAAAGCAACACCGAGCACGGCACAATTGGTGGTAATCAGCGGCAGATAAATGCCAAGGGTGCGAAAGAGAGCCGGCGAGACCTTGCGGATGACCATTTCAGTAAACTGAACGGCCGCCGCGATGACCAGAATAAAGGTCACGGTGCGCAGATAGCCCAGATCAAACGGCGCCAGCAAGAAGGTTTCCAGCGCCCAGTCGCCCATGGACGAGACGGTAATCACAAAGGTTGTGGCCATGCCCATGCCAATGGCGGTATCGACCTTGGTGGTTACGCCCATAAACGAGCAAAGACCGAGAAAGCGCGCTAACACCACGTTATTGACCAAAGTGGCGCTTACCATCAGCAAGATAACGTCCTTCATGCCCCTCGACCCTTTTTCTGGCCTTTAAAGATTTCGTGAACAGTCGCCGCCGCTGGCGACCCGGCGCACGAAGCGCGGCGTGAGTTCGCCCCGTCCGGAAAGCCGGCTGGCGATCAGCCGCGCGATGATCAAGCCCACGGCCAACCCGCCGAACATCGCGAGTGCGCCGCCCAAATCTCCGGCGCCGTTGGTTTGAGCGGTGATGCCGGCGCCGACCATCAGCACGATCGGCACGGCGTAGGCGGTGGCGGACGCGCGCAAGACCGACCCTTCGGGCAACCCCACCACCACCCGTTCGCCAATCTTCAATGCAGGCGCGCCGGGCAGAGGAAACCGGCGGGCGGCCAACGCGCGGACCCCGCCACCCTTGGCGCCGCACATGGCGAGCGACATGCAGCCGCTACACGACGCCTTGGGCTCGGGCTCTAGCCACACCGTTTCGCCTTCGAGCGCGACCACCCGGGCCACGCTTTCCAACAACGGCTCGTCGATGCTCAGGTCCGGTCCCGTCATGCCGTGAGCTGCTCCACCACGCCATCGGGGGTGACGTAGAGCGCGGTGATGCCCCCCGCCGCGCGCAACAGGGCCAGCCGTTTTTCAGGCGCCGCCAGCAGCATTGCGGTGGAAAGGCCATCGGCCTTGGTTGCGGTGTCGGCCACCACCGAAACGCCAAGCAGGCGCGGGGCGGTGCGCCCGGTGCGCGGATCGATGATGTGGGTGAAGGCGCCCGCGTCATCAAACAACGTGCCGTAGCCGCCCGATGTCGACACGCACTTATCGATGATATCCAACTCGGTTACTGCGCGCGACGGGTCGGCGGGGTTGGCAATGCCAATCTTCCAGGCCGAGCCATCGGGCTTGGTGGAAAGTGCGCGCGGCTCGCCCATATCGACCAGCATGTTTTTAAAGCCGTGATCGGCGAGAACCGCCGCTACCTTATCGGTGATATAGCCCTGAGCGCCGCTGTTGAGGGTTAACCCCATGCCCGGCTTGGCGAAGGCGACGCTGCCGGCGGCGGTGTTGATCTCGATATCCTGCCAGTTGACCAGGGCCAGCGCGCGGCCCAGATCTGCCTTGCTTGGGCCGGCGGGGTCGGGGGAGGCGCCGGTAAAGTGGCGGAAATAGGTTTGCCAAACCGGCTGGATGGTCGGATCGTAAGCGCCCTCACTCAGCTCGGCCAGTTTTGTCGCGTGGGTGAGCAGGGCCATGAAGTCGGCCGGGGCGTTGGCGAGTGCGCCGTCGCGGTTAAGCGCCGAGATCACGGAATCGGCCCGGTAAACGCTGAAGATGCGTTCCAGCCGAGCCAGTTCCGCCAATCCCGCATCGATGGCGGCTTGGGCGTGCCCTTCGTGCTCGTGGTAGAGCTTGATGGTCGAGGGGGCGCCGAGCGTGGTGCCGTGCCATTCCAGTAGCCGGGAGCGTGCGCCGCCCATGGCCATCAGCAGCGGCAGGCCTGCGGTTGCGGCAATCAAGGTGATGGCTCGGCGGCGCGAAAAGGATGCGGTCATCGGTGCCTTGCTCTCTCTTTCTCTCAGCCCAAATCTTAATCTTAATTTGATGCCAATTCGTTTTGATACCAGTCGGGATTCGACGCAATCTCACCTTAACCGACGAGGACGGCTTGGCGGTCGAGGACTAGGCGAAAACCGACTAGCGCCAGCGATGATGGGTCAAGGCTCTGCCCAAGTCAATACGGCGGATCGTACCACCGGGGTGCGGCGGCAAGAATGCCGGGGTCAGTTGTAAGTAACAGTACTTACCAGAGCGGATAAGCCAGAAACACTGCCGTCGAAATAGAACCTCCCGATTAAAACTATTAACAAACAGTCCCAGGAAGCTTCGCTCGTTGGAGCGTTTTTAGTGTCGGTCCTTGCGAGCGGTGTTTCTTTGCGATTGTATCAGTGATTTGAGTGCGGGCTAAGTAAAGCGCACAGCAAAACCCGCCAAGTGCCTTTGGGGCACTCGACGGGTTTGCCGGATAAGGTTTTTGCGGTGCGATTATATATCGTCTAAGAACGATCCACTGTCGGCCCCGGCGTCAAAATCGCCCCCGTCGTCGGGTTGCTCGCCGTAATAATTGTTGATCGTCGTGTTTTCGACCACGGGAGGGGCTGAGGTGGGCCACGACGCCGCGCTGGCTGATCCGCCCCCAAACATATGTTGCACCCCCTCGAACAGCAGGGCGCCGCCAGCAACTCCAACCGCCGTGGTGAGAGCCGATTGCAGGAACCCGCCGCCGCTTGGCTGGCCACCCCATGGTCCGGAGGGCTGG
>CAIZDL010000260.1 GCA_903931735.1 uncultured Rhodospirillales bacterium
ACCGCCGACGCCCTGGCCGCTCTTGACTGGCTGGGCGCCCGCGCCCCGGATCGACCAGGCGCCCGCGCCCCGGCGGCATCACGGCTCTGGATCGCGGGGTACTCGTTTGGCGCCTGGGTCGCGCGTCGCGCGCTCATGGAACGGGACACCATCGAGCGCTTTGTCGCGGTGGCGCCCCCGGTCACCCTGTTTGATTTCAGCTTTCTCGCGCACTGCCCCGCGCCGGGGTTGATCTTGCACGGCAGCCACGACGCGTTGGTGCCCGAAACGATGGTGGCAAGGCTCGCCCATGCGCACGAGCCCGGCGTCAGCTATCAGCGCCTCGAGGGTGCCGATCACTCTTTTGAACACCACAGGGAAGAGCTGGGGCGCCGACTCGATGCCTATCTGGCCCAGCCGGCCGCTACTTCTTCGCCGCGTCCCGGCAACCGGTGACCCAGACATCGTAAATCGGATGCTCAAGGGCCGACAGTGCGGGCGAGGACGCAAACATCCAGCCCGAAAACACCTGCTCGGGGTCTTCGTCTGGTTTCACTTCCTTGATCTCCATGAAAGCGGCGGCATCGGGCGGATCGATCGGCGGCGCTTCCCGGCAGGCCCGCAGCGTGATCAACAGGCTGCCAAAATGAGCGGTCTCGCCGACATCGACAGTGATCCCCGAAACCCGCGCCGTGATCTTATCCAACCCCTGGAGAGTGGCGCCGCTTCGGTCGGTCATCTCGGATGCCGCAACCGGCACCGCCCCGGCCACCATCATCGCCGCTGCCATCAGCCCAGCCCTGATCATCCCGCGCCCTCCGTCCACCGATCGGCATTTATAGGCCGGTCTTCCCCCGCCGTCCAGCGATTGGCCGTCCAGCGATTGAGCAGAGAGATCAAACCGGCCACGCGGCATCGTCGATCACGAGTTGCGTGTTGACGGCGCCATTCCAACTATCGACCCGGATAGCGCCGGCCAGATGCAAAGGACGGCCGGCGGTTGACAGCAGAGCGCGACCAAGGTCGCTATCGGCGGCGCGAAACGCAATCGCCTTGAGCCGGCCCCCTTCCGCCCCGGTCAGAATGCACCGGATGTGGCCGGTGCCAACGATATCGGCCCGCACCACCCGCGCATCGGTCACGGCAAAACGGGGCTCGGCGTTGCCATTGCCGAAGGGCGCAAGCCGCCCCAGCACGCCCGCAAGTTCGGCCGTGGCACCACCGACCGAAAGCGCGCCATCCAGCTCCAGGCTGGCAACCGGGGGAACGCCGCCCAACTGGTCGTTGACCCGGCCGGTAAGAAACTCGATCAACTCAGCCAGCCGCTCGGCCGGCACGGTAAAGCCAGCCGCCATGCGATGACCGCCGCCATGGGTCAACAGCCCGGCCTGCCGGGCCGCGATCACCGCCGCGCCCAGATCAACGCCTTTCACCGAGCGCCCCGACCCCTTGCCGACGCCATTGACCAACGACACGACGCACGCCGGCCGTTTCAACCGCTCGACCAGCCGGGAGGCGACGATACCAATCACACCGGGGTGCCAATCGGCGCCGGCGACAAACACCAGCGGCGGCGGCTCCCGGCCCGCAACCAGTTCAAACGCCGCCTCCAGCACCACGCTTTCAATTTGGCGGCGCTCGCCGTTCAGTTCATCGAGCCGCAGCGCAATGGCGCGCGCCTCCTGCGGATCGTCGGTGGAAAGCAGGCGGGTGCCAAGGTCAGAGGCGCCAACCCGGCCGCCCGCATTCACCCGGGGACCAAGCACATAGCCGGCATGATACGCCTCGGGTGGGCCATTGGCCCCGGCAACATCGGCAAGGGCGGCCAGCCCGGGATTGGCCCGACGGGCCATCACCTTCAACCCCTGGGTCACCAGCGCCCGGTTCAAGCCGACCAGTGGCACAACGTCGCACACCGTGCCAAGGGCGACCAGATCGAGCCACGACATCAAATCCGGCTCGGGCCGGGTGCGGAACCAGCCAAGCCGCCGAAGCTCGCGGTTCAGCGCCACCACGGTCAAAAACACCACACCGGCCGCGCACAACGCCCCCAAGCCAGACTTATCGTCGAGACGGTTCGGGTTAACCACGGCATAGGCCTGGGGTAGAGCCGCCTCGGCGCTGTGATGGTCGATGACGATCACATCCAGCCCGACATCGGCCGCCGCCGCCAGCGGCTCATAAGCGGTGGTGCCGCAATCAACGGTGACGATCAGCCGAACACCGCCCTTGTGCAGCTTCAGCAGCGCCGGAGTATTGGGGCCATAGCCTTCGGTGATGCGGTCGGGAATGTAAAAGCGCGGCGGCTTGGCCACGGCGGCCAGATACCGAAACAGCAGCGCCGACGAGGTGGCGCCATCGACATCGTAATCACCCCACACGCAAACGATTTCACCGCTGGTCACCGCCGACGCCAACCGGCTCGCGGCAATATCCATGTCGGCAACGATGCTGGGGTCGGGCAGCAACGCTTTGAGCGTGGGGGCAAGATAGGTGTCGACGCCATCGAGCGTAATGCCCCGCGCCGCCAGCGCCCGTCCCACCGCCTCGGGCAACCCGCGCGATTGCGACAACGCCAGCGCCGTCCGCTCGCAGCCGCCCCGCGCCAGCCAGCGCCGGCCCGAGATCGACCGGGCGACATTCAAAAACGGAGGCAGAAACGCGGGTGTGTCGTCACTCAGAACCAAACCCTCCATATACGCCCGGGTCACGATAGCCCAACGGCGACCCCTTACGCGAGGATACAAATGCTTCGCGTCGTTGACACCTGCCAACGGGGGGCCGATGATAGCAGCACGCTGGTCATTTTGAAAACTGGACGCATGTTCGATATTAGCTGGACGGAACTCCTGGTAATCGCGGTGGTCGCGCTGATCGCCATCGGCCCCAAGGAGTTGCCCCGTGTGCTCTACGAGGCCGGAAAGTGGGCCCGGCGCGCCAAAGTCATGGCCGGTGAGTTCCAACGCCATTTCTCCGATCTCATGCACGAGACCGAGCTTGACGAGTTGCGCAAGCAGGCCCAGGCCGCGCGCGACCTTTCCGGCGTCAAGACTCTGGCCGACCTCGCGGACCCGGACCGGGTAATCCGCAACAGCTTCGACCCCGCAACGCTGGGCGCCGAAGGCCACCGGGGCAGCCCGCCCGAAGCGGAGCCAACCGAAGATTGGCAGGAGAGCGCCGACGCGGTAGCCCCAAAAGCGGCAGCGGCAGCGGAAGCGCCAACACCGGACCGAGAAGCGGCAGCGCCGACACCAGTAAGCCAGGGATAACAGCCTGTGGACGATGAATTTGAACATTCCAAGATGCCGCTGCTCGATCACCTGATCGAGCTGCGCAATCGCTTGGTCTATGCCTCGGCGGCCCTGCTCGTCGGGTTTGTGGTCTGCTATTTTTTCTCGCAGCATATTTACGGGTTTTTAGTCCAGCCTTTGGCCGATATTTTAGCCGGCCAAGGACGCAAGATGATTTACACCGGACTAACCGAAGCTTTTTTCACCTATATGAAAGTGTCCTTTTGGGCCGGTGCGTTTTTGACTTTTCCCTTTATCGCGGCACAACTTTGGATGTTTATCGCCCCCGGTTTATATCACCACGAAAAGAAAGCATTTCTGCCATTTTTGATCGCAACACCGTTTCTGTTCTTTCTTGGCGGTGCGGTGGTTTATTACTTTGTTTTCCCGCTCGCCTGGCGCTTCTTCCTCGGCTTTGAGATGAGTTCGGCCGATCCCGGCACGCTGCCCATTCAGCTTGAGGCGCGAGTCAGCGAATATCTGTCGCTGGTCATGACGCTGATTTTCGCCTTCGGAATCGCGTTTCAATTGCCGGTGTTGCTCACCTTGCTGGCGCGGGTTGGCCTCGTCACCTCCCAACAATTGGCGGAAAAGCGCCGCTACGCCATTGTCATGGTGTTTGTGGTCGCGGCGGTTCTAACTCCGCCCGACGTTTTCAGCCAGATCAGCCTCGCGATTCCGCTGATCGGGCTGTATGAGATTTCGATTTGGGCCGCCCGCTGGATCGAGCATCAGCGCGAAGCCGATACCGCTCGCACCATGGCCGAGGCCACGAACGCAGCGGCTGCGCGCAAAGCAGGCACCCCCGAAGACTGACCCCATTCCTCCACTCCCGGGACCAAGGTAACCAGATCCATGACGATGGTGGCTGAAACCATGACGGCTAAAAGCGGGAGCGGAGCCCGCCGCCTGCTCTCCGGCGACGAAGCAATCGCCCGCGCGGTCTGGGAATCGGGAACGCGGGTGGCCGCCGGCTATCCCGGCACGCCGGCCACCGAGATTCTCGAGTCTCTCGCGCAGTATTCCGGCCTGCACACCGAATGGTCGGTGAACGAGAAGGTGGCGCTGGAAGTCGCGCTTGGCGCCAGCATGGCCGGCGCCCGAGCCTTTTGCGCCATGAAGCACGTTGGGCTCAACGTCGCCTCCGATCCGCTGATGACCATGACGCTGACCGGGGTGATTGGCGGGCTGGTGATTGCGGTCGCCGACGACGTTGGTCAATCCTCGTCGCAAAATGAGCAGGATTCGCGCTATTGGGGCCGATTTGCCCATGTGCCGGTGCTGGAGCCGGCGGATTCCCAAGAAGCCTACGCAATGACCAAGCGGGCGTTCGAGCTTTCCGAACAGTTCGAAACCCTGGTGATCCTGCGCCTGACCACCCGAGTCTGTCACGTCAAGGCGCTAGTCACCCCCGGCGAGCGGGTCGAACGCCGGGTGCCCGGCTTTACCATCAACCCGGCGCGCTGGGTGATGGTGCCCGCCAACGCCAAGAAGCGGGTGCCGCTCCAACTGGAGCGCGAACGCAAGCTCGCGGTTTTTGGCGAAAGCTTTGATCTGACCATCGATGAGCCGGGAGACGACCGCCGGGCCGGCTTTGTCGTTTCCGGCCCGGCCTACCTCCATCTGCGCGAGGCGTTCCCCAACGCGCCGCTGATCAAACTCGGCCTCTCATATCCGCTGCCGCTGGAACGCATCCGGGCGCTGGCGGCCACGGTGGATAAGCTGGTGGTGGTCGAGGAGACCGAGCCGCTGATCGAGGGGGAGCTTCGCGCCGCCGGCCTCACCGTTTACGGCAAAGACATCCTGCCCCGCATTGGCGAGTTGACCGCCGATATTGTCGGCCCCGCCATCCGGCGCCTGATTGGCGAGCCCGAGCCGGCAGCGCCGCCCGCCCGCGGCCCGGCGCCGTCGGTGTTCCCGCGCCCGCCCACGCTGTGCGCCGCTTGCCCGCACATCGGCGTGTTCCACACCCTTTTTGCCATGCGCCGCAAGGTGGTGATCATGGGCGATATCGGGTGCTATACCCTGGGCGCCGGCCACCCCTGGCACGCGCTCGATAGCTGCATCTCGATGGGGGCGGCCATGGGCATGGCGCTCGGCATCGACAAAGCCGGTGGCGAGGGCGACGCCAAAAAGGCGGTGCTGGCGGTGATGGGCGATTCGACCTTCCTGCACATGGGGATGCAGGGGTTGCTGAATATTGTCTACAATCGGGGCAACGTCACCGCGCTCATTCTCGATAACCGCACCACCGGCATGACCGGAGGCCAAAACCACCCCGGAACCGGCCACGAAATTCACGGACTCGCGGCGCCCCAGGTGGATTTTGCCAAGCTGTGCGAGGCGCTGGGCGTCAAGCCGGAGCGGATCAAGGTCGTGAACCCCTACGACCTCAACGGCCTCTTCCGCACCATCCGCGACGAAATCAAGGTGCCCGAACCCTCGGTGGTGATCACCAACCAGCCCTGCACGCTGATCGGCGAGTTTGTGCGACGCGAAGCCCACCAAGTGCTGGATGACAAATGCACCGGCTGCGGCAGTTGCATGGACCTGGGCTGCCCTGCGATTTCGGTTCGCGAACGGGCCGAGAAGCACACCGCCGACGGCGAAGCCTTTGAGGCCACCTACACCCAAATCGATGCCCGCGCCTGCACCGGTTGCACCATGTGCGTCGCCGCCTGCAACCACGGGGCGATTCAGCCAATTGCCAACACCGCCGCCGCCGGGAGTTGCTGCTAATGCGTACACTGCCTTTTCTCAACATTCTGGTTTGCGGCATCGGCGGGCAAGGCGTGATGACTGCGGCCGAAATTTTGGCCCAAACCGCCAGCGATCTCGGCTTCGATGTCAAAAAAACCGAAATCGCCGGCATGGCCCAGCGCGGCGGCGTCGTCACCTCTCATGTCCGAATCGGGCCGAAGGTGCTGTCGCCGGTCATCGCACCCGGCCAAGCCGATATCCTGGCCGGGTTTGAAGTCGCCGAAGCGCTGCGGTGGTCGGATCAAGTGCGCCCTGGCGGGTTGATCGTGGTCAATACCCAACGGTTGGTGCCGCCGGTGGTCTCGGGCGGTCTATACGCCTACCCCGATGACCCGTTGGCCCAACTTAAAGCCACCGGCACCACCGTAACCGCCGTGGACGCAGCCGAAATCGCCGCCACCCTTGGCGACCGGCGGCTGATCAACTCGGTGATGCTCGGCGCCATGGCCTGCGCACTGCCATTTCCGCCCGGCGCGCTCGAAAACAAGATCGTCGCCCGCTTTCAGGCAAAACGGCCCGAACTGGCCGTGCTCAACCGCCAAGCGTTCGCCGCCGGCAGCGGGGTCGCGCAGTAAAATTCGGCGGATTATTCCGGCGCCGGTCGGCGAACTATTCAGGCGCCGGGCCGAAGAAACCGCCGGTCGAGCCGCCCGGTTTAAGCTCCACCGCCATTCCCGCCTCCACCGCCTGGCCCCGAAACTCGGGCTTGGGCGGTGGGTGGTCGCCACACGCCACGCTCAACACATGGGGGTGGAGCGCCGTGCCCACCCACCGATGGGGAATGACCCACGCCGTCTTAAAATCCGGCCCGCAGCGCTCAATCATCAGGGCACGAATCTGCTCCAGCGTGTTGTCGCTCTCGCTATAGCGCACGACAAAGCTGCGCTTGGTCCAAGGCTCACCATAATTGGGGGCGGGCCAAAGGTATGGTCCGCGATCATCCAAATCGATACCGCCATTACATCCGGCCAGCATGATCACCGCCAACACCGCCCAAAACCGCACCATCGCCGCCACACCACCGCATTTCCGGAAAGCCGTGGGCCATTTAAGCCCAAGCCCTTACGACCGTCCAATGGTTTCGCGGTTGATCAGAAAAAGCGCTCATCCCAAATCCCACCGAGGATAACCGATCGGGATTTGGGATCGGTGGCGACCGCCGCCGGCAAGTAAGGTTTCGCTGATGGGGTCGCGAAAAATGGTCTCAGCCATCCCCGCGCGGCGAGGCCGAAGGGGAACGGCACGGGATGGTGATCACAAAGCGGCAGCCCCGACCGGGCGCCGAGTCCACCGCAATCCGCCCGCCCAGCACCGACGAGACGATATTAAACACCATATGCAGCCCAAGGCCGATGCCGCCCTGGCCGCGTCGGGTGGTAAAAAACGGGTCGAACAACCGGGGGAGGTGCTGCGCCTGGATACCCGCACCATCGTCGGCGACCACCAACGCCATGAAACCCGCCGGCGCCTCCTGCCCGGTAATAATGATGGTGCCGCAACCGCCGCTGGCAAACGCATGAATAATGGCATTGTCGATCAGCACCGCGAGCGCCTGGCGCAGCGCCTCGGGAAAGCCATCGACGATCAACTCTGCCGGGCAATCGACAATCACGGTATGGCCGCAAAAACGCAGCCTTTCCGTGAACGGTGTAATAACCATCTCGATATGCTCGCGCACCCGGAAGAGCTGACGCTCATCTTCGCTGGGGCTGATCGCGACTTGCTTGAAAACCCGGATCAGGTCGGCGGCGCGTTCAAGATTGGTCCTTATCAGAAAGGACACCTCGTTCGCAACGTCGATATAGTCTTGCACTTTGGTCTTACGCAGTTGTCCCGCCTCGAAACACCGCGCCAGATCTTCGGTCTTTTCAGCGATCAGCGACGATGCGGTCAGGCAAACGCCCACCGGCGTGTTCAGCTCATGGGCGACCCCCGCGACCAGCCCGCCAAGGGCCGCCATCTTTTCCGTTTGAACGAGAGCGTCCTGAAGCTCCTTAAGCTCGGCAAAAGCGCCCTCGGCGCGCTCCTTGGCGGCCCGAAGATCGGCCTCCGCCTGCCGGCGCCGATTAGCGAAATGGCTGAGCGCATCGGCCATGTCGCCAATTTCGTCATTGCCGCTGCCGGGAATCACGATCTCCCGGCCGGCGGCCTCCCCCTCCATCGCCTGTTGCAGCCGCAGCAAGCGACCAATAATCTCCTGGCCGACATAGCGCCAGCCAATGACCAGCGCCAGCAGCACGGCGAACAGCGCCGCCCCGGTTTCCACCGCCCGGGCATAAACGGCGTCGTGCTCGACCAACTCGGCCGAGCGCTCGGCATCGGCCCGAACGGCGGCCACCAACTGGTCCACCGCCTGGGTCAGCGCATCGGAAAGCGTCCGATTCTCGGCGACCACCGCGTCGGAAGCGCTGATCAACTCCAGCTCTCGCAGCCGGCGGTCGAACAAATTATCCGCACCCAAACCATATTGCAGCATCGGCGTTATCAACCCGAGCAACCGCTGGTTTTCCGGGGTGGTGGCCAGGTTGAGCCGAATCGCGCCCATACCGATGGTGATCTCACCAAACCGGCCGCGCAACTGACGCACCTGCCCGGCATCGGGCACCAGGATCACCTCGTTCAGCAGCCCGGCCGCCAAATTACCGGCGGCGGCAAGCTGAAGAAGCGCCAACATCTCGCCAACATTACGGTTGAACAAAATCCCGATCCGGCGTTGCAGCACCACCATATCCTGGTGGGTCGGCGGATCAATCCGGGCCGCCAGCGACGTATCGGTAACGACGGCCTGACCAGCCCCAAGATCTGAGACCAACGATTCTTGCCTATCCGGTTAACGCAGACACCCACTACATGTTGGGTGCGCCCAATCGCCGGAGTAGAGTTCAGCGTAGGTCGGCGCCTCAGCCCCGCCCGCGATCCCCAGCAATGATCTGAAGGCATTGAACGGGTAGAAG
>CAIZDL010000261.1 GCA_903931735.1 uncultured Rhodospirillales bacterium
AACGCCGCCGGCCCCCAAATCTGCCAATGGACCGGGTTATCTTTATGCTGAAGCAGATAGGGGCTGGTTTCCCCCGCCATCTGATTAACGGCCACAGGCAAATTCGACATGACGGTTAGTTTCCTCCCCAAGATAAGCTATCTATAATGGCAGACCCTATCAGTCAACTCGGAGCCCCGGTTATGAGCGAGCCAGCCCCTTACTACCGCGCCCACCTCTTCTTTTGCACCCATAAACGGGATGAGGATTATCAGCGCCGGGGCTGCGGGCACTTCGATGCCGACGCCATGGCCAAAAGCCTTAAGGCGGTGGTCAAAGAGCGCGGGCTGAGCAAAGAAATCCGCGTTAACATGGCCGGCTGCCTGCACCGCTGCCGCCACGAGCCGGTGGTGGTGGTGTATCCCGAAGGCGTTTGGTACAGCTTTGGCAGTGACGCCGATCTGCTGGAGATTTTAGAGACCCATCTCATTGTGGGGAAGCGCGTGACGCGGCTGCTCCTTCCCGACCGGGGCGAGGAGCCTTTGGGTCAACACCATAAGCCGAGATAGGCAATGCTGGTTGACACCATTTTTGCGCTTGCAAGCGGCCGGGGCCGGGCCGCAATCGCCGTGTTGCGCCTCTCCGGGCCGGCCGCCGGGGCCGCCCTTTCGGCGCTTACCGGCCGGGTCCCGCCCACGCCGCGCGCCGCAACCCTCACCGCCTTGCGCCACCCCAAGACCTTGGAGCTGCTCGACCGCGCCTTAGTGCTGTGGTTTCCCGCGCCCCACAGCCAAACCGGGGAGGACCTCGCCGAGTTGCACCTTCACGGAGGGCGGGCGGTTATCGACGGCGTGGTCGAGGCGCTCGGCGCCGAGCCGGGCCTGCGCGCCGCCGAGCCTGGGGAATTCACCCGTCGCGCCTTCGAAAACCACAAACTCGATCTTACTGAAGCCGAAGCCATCGCCGATTTGGTCGACGCCGAAACCGCGTCTCAGCGCCGTCTCGCACTGGAACAACACGGCGGCACGTTGGGGCGGCTCTATGAAGGCTGGCGCGCTCGGCTGGTCCGCCTGCTCGCCCATATCGAAGCCGGAATCGACTTCCCCGAAGAAGACCTGCCCGAGACCCTCGACGCCGACGCACGGGCGGAGCTTGTGCGGTTGAGTGGGGATCTCGCAGACCATCTCAACGATGGCCGACGGGGCGAACGGTTGCGCAGCGGCCTGTCAGTGGCCATCATTGGGCCACCCAACGCCGGTAAATCCAGCCTGTTAAACGCTCTGGCACGGCGCGAGGCTGCAATCGTTTCCGCCCAATCCGGCACCACTCGCGATGTTATCGAGGTTCATTTGGATTTAGGCGGCTACCCCCTAATTGTTGCCGATACTGCCGGCCTTCGCGAAAGTACCGACGAAATCGAACAAGAAGGCATCCGCCGAGCCCGCGACCGCGCCGCTCATGCTGACATAAAACTCGCGATATTCGATGGCGCGCTATGGCCCCACCGCGACCCGGCCACCGAACACCTCATCGACGATGCAACCTTGGTCGTCGTTAACAAGCTAGATCGGCACGGCATTGTTGCCCCCATGGTTGGGACTAAAGCTGCTTACGCGGTCTCGGTTCTCTCGGGTGCGGGGCTGCCGGAGTTAATCGCCGGCCTAACCGCCCTCGCCGCCCGTTTGGCGGACACCGGCGGGCGCCCAACTCTGACGCGAGCCCGGCATCGTCTCGCCCTCAAAGACTGCCTCGGAGCCTTGCGGCGAGCGGAAAGCGCGTCATTGCCCGAGCTTGCCGCGGAGGATGTTCGCCTTGCCACCCGCGCCCTTGGTCGCATCACCGGCCGGGTCGCGATCGACGAGGTGCTCGATGTAATATTTCGTGACTTCTGTATCGGGAAGTGACGTTTCACGTGAAACATTGTCCGGGGATCACCAACGCTATGATCCGTTACGACGTGATTGTGATCGGCGCCGGCCATGCTGGCTGTGAGGCCGCGGCGGCTGCGGCCCGATTGGGCGCGCGCACCCTGTTACTCACACACCGCCTCGACACCATTGGCGAGATGTCGTGTAACCCGGCAATTGGTGGCCTGGCAAAAGGGCACCTAGTGAAAGAGGTCGACGCGCTAGACGGCCTGATGGGCCGCGCCATCGACAAGGCAGGAATTCAATTTCGCATCTTAAACAAAAGCAAAGGCCCGGCGGTGCGGGGACCTCGGGCACAAGCCGACCGCAAACTCTATCGTCAGGCAATGCGCGCGCTGTTAGATGACCAGCCCGGACTCGATATTCTCGCTGGCACGGCGGAAGATTTAGTAACCGACGCTAGTGGAACCATCTGCGGTGTAATAACGGCAGAGGGAACCGAGATAGCCGCCGGCGCGGTGGTGATCACCACCGGGACTTTTTTGCGCGGCCTGATCCACATCGGGGCCGACACCCACCCTGCCGGTCGTATCGGCGAGCCCCCCTCGCTTGGATTGTCGGCGGCGTTGACTCGGCTGGGATTTACCCTCGGCAGACTAAAGACCGGCACACCCCCGCGCCTTTCTGGCCGGAGCATCAATTGGGCCAGCATCGAGAGCCAGCCGGGTGATGATCCGCCCCAGCCTTTTTCGACCCTGACGGAAAAAATCACCAACCCACAACTGCCCTGCGGCGTAACCTGGACGACGCCCTCGGTTCACGCGCTTATTCGCGCCAATCTCGCGCGCGCACCGCTCTATACCGGGCAAATTACCGGCGTCGGCCCCCGTTATTGCCCCTCGATCGAGGATAAGGTGGTGCGCTTCGCCGATAAGGAGCGCCACCAGATATTTCTAGAGCCTGAAGGACTGGATGACGACACGGTATATCCCAACGGCATTTCGACCTCACTGCCCCGGGATATTCAAGAGGCCATTTTGCCGATGATCCCGGGGCTGGAGAAGGTCGTCATGCTTCGGCCAGGCTACGCGATCGAATATGATTATATCGACCCGCGCGAGCTAACGCCTTCACTAGAGACCCGCCGCGTCCCACGGCTCTTTCTCGCCGGACAAATCAATGGCACCACCGGCTACGAAGAAGCCGCCGCCCAAGGGCTGATCGCCGGGCTCAACGCCGCAATCAGCGTTGCTGCCAGCTGGGGAACCGGGAGAACAGCCGAGCCCTTCGTTATCGACCGCGCCGAAGCCTACATTGGGGTGATGATCGATGATTTGGTTACCCAAGGCACCAGCGAGCCCTACCGGATGTTCACCTCGCGCGCCGAATATCGACTGCTGCTCCGGGCTGACAATGCCGATCAAAGGCTAACCACGCGCGGGCTCGCGCTTGGTTGCGTCGGCGCCGAACGAGCAAAGCACTTTAGCAGCTTCGCAACCGCCCTTGAATCCGCCCGCACCCGAATGGCATGGTTGGGCGGCACACCGACCGAGCTAAAACGCGCTGGTCTGGCCGTCAACCAAGACGGCATTCGACGCAGCGCCACCGACCTGCTTCGATACCCGGATATCACCCTGGCCGAGTTGGCGCGCCTTTGGCCCGATCTCGGCCAGTTCCCTGCCGCCGTCGGGGAGCAAATCGAAACCGACGGGAAATATGCCGGCTATCTGCAACGCCAGGAGACCGATATTCGCGCGTTTCGCAAGGATGAAGCGTTGGCGTTGCCTGCGACCATCGACTATAACGCCATCGGCAGCCTATCAACCGAGGTTCGGCAAAAGCTTCAACAGGCCCAGCCCGCAACGCTGGGGGCAGCGGCCCGCATTCCCGGCGTGACAGCGGCAGCCATGACGACGCTGCTTCGCCATGTGAAGCGGCGTCCGGCGCGGTTGGAGGGTTTTGATGCTTCCTAATCTTCTCCCCCCGCTTACCGCCGAGGCGTTCCAGACCGTGACCGGCGTTTCACGTGAAACAATGGCCCGACTCGACACTTACCTAACGCACCTAATTAAATGGCAACCGCGAATCAACTTGGTGAGCAACGCGACGCTCCGCGACCCCTGGCGGCGCCACTTTCTCGATTCGGCCCAGCTTTTCCGCTATCTGCCGGGAGCGACGCAAACCATTGCCGACCTGGGCAGCGGCGCCGGCTTCCCCGGCTTGGTACTGGCGATTCTCGGCGTTCCCCAGGTCCATTTAGTCGAGAGTGACCAACGCAAGGTTGCGTTTTTGCGGACGGTCGCGGCGGCCACCGAGGTTAAGCCAACCCTGCACCCCGCGCGGATCGAGGCGATTGTCGACATTCAAGCCGATGTTGTGACCGCCCGCGCGTTAGCCCCCCTTGCGCCCCTTATCGAGTATGCGCTACCATTGCTTGGTCCGAGAGGGGTTTGCCTCTTTCTCAAGGGCGGTAAGGTCGAGGGCGAGCTAGCCTGCTGCCGACGGGCAATGACCGTCGAACGGTTCGAGAGCATAGCCGATCCCTCGGGTGCCATCCTACGCCTCAGCGCGATATCGCCCACCTAAGGCAACCGTCCGGCCAGGAGGCCACCATGTCACGATGTCGTATTATCGCCGTCGCCAATCAAAAGGGCGGGGTCGGGAAAACCACTACTGCGATTAACCTCGCCACCGCTCTGGCGGCCGTGGGCAAAAAGGTGCTGGTCATCGATTTTGACCCCCAGGGCAACGCTTCAACCGGCCTCGGCATCCCGCGCAATAAGCGCAATGCCGGAAGCTATGATCTGTTGTTCGAAGATGTGAGCCTCGATGCCGTGGTGACCGCCTCGCCCATCCCCGACTTGTGGGTGGTCACCTCTTCGGTTGAGCTTTCCGGCGCCGAAGTCGAGTTGGTCAACGTGGAAAATCGAGAATTCCGGTTGCGCACTGCGCTGCGCAAAACCAGCATCGCCTTTGATTACGTGTTGATCGATTGCCCGCCAGCGCTCGGACTGCTCACGCTGAATGCCCTCGTCGCGGCCGATGCCGTGCTGGTACCGCTGCAATGCGAGTTTTATGCCCTAGAGGGGCTTAGCCACTTGGTGCGGACCATCGAGCGTGTCAAGCGCACCTTCAACCCCGCCCTCGACATTCAAGGCGTGGTGCTCACGATGTTTGATAAGCGGAATAATCTTTCGGAGTCGGTTGCCGCCGACGTGCGCGGCTTTTTTGGGGAGAAGGTCTACGACACCGTGATTCCCCGTAATGTCCGAGTGTCGGAGGCACCGTCTTATGGCAAGCCGGCGATCATTTATGATATGCGCTGCCCTGGCAGCCAAGCCTATCTTCATCTCGCTGGTGAAGTCTTAAAACGCGAACATAAAAGGGTAGCGGCGTGAGCGAAGACACGAAAAAGTCCGAAGGCGGCAAACGGGGCAGTCTGGGCCGGGGCCTTTCGGCCCTCTTTGGCGAAGCCAGCGAAGACTATACCTCCCTCGATCGCGCCCGGCAAACCAAACAAATTCCGGTCGAGTTTCTCCACCCCGGCCGTTTCCAGCCGCGCCGCAGGTTCGATGAAACCTCAATCGCCGAACTCACCCAGTCGGTCAAGGAAAAGGGTATTATACAACCATTACTTGTCCGCAAGCACCCCGACCGGGCCAACGCTTTTGAAATTATCGCGGGCGAACGCCGCTGGCGCGCGGCCCAGGCCGGTGGCCTGCACGAGGTCCCGGTTGTGGTCCGCGATCTTACCGACCGCGAGGCGCTGGAACTCTCGATCATCGAAAACGTTCAGCGCCAGGACCTCACAGCCCTGGAAGAGGCCGAGGGCTATCGTCGGTTGCTCGACGAATTTCAACACACCCAGGAGGATTTGGCGCGCTCCCTCGGGAAAAGCCGCAGCCACATCGCCAACACGCTGCGCCTGATGGCGCTGCCCGACCAGATTAAAACGATGCTGGACGATGGCAAACTCACCGCCGGTCACGCCCGGGCGCTGCTCACCGCCATCAACCCGGTGGCGTTGGCCGAAAAGGTGGTGGCCGATGGCTTGAACGTCCGCCAAACCGAGGCGTTGGCGAAGGCCCAGGACCTTGCCGCCGCCCGTCCCGAGTCTGTTGCATCAAGATCGGCGGCCGAGAAGGACGCCGACTTGCTCAGCCTTGAAGACAGCCTATCGGAACAATTGGGGCTAAAGGTGCTGATCGCCACCCGTGGCAAGGGCGGCTCCCTCACCATTCATTACAAGTCGCTTGACCAGTTGGACGATGTTTTGCGCCGGCTGACCACCGACTGAGGACTTGCCAGCGCTGAGAGCCTGTTGCTCTAATTTTCTGTTTTTAGAGCGGGTCAACGCTGCCGGGTGGGTCCCCCTTTCGCACCCCGCTCTAAAAACCGCCAGCCGCCGCCCTAACTCTGGGTGTCGGACCGCTGCTTGACTCACCGCTTAATTCGGAATGCGGGTTTCAACCAAAGACCAGTTGGGGTTGCCCCCCCGCGTATCCCGGGCAAAGGTCCAGATATCGATAATTTCCAGCAGCCGATCGGGATCACCATCGATCAGTTTGCCATCTGGGCCATGAGTGGTCATGACCTGATCGCTCACAAACTTCACCGTCACCAACGCCATCCGGCCATCGACCCCGGCTTCCAGAACGTCGGCGTCTTTAACCCGCTCGATTGTGGTTTCATGCCGCTCGCCGGCCGCAACCCGCCGCTGAATTTCAGCAGCGAAGCTTTCATAAACCGGGTCGCTCAGCAAGGGACGCAACACCCCGGTATCCCCGCCAGCGTAAGCGCCGACGATCATGCTGAACGCTCCGCGCGCCCCTTGAAGGAACGACTTTTCCTCAAAGCCGGGGTCCGCCGCCTTGACCCGCGCCAACCCGGCCGCGAGTGAAAAAGCCTGATCCTGATCGGTGGCGCTCGAGTCGACCCCGCCCCGCCCCCGATCGGGCATAGGAATGACATTATCCGGCACCCCTTCGGCGCCACGGTCGATCGCGAATGGATTGGGGCGCGGGCGCTCCTCTCCATGTCGGCGTCCGAGAACGCTCCTTAAGCGGTAAACCAGGAAACCGGCGATCAATGCGAAGACGATAATGTCCAAACCGAAGAATCCTTCGCCCATAGTCCTCGTCCCAACGGGTTCAAGCTAGACCCTGCCGCAGAAGGGCTTTACCTCTAACGCACCGCCCCCTGCTACAGGCCCCCTGCCACAGGACGGCGGGACCGCCTCCAGCCGCGCTCTCGGACCCTAAATAGGCCCCGGCGCGCGAAAGAGCAAGGACAGCCATGGCCCTGCGCACACCCATTCTCTTTATCATGGTTGCCGAACTGATCGTGTTCGGCTTCCTTTGTGATGTTTTCGGATTCTGGTCGGCTTTATTGCTGCTGATCGCAAGCTCGGCCTTCGGCGCGCTCCTGCTCCGGGCACAAGGCGTCACCACCCTTACCCGCATCCAACTGATGATGGAACAAGGGCAATCGCCGATTTCCGAAATCATTGAAACGCTCTGGCTTGCGGCGGCCGGTCTTTTGTTGCTGCTGCCCGGCCTGGTCACGACCCTTGCCGGGCTCGCTCTGTTGGTGCCCTTTACCCGCAGGCTGGTTGGCGGCTGGCTGATTGGTCGCTACCGCGCCTACGCTGGCGGGCAGTTTCATGTCCGCACCCAATTCAAGCAGACTGAGCCGTCACCGCCCACCAACCCCGCGCCCCCAATCGCCGACAAGCCAACCGTAATTGACGTTGAATTTGAAGACCTGCCGCCCCGCTCTTGATGGCCCACTCGTAACGGAAGGCCCCCACTCTGGACGGGAGTCCGTTGCCGACGGCCGCCTATCCGTGCTAGCTCGTTGCGACACGTTCGTGCTTAACCGCTTACCGTCCCGGAGTTATTTGCCCGATGACCACTTCATCCGACCAGCCCGACGATGGCGCTGCCAAATCCAACGGCTCCAACGGGGCCGGGGACAGCCAACCGAGCGCGCTGCCGATCGCCATTCTTGCGCAGTATCTTAAAGACCTGTCGTTTGAAAACCCGCGCGCACCCCAAAGCCTGATGGCTGGCCAACCCGCTCCCGACGTTTCGGTTCATATCGATGTCAAGAGCAGCGCCGCCGCTGAAGGCGTCCATGAGGTGGTCCTCACACTGCGGGTTGAAGCCAAAGCCGGCGCCGACGTGATTTTCCTCACCGAGGTGACCTACGCCGGGCTATTCCAGCTCACCGGCATCCCGGTTGAGCATCATGGCCCGGTCCTGTTGATCGAAGGGCCGCGCTTGCTGTTCCCGTTCGTGCGCAACATTGTTGCCGATGCCATCCGCAACGGCGGCTTCCCCCAGCTCTTGATCAACCCAATCGATTTTGCCGATCTCTACCGCCGCCAGCACATGCAATAGCCCATTGCGGTGGAGGAAACAAAAAAAGGGGGGCCGGCGAGCCCCCCTTTTTTATGCCCCAGTCGAGTGCCCTATTGGTTCATCGACTCGAAGAAATCGCCATTATTTTTGGTGTGCTTCAACTTATCGACCAGGAAGTCCACCGCATCGGTAACGCCCATCGGCATCAAGATCCGCCGCAAGACCCACATTTTCGAAATCGTCGCACGATCGACCAGCAGCTCTTCTTTCCGCGTACCCGACTTGGTGATGTCGATGGCCGGGAATGTCCGCTTGTCGGAAAGCTTGCGGTCGAGAATGATTTCCGAGTTGCCAGTCCCCTTGAACTCTTCGAAAATCACTTCATCCATCCGGCTGCCGGTATCGATCAACGCCGTGGCGATGATGGTTAGCGAGCCGCCCTCTTCAATGTTACGCGCCGCGCCAAAGAAGCGCTTGGGGCGTTGCAGTGCGTTCGCGTCTACGCCGCCAGTCAACACTTTACCAGAACTCGGCACCACGGTGTTGTAGGCCCGGGCGAGACGAGTGATGCTGTCGAGTAAGATCACCACATCGCGCTTGTGTTCCACCAACCGCTTGGCCTTCTCGATCACCATTTCGGCAACCTGAACATGGCGCACCGCCGGTTCATCGAAGGTCGAACTCACAACCTCGCCCCGAACCGATCGGGCCATATCGGTCACTTCTTCCGGCCGCTCATCGATCAGCAAAACGATCAGATAGACCTCAGGATGATTCTGCGCGATCGAGTGCGCAATGTTCTGAAGCATCACCGTCTTGCCGGTCCGCGGCGGCGCCACGATCAAAGCCCGCTGACCCTTACCGAGCGTAGCCACCAAGTCGATAACCCGACAGGTATAATTCTTTTTTGTCGGATCTTCGGTTTCTAGCTTGAGCCGTTGTTCGGGATAAAGCGGAGTCAAATTATCAAAATTGATGCGGTGCCGAACTTTATCGGGAGTATCGAAGTTGATACTATTGACCTTGAGCAAGGCAAAATAGCGCTCGCCATCTTTGGGCGACTTGATTTGGCCTTCAACGGTATCGCCGGTGCGCAACCCAAATCGTCGCACTTGCGTGGGTGATACATAGATATCGTCCGGACCAGCAAGATAATTGGCCTCAGGCGAGCGCAAAAAGCCAAAACCATCCTGGAGAATCTCGAGTACCCCATCACCATAAATAGGGACATCGTTTTCCGCCATCCGCTGCAAAATAGCGAACATCATATCCTGCTTGCGCAGAGTGCTGGCGTTCTCAATTTGCAACTCTTCAGCGAACGCCAGCAATTCAGCCGGCGTCTTGCACTTCAACTCTTGGAGATTCATCACGGACCTGCGACAGGAAAACTTCAGGAAAGATTATAAAACCGGGAGGCAGAAATAAACGCTCTGTAGCCAGTCCGAAAGCAAAACTGGAGAGACGTTCGGGCCGCGTCGCTTAGGAGACGCGCTGAGGGAGATAAGATGGCCCGCTGAGCCCATGGGTATCGGATTCCCCGCCCCAAGTCAACGGGAACTCTCGGGCGCTCCCCCTATTGGAATGGTTTCAAAACCACCATAAACACGATCACCAATAGGCACAGGGTGGGAAGTTCGTTGGCGATCCTGAAATAGCGCTGAGAATGAAGGTTCCGATCTTCGGCGAACGCCAACCGCCATTGGCCCATAATGTGGTGAAGCGTGGTCAGGATCGTAACAAACACCGCCTTGATGATAAACCAAGGCTCATAAAGATACGCCGGAATCAGCACCACCAACCAGAGTCCAAAGACCCAAGTGGCAACGCTGGCGGGTCCCATGATAAACCGATAAAGTCTCCACTCCATAATCTTAAACGTTTCAGAAAGCTCCGACCCGATCACCGCATCAGCATGATAAACGAAGAGTCTTGGCAGGTAAAATAACCCGGCCATCCATGATATAACACTTACAATATGAAATGATTTTATAACTTCGTAACTCATAAAGTCTCCCCACAACATGACTGAAACCCATTTAACTTACAAAGACCAGACACATTTTTGTTCTCACTCACCACCAATTGAGCAAGGCCATCAATAAATGCCGGAGTAACGCCCACGGTCGGCGCACGCAAATAGGCGGGCACGTTAGCGTCTTCCGCCACTTTTCGATAGTCGATATCAAGTTCAACCAATGTTTCCGAGTGTTCAGAGACGAACGCAATCGGCACTACGACCACCGCCACACCGTCCCGGCCGGCGCGAACAATTTCGTCGCTGGTTTCAGGCCCGATCCATTTTAGCGGTCCGACCCGGCTCTGATAGCAGTTCACCCAATCAAGGGACGGAATACCCAAACCCGCCACCAGCGCTGCCGCAGTCTGCTCACATTGCCATTGATAGTGGTCACCAGCCTTGACGATCTTTTCCGGCAAGCCATGGGCGGAAAAGAGCACACGGGTCGGGCCATGATTGGCGGCGGCCTGGTAAAGCGGTTGGATCAAGCCAACCATCGCGCGAATAAAACCGGGCTCGGTGGGATAGCAACACACCGTCCGTGTCGGCTTTTTGAGTCCAACCTTTCGACATGCCCGCTGCCAATCGGTAACCGATGAGGCCGAGGTGGTGGTCGACCATTGCGGATAGAGGGGCAACAACACGATACGGTCAGGATCAAACGCCTTAACTTTTTGCACCACCTCATCCGCAAATGGATGCCAATAGCGCATAACGACGAAGGTTCGGATGCTCTCCTGCTGGCCCAGCGCTGCTTCGAGCGCATTAGCTTGAGCAAGTGAATTTTCCAATAACGGTGAGCGGCCACCAAGGTGACGGTATATTTCGGTTGCTGGCTTTGCGCGCTTTCTCGATATAAATTCCGCCAGCAAGCGACGTGGCAGGCCACTAAGCCGAATAATCGCCGGATCGTTAAAGAGATTAAACAAAAATGGTTGCACAGCGGCCAATGAATCGGGACCGCCCATTGAAAATAATATTACCGCCAGTTTTTCTTGTGGTTTGCTCATCGACGATCAGGCCAAGACCGAATTAAATTGGAAAGCTCGGCGACCATCTCGGGTGAGGTTTCCTGGGTGACACCATGCCCAAGATTGAAGATAAATGGCCCACCACTTAATGCGCGCAAAATCGTGTCGGTCTCTATTCGCATCGCATCGCCCCCGGTTAATAATAAGATAGGATCGAGGTTTCCTTGAACGGGGCGATGACACTGAAGCTTATGCGCGGCCCACCGGGGGCAAATTGTCGTATCCAAAGCCACCGCGTCAATTCCGGTCTCTTGCGTATACTCTTCAATCATTGCACCGGAGTTACGCGGAAAGCCAATTATCGGGATATGGGGGTAACGCGCTTTTAAAGCCGTCACGATCCGGGCCGTTGGAGCCATCACATAGCGCCTGAAATAGCTGGCCGGAAGAACGCCGGCCCAGCTATCGAATAACTGAACCGCGTTTGCGCCAGCGTCGATCTGTCGTTCTAAATATTCAATCGTCATATCGACCAGGAGATCAATCAGGCTATCAAACCCAGCTCTATCCTGGTAAGCAAAAGCCTTTACCTTATCCCATTCTTTTGAGCCACCACCTTGAACCATATAACAAGCGACAGTCCATGGTGAGCCTGCAAAGCCAATCAAACTTGTAGAAGGGGGGAGAGCCGATGATACCAACCTCACAGTTTGGTAAATCGGTGCCAAAATTTCGTGAAAATTATCTCGCTTTAGTCGCTTTAGGTCATTTGTGCATCGCACAGGCTCAAGTTTTGGCCCTTCCCCTTCCAGATAATCAAGTTTTTGGGTCAGGCCGTAGGGGACCATCAAAATATCTGAAAATAAAATAGCAGCGTCCATGTTATAGCGACGTAACGGTTGTAACGTAACCTCGCAAGCGCGTTCGGGGGATAAGCATAGATTGATGAAGCTACCAGCCTGTTGGCGTACCTTACGGTATTCAGGCAGGTAACGACCGGCTTGGCGCATAAACCAAAAGGGGGGACGGTCAAGGATTTGGCCGGCAAGGGCGGCTAAAAAGGGCTTCTCTGCATCGAGCATCACATCATCCACTGGCTAGCTTAACAAACTCTCGACCCCACGAATTAGCGACATGAAAGCCAAGTTGGTGGGGAAAACGCAATCCCCTTCTTACTTTCTTTTTTTTATAAAGTTTATTGTAGTGGATAGTGGATGCCTGTGGAAGCTGTGGATAACCGTGAGGCGGCATTTTTGTCCCCAATTCGACTCGGTGGTTTGGCCTCATTGGAAAACTGTGGATGATTATGAGGGTGACCGTGCCGGTAGTGAGGGTTTGCGCCCGGTTTTCGGGGGTGTGAATCCTGGGGATAACTCGGCCGTGCTCAGAGTTGCTCACAGTATGCAAAAGAGTGGCGGGGAGATATCCCGTTGGGTACAAGAGGGGTTGGAACGTGTCGACGGGTGGGGATAAAATTTGGTCGCCCAAACTTATCCCCAGAAGCGACCGGGTTAATCACAGGGGCCTGTGGATAATGCGAAATTTTCACGTCCATTTGATATCCGACGCAACCGGAGAAACGGTTAACAGTATTGCTCGTGCCTGCGTTAGCCAGTTTGATGATGTTCTTCCAAATGAACATTTATGGAACCTTGTTCGCACTCATAGGCAGTTGGATATGGTGCTAGAGGGTATTCGTACGAACCCAGGGCTGGTGATGTTCACGTTGGTCGATGAGGCGTTGCGGCGGCGACTCGAAGATTTTTGCCGCGACAGCCAAACTCCGTGTGTTTCGGTGCTCGATCCGTTGATCAGCGCGTTGGGCACGTATCTGGGCACCGAGTCCCAGCGCCAACCGGGCCGGCAGCACATGCTTGATGCCGAGTATTTCAGCCGCATGGATGCGATGGATTTCGCGCTGGTTCACGATGACGGTCAGGCCACCTGGGAGTTGCACGAGGCGGACGTGGTGTTGGTCGGGGTGTCGCGGACCTCGAAATCGCCGACATGTATTTACCTGGCAAATCGGGGTGTTAAGGCCGCCAACGTGCCTTACGTGCCGGGCTGCCCGTTGCCGCCTGAGCTTGATCAGATTGTGAACCCGCTGGTGGTTGGCTTGACCAACGATCCAGACCGTCTGCTGCAAATTCGGCGGACCCGGCTGCGCTTGCTCAATCCCTCGGTTGAAAGCAATTATGTTGATCACGATACCATCAAGCAGGAGGTTATCGAAGCCCGGCGGTTTTTTGCGCGCAAGGGGTGGCCGGTGATTGATGTCTCCCGCCGCTCGATCGAGGAGACCGCCGCCGAAATTTTGATGCTGCTATCTCAGCACCGCAGCACGCAGGAACCTTGATGATAATTTTGGCTTCAGCCTCGGCTGCGCGTCGGCAAATGCTGGACCGGGCCGGCGTTGCCCTAACCTCTTGCGCTGCTTTGGTGGATGAGGCGGCGGTAAAACAGTGCGCGCGCGGTGCCGATAATGATCGTGCGCTCATGGTGGCGGAAGCAAAGGCGACAGAGGTTGCGCGGCGCCACCCCGGCGCACTGGTGATTGGTGCCGACCAGATGTTGGTGTGCGAGGTGGTGTGGTTCGATAAGCCAGCCTCGGCCAAAGAGGCGCGGGAGCAGCTTTTGGCCCTGCGCGGGCGCACGCACCGGTTGATTTCGGCGGTGGTGGTCATGCGCGACGGCGCCGTGCTGTGGCGCTGCGCCGAGGTGGCCCGTTTGACGATGCGCGCCTTTAGCGAAGCGTTTCTCGATCAGTATTTGGCCGAGGTTGGCGACGAAGTTTGCCACACCGTGGGGTGTTACCGCATCGAGGGGGTGGGCTTGCAGCTTTTTTCCCGGGTCGAGGGCGACCATTTTGTGATTTTGGGAATGCCGCTTTTGCCACTGCTGGAAGCCTTGCGCGGGCTGGGGGAGTTGGAATCATGATCATTACCGGCAAGGCCAGGGTTGCTGGCGTGATCGGTTGGCCGGTCAGTCATTCCCGCTCGCCCCGGCTGCATGGCTATTGGCTGGATAAATACCAGATCGATGGCGCCTATCTGCCGCTGGCAGTGCCGCCGGATCAAATCGAGGCCGCTCTCCGGGCGCTCCCCGCCTTGGGGTTTCGCGGCGTCAACGTCACCGTGCCCTATAAGGAGGTGGCGTTTCGGCTGATGGACGAGGTGTCGCTAGACGCCAAGCTGATTGGTGCGGTCAATACCATTGTGGTTGGTGAAAACGGCAAGCTTGTCGGTCACAACACGGATCATGTTGGGTTTTTTGGGAACGTGGCCAATGGTGCCCCTGGCTGGCAAGCAAGTGCGGGACCGGCGATGGTTGTTGGAGCTGGGGGGGCTGCACGGGCGGTCGTGGCTTCATTGATATTTCTTCATGCACCTGAAATCCGCCTTTATAACCGCACCAGGGCTAAGGCTGAGGCGTTGGCGCGGGATATTGGCGGCCCGATCCGCGTGGTGTCGGAGCCAGAGCTGGACGATGTAACCTTGCTGGTCAACACCACCAGCCTCGGCATGACCGGCCAGCCGCCTCTGGAGCTGGATTTGACCCGGCTGCCGACCAGCGCGGTGGTCACTGATATTGTTTATACGCCTTTGATCACGCCTCTGCTCGCGGCGGCACGGGCACGGGGCAACCCGATTGTCGATGGTTTGGGCATGTTGCTGCACCAAGCGGTGCCGGGTTTCGAGGCTTGGTTTGGCGTGAAGCCCGAGGTAACGCCGGAGCTGCGCGCGTTTATGCTGAGCGGTCTCGGCGCTTGAAGCAGAGGAAGACCGGGGTGCGGCCGGCAATCAGCGCTTTTTGCTCGTAGCGGGTCTGGGGCCAATCGGCTGGCCGGGCGCGCCAGTCTTCGGCAGAACGGGCCAGCCACTCAAACGCCGGGTGGCGCCAGGTGTGCTCCAGCATCCAGGTGATCAGGCCGGGGTCGTCGCTGGCAAGACGTAGCTCGGCGCCGTCTTTCAGCACCCGCGCCAGCCGCACGAGGTTTTCGGGGCCAATGAAGCGCCGCTCCCAGTGGCGCCGCTTCGGCCACGGGTCGGCGAACAGCACAAAGCAGCGGCCAATGCTGGCGTCGGGCAAGGCATCGAGCAAAAAGCGGGCGTCGTCGGCCAGCACCCGCACCCGCCCGGTCAGGCCCTCATGGTCGATGTGGCTGAGCAGCCCGGCAACGCCGTTGATGAAGGGCTCGCAGCCGATAAACCCAATCTCGGGGTTGGCCACCGCCTGAGCCGCCAGATGCTCGCCGCCGCCAAAGCCAATCTCCAACCAAACATCGCTGACGGGAGCGTCGAAGAGGGGGGCGGGCGAAAGGCTGGTCCCCGGCTCCGGTCGCTCCAAGGCCACCTGCGGCAGCAAGGATTCGAGCAGCTCGGACCGGTGGCGGCGAAGCGGGCGGCCGTGACGGCGGCCATAGAGCTGCAAACGCTGGGTCATGGGTGGAAAATCCGGGCAAGAAAAAAGCCCAGGAGGCACAACCCCCTGGGCCTTTATTGAACAGTTCAGGCGATTATACCACGAAGGCAGACTTCAGTTCATCGACCAGATCCGTGCGCTCCCACGAGAAGCCACCATCGGCATCCGGCGCACGGCCAAAGTGGCCGTAGGCGGCGGTGCGGGCGTAGATCGGCTTGTTAAGGCCGAGATGGGTGCGGATACCGCGTGGGCTGAGATCCACCAAGCGCTGGAGAATCACCGCCAGTTTGTCTTCACAGACATTGCCGGTGCCGTGGGTATCGATATAGACCGAAAGCGGCTTCGAGACGCCGATGGCGTAAGCGAGCTGGATCGTCACCTTGTCGGCGAGACCAGCGGCCACGACGTTCTTGGCAAGATAGCGCGACGCATAGGCGGCCGACCGGTCGACCTTGGTCGGGTCCTTGCCGGAAAACGCGCCGCCGCCGTGGGGAGCAGCACCGCCGTAAGTGTCCACGATAATTTTGCGTCCCGTGAGGCCCGAGTCGCCGTCTGGCCCGCCGATCACGAAGCGGCCGGTCGGGTTGACGTAGAAGGCTTCCTCCGGGCACATCCAGCCCGCCGGCATCACGTTAAGAACGTGCGGACGAACAATCTCGCGCACTTCTTCCTGGCTCAGCGCCTCGCCATGCTGGGTGGACACCACGATGGAGGTGGCGCCAACCGGCTTGCCGTTGACGTATTGGAGCGTGACCTGGCTCTTGGAATCAGGCCCGAGCCCCGGGGCCGCGCCGGAGTGGCGGGCTTCGGCCAACGACTGGAGAATGTTGTGGGCGAAATAAATCGGCGCCGGCATCAGCACCGGGGTCTCGTTGCAGGCATACCCGAACATAATGCCTTGGTCGCCCGCGCCTTCGTCCTTGTTGCCGGCGGCGTCGACACCCACCGCGATATCGGCGGACTGGGAGTGAACGTGAACCTGGACTTCGGCCTTTTCCCAATGGAAGCCAGCTTGCTCGTAGCCGATTTCCTTCACGGCGTGACGGGCGACTTCCTCGATCTTGGCGGGGGTGATCGATGCGGGGCCGCGAACTTCGCCGGCCAGCACGATCAGGTTGGTGGTGGTGAGCGTTTCAACCGCGACGCGGGCAAGGGGCTCAGCGGCGAGAAACAAGTCGACAATCGCGTCGGAGATACGGTCACAGACCTTGTCCGGGTGACCTTCAGAAACCGACTCGCTGGTGAAGACGTAGTTAAGTTTGGCCACAGGATGCCTCGGTGCGTTGAGGGGACGATGGGGGATCGACGCGCTCCCTCGGCGTGAGCGTTCGAATCACTTCTTTTTGCAAGCTATGCAGCGCGGGTCAAGGGCTAATCCGCCCTCGCCGCGCAAAGACGATCAGCAATAGCCCCGAGAGCAACACCAACCCCAGCAGCACGGCGTCGCCCCAGCGGCCATAGACCGTGGCTGCGGGGAGGGCGCGGGGAAGTTCGGCGTCGAGAAAGCCGGTCTGGCCCAGCCCGAGCCGGGCGGTGATGCGGCCGTAAGCGTCGACGACGCCGGAAATCCCGGTGTTCGCCACCCGGACCAGCGGCAGGCCTTCTTCCACCGCGCGGGTCTGGCTGATGGCAAAATGCTGGTGAGGACCCACCGACTGACCATACCACGCATCGTTGGTCAGGTTGAGCAACCACTGGGGCCGGTCGGCGCTGTCGGTCACTGCGCCGGGGAAAATTGCCTCGTAGCAAATCAGCGGGCTCACCGGGGGCAGGCCGGGCAGGCGGAGCGTGCGTGGCCCCGGCCCGGGGGAAAAGTCCGACGGTCCGGCGGCGATGGTCACGACCCACGCCGGCAACCAGTGCCGCCAGGGAAAATACTCGCCAAACGGCACCAGATGCGCCTTATCATAGCTGCCGACGATGGCGCCGGTGTAATCGAGCGCCTCCATGCTGTTCCAGAACTGAACGACGTTCCGCTCGCCCATGGTCGCCCGGGGCGCGCCGGTCAGGATCAACCCGCCCGGCGGCACGGCACCGGCCAGCGCATAGCGGTGGCGCTCATCCTGGCTGAGAAAGAAGGTGATCGCGGTTTCCGGCCAGATCACCGTTGTCGGCTGGGTGGCGCTGGGCGTGAGGCTGAGCTGGAGGTGGTGGTTGAAATTACCCTCGATGACCCGCCGGTCATATTTGAGAGATTGGGCGACGTTGGCCTGGACCAACCGGAGCCGCACCCCCTCAACCATTCCGGTATCGGAACTATCGAGCCGCGCCAAGCCCGCCAGCGCCAGCATTACAAAGAGTCCAAGCCCGCCGCCCAGCCAGCCAAGCGCGTGGCGGCGGGGCGTGGCCGGGCAGCCCAACAGCGCCGGCAGGCCAGCCACCAGCATGGTCAGCAGGCTCAGCCCATAAACCCCGGTGACGGCAGCGGTCTGGAGCACCGGGGTCCAGGGGACCCAGCCATAGCCGGCGAGCAGCCAGGGAAAGCCGGTGAAAAGATGCCCGCGCAGCCATTCGGCCGCCGTCCATGCCAGCGCGAAGGCGATCACGCGTGGCAGCGCTGTAAGCCCCGACCACCATATCGTATACGAAACGATACCGATAAACAGCGCCAATGCGGCCGGCAAGCCGCACAGCGCCACCGGCATCAACCACCAAAACGAGGCGATGTCCACCAGCAGCGCAAAGGAGATCCAATAAAGCCCAACACCAAAAAAACCGAAGCCGAACCACCATCCGGTTTCGAACGCGGCCCGAGCGCCCTTGACGCCATCCAGCAGCCAGAGCAGGCCGGGAATGCTGATCAACAGAATTGGCACCGCGCCCACCGGCGGCTGGGCGAGGGTGGCCAGCGCGCCAAGCAGGAAGGCCAAGCCTCGCCGTTGCCAGGGCGTGGTGTTGGCGAGGCGGGTGGCCAGAAGGGCAAAATCAGGCATCGGTGGACACTGACGGTTTTTGTGGAACGTTTCGGACCCGAACCCTTTTTACCCGCCGGGGATCGGCGTCGAGCACCTCGAACTCAAGGCCCGAAGGGTGCTGAAGCAACTCACCCCGCCCCGGCACGCGCCCGGCCATGAACACGACCAGCCCGGCAAGGGTGTCGATATCCTGGCGGTCTTCGTCTTCGAGCAACCGTCCGACCCGCTCCTCGAACGCTTCGATCGAGATGCGGGCGTTAGCGATCAGGGTGTTGTCGGGCCGTTCGATCAGCGTGGTCGGCGAGGCGTCGTCGTGTTCGTCTTCGATCTCGCCGACAATCTCTTCCACCAGATCTTCGATGGTCACCAGCCCGTCGATGCCGCCAAACTCATCGATGACCAGCGCCATGTGCTGGCGGGTTTGGCGCATTTGCAGCAGCAGATCGAGCACCGGCATACTGGGCGCCACAATCTGAACTTCACGCGCGATTTCGGAAAGGTTGAGTTGTTTGCCAAGGGCGATGCAAACCATCACGTCCTTGATATGGACAATGCCAACCACGTCGTCGAGGGTGTCGCGGTAAACCGGCAGCCGGCTGTGACCTTCCTCGGCGATGCGGGCGATCAACTCTTGGTGGGGCATCGCGATGTCAATGGCCACAATGTCGGCGCGGGGCACCATGGCGTCGATGGCGGTGCGGTCGCGGAGCTTGAGGATATTGGCCAGCAGCACTTTTTCGCCGGCATCGAGGGAGCCACCCGCTCCGCTATCCTCCTCGATTAACTCCTCGATGGCGTCGCGCAGGGTGTTATCGCCGCGCCTTCGAAGAATTCCGCGCAGCCAGCCGGAAAATTGCTGGGAGAGCGAGCCTTGATCGTCGGCCTCGTCGTCGCGACTACTGGGAATGTCGGTCATGGTCTTTCGGGGCTGGAGGAATAGGGATCGGCGATCCCCAATTTACCCATAAGGGCGGTTTCGAGGCGTTCCATGGTCGTGGCGTCGTCGTCGGTGTCGTGATCATGGCCCAAAAGGTGAAGCGTGCCGTGGATCACCAGATGAAGGGCGTGATTGGGCAGAGTTTTGCCTTGCTCGGCGGCCTCCCGGGCCACAGTCTCGAAGGCGAGGATAATGTCGCCCAGCAACAGCGGTGCGCCGGGGGCCCCCGGTTCAAAGTCGCCGACGGTCAGGGGGAACGACAACACGTTGGTCGGCTTATCCTGGCCCCGGTGGTCACGGTTGAGCGCTTGCACGGTTTCATCATCGGCAAGGGTGATGCCCAACTCGATGGTGTCGGCGCTGGTGGTCAGGCATTCGGCCAGCACCAAACGGGCGGCAGCGTCGAGCGCGCGCGCCAGCTCGTCCGGCCAGCCCTCGGCCTCGCGGTTGAGGACGATGTCGATGTTAGCCATGCCGCGCTTTCTCCCGTTCAAGATCGCGCTGGTCGTAGGCGCGCACGATCCGCGCCACCAGCGGGTGCCGAACCACATCGCCGTCGCTAAAGGTAATTTTGCCAACGCCCGGCACGCCGCCAAGAATTTCGAGGGCATCGGCAAGGCCCGAGCGCTGGCCCGGCGCGAGATCAATTTGCGACAAGTCGCCGGTGACCGCCATTCGTCCGCCCTCACCCAGCCGGGTGAGGGCCATCTTCATTTGCATCGGCGTGGTGTTTTGGGCCTCATCGAGGATGACGAAGGCGTTGGCCAGGGTCCGGCCGCGCATGAAGGCCAGGGGTGCGACCTCGATATCGCCGGTGGCCAAGCGCCGGGCAACCAGATCGGCCGGCAGCATATCGTGAAGTGCGTCGTAGAGCGGCCGGAGGTAGGGGTCGACCTTTTCCCGGATATCGCCGGGCAGGTAGCCAAGCTTTTCCCCCGCTTCCACCGCCGGGCGTGACAAAATAATGCGCTCGACCCGGCCGGCGGTTAGCATCGCCACCGCTTGGGCCACCGCGAGGTATGTTTTTCCGGTGCCTGCCGGCCCAAGGCCGAACACCAGCTCATTGTCGAGTAACGCCTGGAGATAGGCCGCCTGCATCGGCGAGCGCGGGCTGATCGAGCGGCGCTTGGTGCGCACGCTCCCCTCGGGCCGGCTGAGTTGGGCAAGGGCGGTTGGCCCGGAGGCGGCGGTGCGAAGGGCGGCGTCAACCTCGCCGGTTCCCACGTCCAGCCCGTTTTTGAGGCGCTCCCACAAGGTTTCGAGGGCCGCCTTGGCGGCTTCTGCGCCGGTTTCGGGGCCGGCGATGGTCAGGCGGTTGCCGCGCGAAATCAGCGACACCCCAAGCTGGGCTTCAATGCGGGCAAGGTGGCTGTCGTGGTGACCATAAAGCAAGGCCGCCAGCCGGTTATCGTCAAACTGAAGATCGATCCGCCGGTCGGGTGCGTCGGTCACGCCGGGGTCTCCGGGCAGGGTGCGGCTTCGGGCTCTTTGCTATCCACCAGCCGGCCGGAGAGGCTATTGGCGTGGGCGCCCAGAATGCGGACCGGTGCCAGCGTGCCCAGCCGCTCCCCCCCGGCCTCGGCATGAACCGACTGCATATAGGGGCTGCGTCCGAGCAATTGTCCCGCCCGTTTACCCGGCCGGTCGAACAGCACCGGCATAACCGACCCGATCAAGGCGCGATTGAAGGCGAGTTGCTGGCGGTTGACCAACTCCTGGAGGACGGCGAGGCGTTCGGTCTTGATATCGTCCGGCACATGGTCGGTTTCAAGCAGCGCTGCGGGGGTGCCGGGGCGGGCGCTGTATTTAAACGAATAGGCCTGGGCGTACCCGACCGCCTCGATCAGCGCCAGAGTATCGGCAAAATCCTGGTCGGTCTCACCGGGGAAGCCAACGATGAAATCGGAAGAGAGGCCGATATCGGGCCGGGCGGCGCGCAGGCGCTCCACCACGCGCAGATAGTCAGCCGCTTTATGGCGCCGGTTCATTGCCGCCAAAATTAGATCCGAGCCGCTCTGCACCGGCAAATGCACAAACGGCATCAGGGTCGGCACGTCTCGGTGGGCCTGGATCAGGTCTTCGTCCATGTCGCTGGGGTGGCTGGTGGTGTAGCGCAGGCGCGCCACCCCTTCCAATTCCGCCACTTCGCGCAATAATCGGCCAAGGCCCCACGTGCCGCCATTGGGGGCCGCCGCCTTCCAGGCGTTGACGTTCTGTCCGAGCAGGGTGAGTTCAACGGCGCCGCCCGCGAGCAGCCTTTGCGCTTCGGCCAAAATGTCGGCGGCCGGGCGGGAAAATTCGGCGCCACGGGTATAGGGCACGACGCAATAGGTGCAAAACCGGTCACAGCCTTCCTGAATTGCCAAAAACGCGCTGATCCCCTGGCTGCCTTGTTCCTCCGGGAGAAAGTCGAACTTGGATTCAGGCGGAAATTCGGTGTCGAGCACGCCTTGGCCGGGTGCGCTGTCGGCGGCGGCGACCATCTCGGGTAGGCGGTGAAAGGTTTGCGGGCCGAACACCATATCGACATAAGGGGCGCGCGCCATGATCTCGGCACCCTCGGCCTGCCCCACGCAGCCGGCAACGGCGATGATCAGCCGGCCCCCATTCACGGCCTTGCGGCGTTTTAGCGCCTTCAGCCGGCCAAGCTCGGAAAACACCTTATCCGCCGCTTTTTCCCGAATATGGCAGGTATTGAGAATTACCATGTCGGCATCTTCGGCCCGGTCCACCGGGTGATAACCGACAGGGGCCAGAACGTCCGCCATCCGTGCGGAATCATAGACGTTCATCTGGCAGCCCCAGGTCTTGATGAACAGCGCTTTAGCCAATTCCCGCCCGCCAAGCCAAGGAAAGAAGGCGCAAAGCTTAACACGATCGCGCCGCGTGGTGTCAATGGACGTGCTAACCAGCCACCCGGACCGGCGCGTTTGGTCGGCCGGCAACGGCGCGGGAGACGCCGGAGCGGATGACCTTAAAGCAATGCTCCGCCACTTCTTTGCGCGAGCCCACGAGGTCAACTGTAATCGGGGGGTGGAACTCGACCAACACGGTGATGCCGCCGAGCTTGGCAAACTCCCAAAGGTGAGGGCCAAGGTTCATGTCGCCATACCACGCATAAATTGGCCGCAGCAGCCGGCCAAGCGGGATGCCGTCGAGCGCGGTTGCGGTCAGGGAAACCGGCTGGACTGCAATTGCGCGATCGTCGATGCGTTGGGCCGCCGCCGCGAACAGCGCGGTTTTGAACGGCAGGACCCGATTGCCGTCGGAAGATGTGCCCTCGGGAAACAAAATCAGGCTATCGCCGCAGAGCAAGCGGTCGGTCAGCGAAACCCCCTGCTTGGCGGCGTCGCGCTTCACGGTGCGGTTGATGAACACCGTTTCTTGCAGCTTGGCGAGCCAGCCAAACAGCGGCCAAGTCGCAACCTCGGATTTAGCCACAAACGAGCCCTCGACCAGCGAGCCCAGAACCTCAATGTCGAGATAGGAGACATGGTTGGAAATATACAGCGTCGGCCTATCGGTGGAGCGCTCGCCAACCACAACCACCCGAATGTCAAAAATCCACAGGCAGACGCGGTGGTAAAGTACCGGAAGCCGTTTGTGCAGGCCCGGCCCCACCTTCAGCCATAACGCCAAAGCTTGAACCGGCGCCAAAATGCCGGTCAATAGTAAAAACAGTGTGATGCGCGCGATCCCGAGCGTTAACGATCCCATGGTGGCTTTAGACCCTTTGTCAGGCCGCGCCAGCGTCGCGGTTCTGGCGGTCGTAATGGCGGTAATACTTCTCGGTGACCTGATCGGTTTTGACCACGATGCACACATCGGTGGTGTTAAACTGGTGATCGATTACGGCACCATCGCCAATATAGCCGCCAAGGCGCAGATACCCTTTGATCAGCGGCGGAAGTTGATTGAGCGCTTCGCGTTTATTGATCAACTCGGGGGGCATCAGCCGCATGTCGGCGTAGCGATCCTTTAAGGCCACCGGTCGCAACTCTTCGGGCGCGAGGTGGTTGTAATAGAGGTAGGACAGCGGCAGCGCGAGGGTCTTGAGGTCTGTACCGGGCAGACTGCCGCAGCCAAACATCAGCGCGATTTTCAGCTCCCAGACATAGGCCGCGATCCCGCGCCATAATAGCTGCATGGTGCCGCGGGTGCGATAAGCGGCATCGACGCAACTGCGGCCCAACTCCAGGATCTCGCCCGGATAGGCTTCAAGCCGGCTGATGTCGTACTCGCTGCTGGAATAAAAGGTGCCCGACCGGGCGGTTGCGGCGGCGGCCCTGCGGATCAGCCGGTAGGTGCCCACCACACCTTCGGGTCCCGAGCCCCGGTTGTGATCGATCACCAGCAGATGGTCGCAGATTTCGTCAAAATCATCGAAGTCGCGCCCGCGCGCGGCCATCTCGGCCGTCGGCTGCGCAGCCATCTCGTGATAGAAAATTTCGTAACGCAGCTTTTGAGCGGCGTCGATCTCGGCGTCTGATTTGGCAAGCCGAACTTCGAGGTTGCCAATACGCAGATCTGTCCCGATCAATGGATCCGTCGTTAAGGCCATGCTGGGGGGTTCGCGTTGCCTGGGTTTGATAAGCGCCCCAACCTCGGCTTTGTGCTCCGACGGGCAGGGCGAGCAGCTATTTTTTGCACCAAGCTACTAGCTACCACGCATACCATAAACTATGGGGCTAAGGTCAACCGCCTCTTTGGGTGCCTGCCGGGGATTTGTGGAACGGCGACCTTCAGCCGCCGTTCCACCGGCCCCTAACCGGGCATCCGTGGGCTTAGCCGTTGTTTTGGCGTGGCAGGGTGCCAAGTCCGATTTCTTTTGCCAGCGCACTGCGCTGCCGGGCGTAATTCGGCGCAACCATCGGATAGTCTGAAGGAAGCTGCCACCGGTCCCGGTACTCGTCCGGGGTCATGTTGTAGGCGGTTTTGAGGTGGCGCTTCAGCATTTTCAGCTTCTTGCCGTCCTCGAGGCAGATAATGTAATCGGGCGTGACCGATTTTTTGATCGGTGCTGCGGGCTGGGGCCGTTCCACCGCTGCCGGCTGTTCGGTGCCGGTGCTGACCAGGGCTTTGTGGACCTGATCGATAAGGTTGGGCAGATCGGTGATCGGCACGGTGTTATTGCCAACGTGCGCTGCCGTGATTTCTGCCGTTAGTGACAAGAGGCCGCTGATGGAGGACCCGTTTGACATCTATTAAGACTCCGAGTTATTGGAAAAATCGCGCATGCGCGAATTCGTTGCTTAGGACTGTTTTTATAGTATGTCATCGAACAGCCCAATGCAATACCATCGCAAAAAAGTTTATGAGGATAAAGTGAGCCAGAGTTCGGGGACAGAACAACACTTTCTGGATATCACGGCGTATGTGTGTCCCATGACTTTCGTTCGGGCACGCCTTGCTATGGAGCGGCTTGGCGCCGGGCAAGAGCTGGTCATCCGCCTTTCAAGTGGCGAACCTCTCGAAAACCTGCCGCGATCTCTTGCCGAATTGGGGTATCGCGTGGTTTCGTTGCTTGCGCAAGAGGGCGGCAGCGCGCATTTGCTCAGGGTTGCGAAGGATTGATCAGCCGGGCCAGCGGGCACGAAAGCACCAGCGCCGCCACACGGCCCGCTCCGCGTTGGTAATAGTGGGGCCTCCGGCCGATCTGGGTAAAGCCGCTGCCCTGGTAAAGCGCCAGCGCGGCTGGGTTGTCTTCTGCAACTTCCAGGAACAGCGTCGTGATGCCGCAGGTGGCGAGTGTGGCCTGCGCTCGCTCCAGCAGCCGCGCGCCCAGCCCCCGCCGACGCATCTCGGGCAGCACCGCCAGGGTCAGCACTTCGCCTTCGTCTGCCGCCATTCGGCAAAGAATGAAGCCTTGTGCCGGCGTTGGTGCCGGGCCGGGCGATGCTGCGGCGATGATCAGCCCGAATACGCCCGGCGACTCGAGCATGGTGGCCATCGCGTCTGCGGGCCACGGCTCTTTGGGAAAGGCGGGGGCGTGAAGCGCTGCCATAAGCCGGGCGTCGGCCGGCGTCGCGGCGCGGATGGCGGCGCCGGTCAGGATTTGGGGCATGACAGCTTTGCGTCGGGTGCGCGCAAATAAAGCGGGCGCGGCGGGAGCCCCGCTCCGGCGGGGAGCGTTGCCGCGATGCGGGCAACCACGGCGGCAGAGGCTTGGCCTTGCCCGGCGGCGAACAGTGTTTCGGCCCGGTCCGCGAGGGCGGCGCGGAGGTGCAGCGCGCCATCGCCCGCCACCAGCAACGGCCCGGCCGGCAGTGTTGCCGCGCACGCCTCGGCGGTCAGCACCAGAGGCGCGCCGATCGGGATTAGGGCCGCATCGAACCGTTGCAGAAACAGCTCGCTCCGTCGGGATTCCACCACCACCAGCAGCGTGCGCCCGGCGCGTTCCTCGGCCGGCACCGCGTGGGCGAGCGCCTCGAAGGTGGTGATGCCGACGAGGGGCGTGTTGGATGCCAGCGCCAGCCCGCGTGCGGTCGCCAAGCCGACCCGAAGCCCGGTGAAGGCGCCCGGGCCAACGGTGACCGCCAGCCGGTCCACCTCGGCGGCGCTGATCCCGGCTTCGGCGAGAACCTCCGCGATCATCGGCGCCAACAGTTCGGCATGGCCGCGCCCAATGGATAAGAAGCGCGCGGCGATGATGGCGTCATCCCACACCGCCACCGAGCAGGCGGCGCCAGCGGTTTCCAGGGCCAAAACTTTCACGGTCTTGACCTTGGGCGATTGGTTTGCTTGATGCGCATGTGATCAGGCTCACTTTCCCACACTTGAGGATACACAGTCCGTGTTGATTGAGATCGCACCCCCGCGCTTCGATGTCGATCTCGATTTGCGGTATGCCACCGCCGATAATTTGACCGGGGCGCCAATTTACGCCCGGGCGCGGTGCTTTCTTCACGCCGATGTCGTGCCATTGCTGGTGCGTGCCGAGGCGTTGGCGCGTGGGCTCGGCTTACGGTTACGGCTGTTCGATGGGTTTCGGCCGGTGGAGGCACAATGGAGCCTGTGGCGGGCGCTGCCCGATCCCCTCTATATCGCTGACCCTCGACGCGGCTCAAATCATTCGCGCGGGGTGGCGCTCGATCTGACTTTGGCCGACAGTCTGGGGCGGCCGTTGGCGATGGGCACTGTTTTTGACGATATGACACCTCTTTCACACCACTGGCGCACCGATTTACCGCTCACTGTGCAAACTCACCGCGCCTTGTTGGCCGGGGTGATGGCAGGCGCGGGCTGGCAGGCCTACCCGTATGAGTGGTGGCATTACCAGATCGCGGGCGCCGATACCTATCCTTTGCTCACCGATAGTGCCTTGGGCGGCATAATGATGGCGAAATGATGCTGTTGCACAACAGCATCGTGCGCGACGCCTCGGGGTTTACCGTTGCGCACCGGTCTTGTTGTTGTTGTTCCGCTATGTCAACACTGTTCGTCTCGGCGGATGCGGGGCGGGAATGCGGGTTCGGCGGATTATTACTGGAATGGCGTTGGTTGCGTTGCTGCTTGCCTCCTGGTCGCAGGGGGTGCGGGCGGCGGCGGTCAGTGGCGCGGTCGTTTTCTCCTATAGCCGCTTTGGAGATGATCGCGCTCCCGGCGCCAGTATCCGCGTCGATCAGTTTGAGGACCATCTCGACGAGCTGAAGGATGGCGACTACACCGTGTTGCCGTTGCCCAAGGTGGTGGAGGCGTTGCTCACCGGCGGTGTGTTGCCCGACAAAACCGTGGCCATCACCATCGATGAGGCGACCGACTCGGTATATCAATACGCTTGGCCACGGTTGAAGGCGGCGGGGCTGCCGGTGACGCTGTTTGTCGCCACCGACGCGGTGGATGCGGGCCTTTCCGGATCTATGACCTGGGCCGAGGTGCGGGAGTTGTCCAACGGCGGGGTGACCATTGGGGCGCTTTCGGCGTCGGCCCTGCCGATGCCAGGACGCACGCCGCAAGAAATCCAGGGCGATTTGGAGCGCATGAAGGCGCGTTTTAAGGCCGAACTTGGTTTTGTGCCGACGCTGTTCGCCTATCCCCACGGCGAATATAGCCTGGCGGTGCGTCGGCAGGTGGCGCAGGCCGGCTTTCGGGCGGCGTTCGGTCAGCAATCGGGGGTGGCTTACGCCGGGGCCGACCCGTTCGCCTTGCCCCGTTTTGTCATGAACGACGCCTACGGCACGACCGACCGCTTTGAAATGGCTGCCGATGCGCTGCCGCTGCCGGTGTTCGAGATTACGCCCGCCGACCCGGTGCTCAGCCGTAACCCGCCGCTGTTGGGCTTCACGGTGCCCGACACCATCGGCAACCTCGATCAACTGGCTTGTTTTGCCAGTGGCCAAGGCCGGGCCGCCTTGGAGCGGTTGGACAGCAACCGCATCGAAGTGCGCATCACCGACCCGTTTCCGCCCGGCCGGGCGCGGGTGAATTGCACGCTGCCGGCCGAGGATGATCGCTGGCGCTGGTTCGGGGTGCAGTTCTTCATCCCCGAACCGTGAGCGCCAGAGAGCGGCCGTTATCGCACCGCCCGGACTTCCTGCACCTCGGGAATGAAATGCCGGAGCAGGTTCTCGATGCCGGCCTTCAGGGTCATCACCGATGAGGGGCACCCCGAACAGGAGCCGCGCAGGTGGAGATAGACCACACCGTCCTCAAAACGGTCGAAGGTGATGTCGCCGCCATCCTGGGCCACCGCGGGCCGGACCCGCTGGTCTAGCAGGTCTTTGATTTTGCGGGTGATATCATCGGTGTCTTCGTCGCCATGGGCATCGCCGCAGTGGCAATGATGGTCGCACCCCTTCGGGTCCTCATCGGCGAGCACCGCCCGGCCGGTGAGAAAATGCTCCATGATCGCGCCAACCACAGTTGGCTTGAGCACCGCCCAGGATTTGTCCGGCTGTTTGGTCACGGTAATAAAGTCGCTGCCGAGAAACACGGCGGCAACGCCGTTTTCGGCAAACAGGCGCTTGGCCAGGGGCGACTTTTCCGCGCCTTCTGGTTCGGGGAAGTCCTGCGGCGCGCCGCCGGTCACCGGACAACCGGGCAGGAATTTGAGGGTCGCGGGATTGGGGGTTTCTTCGGTCTGGATAAACATCAAGGGGCTCCGCATCACGCCGCGGTTGAAGGGCGGCTCTAACGCAAAGTGGTCAAATCCGGGTTGATGATCAAGCACAAGCTTTGTGGGGGTATTGCCGCGCCCCGGTTGCCCGGCTATTCAGCCACCGGTAACCAAATGGTGAAGCTGCTGCCCTTGCCGGGCTCGCTCTCCACGCTGAGGCGCCCGCGATGGCGGTTGAGGATGTGTTTGACGATCGCCAGCCCAAGACCGGTGCCACCCAGTGCCCGGGAGCGGGCGGGGTCGACGCGGTAAAATCGCTCGGTCAGACGCGGAACATGGCTCCGGGCAATGCCCTCGCCCTGGTCGGTAATAGTGATCGAGAGAATTTGCGCCGCCGGGCGCGGACGGCGGCCCCCGGGCGCTGAAATCAGGGTTGGGATCCCCGCCGGTGGGGAAGACCCCAAGCCGGGGCTGTCGTGGCGCAGGATGGTTATCGTAACTTCGGTTTGCTCCCGGGTGTACTTAATCGCGTTGCTGATCAGGTTGTGCAAAACCTGGGCAAGCTGGTCTGCCTCGCCAAATACGGGGGGCAGAGCCTCGTCGGCGATCACCCGCAGCCGAACCCGCCGGGCCGCTGCTTGAAGCTCGAAGGCTGCCACCGCCGCTCCCGCGCAGCGGACAATGTTGACCCGTTCGGTTGGCTGGGTGTGCTCGTCGAGTTCGATCCGCGACAGCGACAGCAGATCGTCGATCAGCCGGGCCATGCGGGTTGATTGCTCGTGCATAATGCCGAGAAAACGATCCGAAGCTTCCCGGTCGTCGTGGGCGGGGCCGCGCAAAGTTTCAATGAAACCGATGAGGGTCGCGAGGGGGGTGCGAAGCTCGTGGCTGGCATTGGCCACAAAGTCCGCCCGTTGCTGCTCCGAGCGCTTGACGGTGGTAATGTCGTGCAGAGACAGCAGCACTTTGGGCGGTGCCACGCCCGTAGCGCCGTGATCGCGCCGAAATGGCTTAATGCGCGCCTGATAGGTGCATTCTACCGGCCCTGACAGCGTAAACTCCACCGTGCGCGCGGCGCCGCCATCCAGAACGGCGTCCACCGCTGCCGTCACTTCGGGGTGGCGCAGGGTGAGCGCCAAATCGTCGCCCCCCATGCACTCGCCCAGCAGGGTGCGTGCGGCTTCGTTCGCGAGCCGGATCTTGCGTTCCGCACCCACCAGAATCAGCGGATCGGGCAGCGCTTCCAGCAGTGCTTCGTTGCTTTTCAGGTGAACCGCGAGTTGGTGGCGGCGCTGGGCTGCCGCGCGGTCAAGCCGGGCGATGGCGGCGGTCAACTCATGGGCGATGCCTTCGCCCTTATCTGCACTGGGGTCCGCACCGGGGTCGGGGCCCGGGTCGGGGGCGGTACCGGGGTCGAGGGTGAGTTTTTGTAGGTACTCGGTAACGATGCTGATTTCGTTGCGGTAAATCAGTGTTACCCAAAAAGCCCCGACTGGAGGCAGCGTTACCAGCGTCAGCACCACCCACGGCTCGATGGTGCCAAAAATAGCCTGGGACAGCCCCGCGCCGAGCAACGGCGCCGCCATAAGCAGGCCGGGCAGAAGCATCCGTTCGGGCGGAATCGCGGGGGTTGTCATGGCGATGGGTCCTTACCGCGCGTCCGCTCCCACCGCCTCGGTGATGGTCTTGAAGCCGTCGCGTTTGATCAGCTCGGGCAGGCGGGTCTTGATGTCGTGGATCAGGCGTGGCCCTTGGTAAACAAGAGCGGTGTAAAGCTGGATCAGCGACGCTCCGGCCCGAATCTTGGCGTAAGCGTCTTCAGGGCTGGCAATGCCGCCAACGCCGATCAACGGCAGCTTGCCCCGGGTGTGCTTATAGATTTCAGCCAGAACCCGGGTTGAGAGCTGGAACACCGGCCGCCCGGAAAGGCCGCCGGTTTCGGTTGCTGCCGGCAGCCCGGTTACGTCGTCGGGGCGGGTGATGGTGGTGTTGGAGACGATCAGCCCGTCGATCCCGACCGAAAGGCTGACTTCGGAGATGGTGGCCAAATCTTCGCTGGTCAAGTCCGGGGCGATTTTTAGCAACAGCGGCGGCGGTCGCTTTTCGCACAGGTCGGCGCGCGCTTCCAGCACCCGGCCGAGCAACTCGGTCAGCGGTTCGCGGTCTTGCAGGGCGCGCAGCCCCGGCGTGTTGGGCGACGAGACGTTGATCACCAGATAATCGGAGATCGGTCCCAGCGCGTAAACTCCGGCCACGTAATCGTGAACGGCGTCGCTGCTCTCTTTGTTGCGCCCAAGGTTGGACCCGACCACGCCCGCGCGGCGCCGACGCCGGTGCCGCCAAGCATTGAGCCGTTGAGCCACCGCCTCCAGCCCCTCGCTGTTGAAGCCATAGCGGTTGATCAGCGCCTCGCGGGCGGGAAGGCGGAAGCAGCGCGGCTGCGGATTGCCCGGCTGGGGTCTTGGCGTCACCGTGCCGATTTCAACGAAGCCAAAGCCCAGCCCCAGCAGCGGGTTGATGACTTCAGCGTTTTTGTCAAAGCCTGCGGCCATGCCCACCGGGTTGGCGAAACTCAGCCCCCATAGCCGTTGGGCCAGGATCGGGTCGTCGTTGCCGGCTTTGGCCGGCGCGAGGCCGGTGGCGAGCAAGCGTATGGTTGTTGTATGAGCGCGCTCTGGCGTCAGGCACCGCAGGAGCGGACCGGTCACGGCAAAAAGATCGATCACGCAGACCCACGGAGGTTGGTTTGAGCCCTGAGCTTGGCTCGGGGAGAACTCAGTTCACCTAAGACGCTACCCGAAACCGGGCGCGGATGCCAGCCGATTGCACCGAACCTGTTCTTCGAGCCAGATTTTGCCCCCCCCCCCCGCGATGGTGGAGGGTGCGACAGCGCACCCAACGTTCGGACCCCGCGTCGATCAGGGGGATTTGCTCTTACAGCGTTCTTGCCACGCGGAAACCGACGCCATCATCCCGGGTGCTGGGCGCTGCTTTGAAGCGGGTCGCCGAGCGCACCAACCGGGGGCCGTTGCCCCAGGACCCGCCTCGGATAATGCGGCTCGAACAGCCAGGGACGGCCTTCGCGCTGCCGTCCGATGGCGCCCCGGTATACCGGTCCTGGAAGCAGTCTTCCACCCATTGCCAAACATTGCCCAGCATGTCGTAAAGCCCGAATTTGTTGGGCTGAAAGCTTCCAGACGGCGAAGTATGGTTATAACCATCGGGGCATCGGAATGCCGCCGAGGGATCATTGGCAAAGTCTTTAGCGGAAATATCCGTGTTGTTCAAAACATTGGCATAGTCGCAGGCATCATCGCGGCTATTGCCCCAGAAGCGGGCGCTGGTGGTGTTGGCGCGCGCCGCATATTCCCATTCGGCTTCGCTGGGCAACCGATAGGGGCCTTCGGTGCCAGCGGAAACGGTGTGAGCACCATGAACCTTGGTGTTAAGCCACTGAATATAGCGCTGCGCATCGGCATAGGAGACGCAAATCACCGGGTCACGATCGGTCTGATCAAACTGCGCGTATCGCCAGCTTTGGGACTGGTCCAATTGCGACTTGCCATCCTGGGCAACGAGGCAGCCTATGGGGTTATAGCCGGTGGCTTGAGAAAACGTCGCGAAATCCGCCCGGGTGACGTGGACCTTACCCATCGCAAATGGCCGGGGAATGGTCACGGTGTGTTGTGGCCGCTCCAGCTTGGCAAACTGTTCCGGCACGCCTTCTCGCTCGGTCTCGGCCGGGGAGGAGCCCATTTGGAAGCTGCCTGACGGCAGCACAACCATCTCGGGACACTCGGGGCAGTCGCGGAAAACTTCACCGATGCTGCGGCTGCCCGGTGCGGGTGGGCCTGGGGGCGCCGTTACCAATGCAATTTCGTCCCGGACAGCCGCTTTGCGGGCGATAGCTTGGGCCCGCAGCAACTCATCATCGTTGCTGTAGGGGTTCTTTTGGGAATAGGCGGTCAGAAAGCGGTCCCAGACCGCGCGCTTGACTTCCGCCCGGCCGGCAAAGCTGTCGGCTTGGTTAAACGCCGCCCGCATCGACGCCTGCCATTCCTCCCACTTTGCCTTTCCCTCCGCTTCCTGCTTGGCCAGGTCTTCCACCGTAAATGTGCTGGAGGGCGGGTGCGGCGTGATCACCGTTGGAGGTGGCGGCATTGGAGGGGTCATGAGGGGAGGTGCCACGGCCTGAGCCGCGACCACCGCAGCCGAAGCTGTCACCATCGGCGTGGCCACGACAGGAGCGGCCACCACGGGGGGGGGCAGGACCGGCGGTGGGGCCTTGGGGGGCTCCGGCGCTTCGGTGAAACGAAATTCCCCCTTCAGGGGAGAGATTGCCAGCCAGGGTTGCTGCTGGCCGTTGGTGGCGTGCTCAACCGCGTTGCCGACATCGTTGAACGTATCAAACAGGCTCAGCCCCGGCTTGCGCAAGGCCTTTGCCAGCGCCTCGGTGAAGGGCGACAAATCGCCGGTGCCGTCGAAGGCGACGTTTCCGGGCTGGGTCGCATAGCTGATCACTGTTCCCGATGGCGCCATCACTTGCGCCAGACCAGACGAAACTGCCCGGAGACCTTTTTTCACAAATGGGTTGTTACGACAAGCATCAAGAATAACAATATTAAGGCGGTTGCCGGCGCTAGCCATTTCATCAAGCACAAATGCCACGTCGACCAACTCGTATTTCACATCTCCCTCTCCGCTAATATTGGCGGCAACGGGGATCAGATAGTTCTCCCCCTTCACTTGAACGCCGTGGCCGGAATAATAGAAAAGCCCGACGTTTCCCCCCAACAGCGCCCGTCCGAATTCGCGGATCGCCTTTTCGATCGCGGCCTTGTCGGCGTCGATCAAGGCCTTGCCGCCAATGATCTGAAACCCGGCGGCGGTTAGTGTTTCGGCCATCAGGCGCGCGTCGGAAGGGGGGTTGGGCAACGGCGGCACGTTTTGGTATTCCCCGTTGCCGATCACCAGCGCCACTCTTCCTTCTGCAAAAGCTTGAGACGGGCTGGTAACCAGTCCCCACACCATCGCTCCCAGGACCATCAACAGCCAGCGCATGACCGCCTTTTCCCTTTTTGGCGGCGTTGCCAACCGACAAGCCGCAATCTGAACCACCGGATAAACGAAAGGGCAAAGCCCCACGGGTTTGCTTTGACTGTAACAAAATCTTGAAGACCGCACCGGGCCCTTGGCGTCGTTGACAACCGCCACCCGACGCCTGTCGCCCCCCTCGAAATGGTAGAATTGAATTCACCTCAATATACAAGCCCTCGTTGGTTCGCGCCAACCTTTTCAGTGTCCACCTTTCCATGCCCAGCGCCCTGGTCGCACACTCTTGCGTTTGTCATCGTGATCTGCGACTTCAATTACCATAGAGTGTGTTTATTAAAATTAAATATCAAAATCACGAATTGTTGTTATCGCCACCTAAATCCAGTCGCCATGAGTCAAGGCCGGCTCGCAGTCCATCGCGGGCTTCGATGATGAAGGCCTCGTTGGCCTCGGCCAGAATCCGTGCCCCCTGCCGCGTGGAGATCTTCATCCCCTTCATTGCCAGCCGTTTGAACATAGCCTTACCGAATCACGAAACAGCGCCGGATTCGATGCCTTAACCAGACGCCGCCCAAAGCCTGTTCGGATTTTCCGCATGTTACGGAAATAGCACATAACCTGTTGTTATGAGGCCGCCTCACCCAGCTTGTGGAAAAGCGAAATAAATTGTATTTACATTTTATTAGTGTGTGCTAAACACACTTCAGAACGCAGTATCGTGCTGGAGGGCTGCCTGTGGAAGAGTGCCTGGATGGGAAAAACGCTGGCGAGCAAGGCGTAAAGGGTGGCGCCCGTGATGGCAGCGCGGGCTTGAACAAGCGGGTGGCACGTCTCTGCGCCTTGGGCGTTGGCGTTTTGGGGGTGGGGTTCGGGGTGCTTTGCGGCTCCCCCGCGAGCGCTGTTGCCCAGTTTTTCGACCCGACGCTCCGGCTCCGGCAGGAGGAAAGCCGCCCGAACCTTGTTCCCGACGCCGGGCCGGGTATTACCATCCCCCGGTCAACGCCGGAGACCGCTCCGGCCGGGGCAAGCAAGCTGTTCCTTGATTTGAAGGCGGTCACCTTCACCGGGGCTTCGGTATATTCCGCAAGTGATCTGCAAGACTTATTTAGTGATGTCGTCGGGAAGCGCGTTAGCGTTGCTTCGCTGTTTGAGCGAGTCGCCGCAGTAAGTAAGCTATACCGCCGGGATGGCTATATTCTAACCAGGGCCCTGGTACCCGCACAAAAAATTGCCAATGGTGTTTTTCAAGTCCAGATTATCGAGGGCTTTGTTAAGGATGTCGCTCTTGAGGGGGACTTTCAAAGTATAGAGGGGCTGGTCCGGCAGTATACTGATCATATTGCTGAAGCAAAACCGGTCAGGATTGCGGATATCGAGCGCTACCTTTTGCTGGTTAACGACATTCCTGGGATTACAGCTAAAGGAACACTGCGTGCGGGTGCCGGTGAAGTCGGTGCATCGCAGCTTGTTGTGACCATTACTCATAAGCCTGTCGATGCTCAGTTGTCGGGAGACAATCGCGGCACGCGGTTTGTCGGCCCGATCACGGGTATGGTGAGCGTTGGGGAAAATTCGCTGGCGGGACTAGGTGAGCGGCTGGAGGCGGTTTATCTCAGCAGCGCTGATTTTCACCAGACGAGCCTGCAACAGTTTCGCTATCAGCAGAAGATCGGCGGCGATGGTCTCTCGGCGCAAATCACTGGGTCGACCTCGAGAACACGACCCGGCTATACTTTGCAGCCCCTCAAAATAGTTGGCAATATCGTCCGGGTAGATGGTCAAATCGAGTATCCGATAATTCGTTCCCGGGATATGAACCTCAAGACCACGTTTGGTGGTGAGTACATAAATTCGTCACTGAGCGTTCTTGGCGCCAAATTCTCCGAGGATATGATTCGTACGGTCTATGGAACCGTTCGTTATGACTATCTGGATTCGTTTGGTGGTCGCACCTTCTTGGGGGCCGGGTTCAGGTACGGCCTTGATTCGTTAGGGGCGACGAGAAAGGGTGATACCCTGGCATCGCGCTTTGGTGCCGGCAGTGGGTTCACGGTCCTGAAAGGTGATTTGGCGCGGATGCAGTCCGTCGGGTCATATTTCGGTGATTTCGTGAATGTAAACCTTCTCGTTGTGGGCACGGGACAGCATGCGCTTGATAGTTTGATGGTACCCGAGCAGTTTGCGGTTGGGGGCAATGTTGTCGGCCGTGGTTATGATCCTTCGGCGGTGACATCGGATAGTGGCTTTGCCGCCACCGGGGAAATCCAGACCAACTTCCGCACCGATTTAAGTTATCTCGCTAATGTTCAGCACTATGTTTTCGCGGATACGGCGGCCACCTACAACCGGACATCTCCCAATGGCCCCGAAAAGTTGCTGTCCTATGGCACAGGGTTGCGACTGACATTCAATGAAAATTTTTCAATGAATTTTGAAGCGGCTCGCCCTCAATGGCGGCTGACAACACAGCCAAAGGACCAAGCCCTTCCTTGGGTTGGTTTTATCTCCGCAGCTCTTCGTTATTAAGCCCGAGGCCGCCATCTAAACTTTAGTTTGGAGCAAGAAAATTATGGCACGCTCGAAAAAGCCCCTGGAGCGAGTTGCATAATTCACGATGAGACTGATTTTAGGGCTATGTGAGCGTTCATGCTGTTCGATTTTCAGGTTTCAACGCCCGAAGAATTTGATCGACAGTGAGCGCGAGCATTCCGAACATGAGGTGACACTTGACCT
>CAIZDL010000262.1 GCA_903931735.1 uncultured Rhodospirillales bacterium
GACTCCGGTCTGCTCCGGCCGGCATCTCGCACTCCTCGGCCTGCTATGGCTGGCGGGTAGGCTGGGAATGGCGCTGGCGCCCACGCCCTGGCTGGCCATGGCCGCCGACCTGCTGTTCCTGCCGGCCCTCATCCTCACAGTGGCGAGGCCGCTGATCCGCACCGACAACCGGCGGCAAACCCTGCTGATGGCGGCATTGGCTGCTCTCGTCGCCGCCGACACTGCCATCCATCTTGAAAACCTGGGAGTCATTGGCGGCGACGGCTTCTCCATCATGACCGCGACCGTCGATCTGGCGATGATTCCGATCGGAGTGATCGGCGGCCGGGTGATTCCCGCCTTCACCGGCAACGTTTTGCGGCGACGGGGCGAAACCGCACTACCCCAGATGCGGCCCTGGATCGAACGGACCGCCGTGCCGTCACTATTTCTGATAGCCGCTCTCGACCTCGCGTCGGTACCGGCCGTCGTGACCGGGCTGGCGGCGCTGGCGGCGGGCGCGCTGCACGCGGTGCGGCTCTCGGGCTGGTGCGGGCGGCGGACGCTCGGTCAGCCCATCCTCTTCGTGCTCCACCTCGGTTATGGATGGCTGGTGCTGGGACTGTGGCTTAAGGCGCTGGCGGCCCTGACCCCGGCGATGCCGGCGACGGCCGCTCTGCACGCCCTCACCATCGGCACCGTCGGCACCCTCACCATCGGCGTGATGACCCGAGTCTCGCGCGGCCATACCGGGCGGACGATGGCGGCCGGTCCCTTCGCCATTGCCGCTTACGGGCTGATCACCGCCGCCGCGCTGACGCGGGTGGTGGGTCCGGCCTTGTGGCCGGGCGGGATCGGTCTCGCGCTGTCGGTGGCGGGTGGCTTCTGGCTCGCCGCCTTTATCGCCTTCCTCGCCGATCAGGTGGGCATTTTGACCCACCCGCGCATCGACGGCCGGCCGGGCTGAAGCGCGCCTCGCACAAACCGTCAGTGATGGGAAATAAACGGCAGAAGAAGCCTCGTTCGCCACATGCAGATCACATCGGTTCAGGGCTGCGTATTCGCAATCTGGGCGAACCCATCGTTCACAAACCAGCCGTCGGCCGCGAGCACTTGGTAGAAAACATGCTGCCATGAATTAGGCTTGTCATCGTAGTCGCGCACCTCTTCGAGATACGCCTGAACCTCCGCCGCGCCGCCGTCATGATGGAGCCGCTGGAGCCGTCGCTTGAGGGATGCGGCAAGGCTCTGGCTACCCATGTGAAACAGTGAAGAGCCTGTTTGTTGACAAGATTTGCGGAAAATTTATGAATTTCACTTGACGAATGTCACGCCTTCAACTCAGGGAATCTGGCAGGCTTGCCTACCATTCCCGTCACCAACCATCGTCACAAGGAAACCAACGATGTCCAAGCCCACCGCCTTCCCTATGTTCCAGACTGACATTACCAAGATGCTCGCCGATTTCAAGATTCCTGGCGTCGATTTTGAGCCGATGATCGCCGCTCAGAAAAAAAACATCGAAGCCCTGAATGAAGCCAACAATCTGATTGTCGCCGGCGTTCAGGCCGTGATGAAGCGTCAGGCTGAAATTCTTCAGGCATCCTTGGAGCAGGCCAGCGCTGTCGCCAGCGAGATCATGGTTCCTGGCGCTCCTGAAGTGAGGGTCGCCAAGCAAGCTGAGGTGGTTCAGACCGCCTTCCAAGCCGCTCTCACCAACATGAAGGAGCTGGCTGATCTGGTGACCAAATCCAATACCGAAGCAGGCAACGTCATCAGCAAGCGGGTCAGCGAAAGCCTTGACGAGATCAAAGCAGCGGTGGTCAAGGCCGCGAAGAAGTAAGCTTAGTGGCTCGCTGTATGCGGTTCAGCAATCCCAGGATCGAGATTGTCCTGTACATACATAACGCGGCCTTAGGCCGCAACCAACCCCCTCCCCAGGAATGAGAACAAAGCGTGGAAAAACTTCCGCGGCCATGTCAATTCCTGGGGAGGAATTGCATACAAGGCATCCTGATCGCGTGGTGCTCTGTCATCCCATCCATACCGTCATCAACCGTTTTCGGCTGCACCCTCTGCTCATCAATATCATTACCTTGGGTCGGCGTCCCGTTCATGTCCACCGCTGCCTACGCCGACGCAAATTTCTCGAGGTTCTCGTGATTGGCTGATTGGCTCGGCCCCGGCGGGCGGCGTGGTGGTCGTGATCGGTGATTGCCCTTCGCCACAAGCGTTCGGTGTTGGTTTTAGCCGTCTTAAAGGGTATTCTGGGGCTTGCACCATGGACCAGACCAGACCCGTAGATGACCGACCCGACCCAACCTCACGACAAGCTGTTCAAGGGCCTGCTCGACCAGCCAGGAACGGCCGGAGCCCTGCTGCGTGAACGGTTGCCGGCCGAAATCTCCAGTCTCCTGACCGATGATCCACCCGAACTGCTGGATGGAGAGTTTATCGACGAAGTACTGCGGGGCAGCCAAAGCGACCGCCTGTTTCGAGCTGCCCTCAAGGGTGGCGGCGATGTTCTCCTGTATGTCCTGATCGACCACAAGAGCACCCCGGAGCCGGGCGTCATTTTGCAGTTGCTGGGCTATTTGGTTCGGATATGGCTCCGGTATGCTGGCGGCAAGGCTGAGGCATTGCGGTCTTTACCGCCAATTTTACCGCTTGTAGTCTATCACGGTGCCGGTGAATGGAAGGTGTCGCTGTCGCTGCGGGACACCATCAACGCGCCCGAAGCGATCAAGCAGTACCAGCCAGATGTTCGCTATGTTCTGGTTGACTTGGGGCCGATTTCCAACGAGCAGCTATCGGCCTATCCACCCTTGCGGGCTGGACTCCTGGCGCTAAAATACTCTCACCAGGACGGCGACAC
>CAIZDL010000263.1 GCA_903931735.1 uncultured Rhodospirillales bacterium
CAACATCCATCAACTACGCGGCAGATGCATTCATCCCAGATCGCCATTTCCATCGCATTGCTGGCCAGACCAGCAAGTTTCTATAATATACTATACCTAGTGGGTGTCTGCGTCAACCGGATAGGCAGGGTTTAGAGCATGCTTGCGATCAAGCAAAACCGTATCATGCTCTAGTTTTTGTTTTTTGAGCGGTCAGCTACGGGGTGAGTCCACCCTGTAGCTGACCGCTCTAGAGCTTATTCGAGTAAATGAGAGTGGCGGCCGGGCGATTTTTTAGTGCCAAATGGAACGGGACTGTCCGATGGCGTTGACAGAAGCGGAAAAAAAAGAAAAAGAGGCGCATTTAGTCCGGCAAATGGCCGGAAAGCTGCGCGACGACATTAACAGACTCGAGAAGTTTAGAGCGGGAAAGCCACCTCAGGCGTTCCTGGAGTTTTGTGCAATTCGCCGGCATCACAACGATATTCAGGGTTTGATTTACGTTATTCAGGAGAGAATGCCCGCGGTGGCGAATTTGTTGCCGGCGAGTATTGGGGATTGGGTCATCCAGGCCAAGATGAAGGCGCTGTCTTCTTTCATCGAAATCAGCCGTAGGTTTGTTGGTGACCCGCCCTTGACCTTAACAGGGTCGCTGACTGCGCGCGATGTCATTGCCAACGAATGTAAAAACTTTTCCGACGCGCGCGATTTCTTTAATAAAATTTTGATGGAGCAGGCTCTCGACGATAAAACCGCCGATGCTCTTGACCGGACGCTGGTGATGATCGATGAAACGATTGAGATCATCGAAAAGCTTTTGGCAAAAAGTTCCAACTATCTTGAGGAGTTTTAGAGCGGTCCCCCCCCCGGCCCCTCGAGTCGGCTCTCTGGTCAGCTCAACAAAAACTCGCTGATCAGGGCGATTTGGTCGTCGATCATCAGGCTTGGGGCGTGGGCAGTGCCGGGAATATCGACGACCGTGGCTTTGGGGCCGCGGCTGCGCATTTCTTCTGCCGTGGTGGCGAGCAACAGATCCGAGGTTTGACCCCGGAGCGTTAACACCGGGCCGGGGATACGGTCCCACAGCGGCCAGAGCACGATATCTTCCACCGGCGCGGCCTTGAGCGCTTGGCCGATGCCAGGGTCATAGGCCAAGCCCAGGCGTTCATCGGGGCGGACGCGGTGGCCGTGTTCGGCCATGGCGCGCCAGCACGCGTTGGGCAGCACGCCGAATCCGGGGTAGAGGAAGCGCAAATAGGCTTCGACGGCGGCGACATCTTCAAAAATCGGGTCGATGCCAACATAATCCACAATGCGGTCGAGCGGCGCTTTGGCCACAAACGGGCCAACATCGTTGAGCACCAAGCGGCGGATCGGTGATTTTGGTTGTGCCGCGAGCATCTGGCCGATCAGGCCGCCCATTGAGGTGCCGACGAAATCAACCTCGGAGACGCCCACGCGGGCAATCAGCGCGTTTACGTCGGCGAGATATTGCGGGTAGCCGTAGAGGTAAGGGCTGGCGAGCCAGTCGCTCCGCCCCCGGCCGACGATATCGGGGCAAATCACCCGCGCGCCCTGTTCGGCCAGGGTTTCGGCCAGCCGATCAAAGTCGCGGCTGTTGCGGGTCAACCCATGAACGCAGAGTATCACCCGTTCGGCCGCAGGATCACCCCAGTCGGTATAGGCGATCCGATGAAACCCCGCAGCGCTAAGACCAAGCAGGCTATCTTCGAACATTAGGGAGCCCCCCTTCGAACGGACTAAGCTGGTTCTTTGCGGCTCAGCATCGGCCCCAGCGCGCGGCCACCGAAGAGGTGGATGTGTAAATGGGGCACTTCCTGGTGCGCGTCGGCGCCGTTATTGGCAAGAAAGCGGTAGCCGGTCTCGTCCAGCCCCAAGTGCCGGGCGATGATGCCAACCGCGCGCAGTAAGGCCGCAAGTTCGGCGTCGCTGCCCCGGGCTGAAAGATCCGTGAGGCTGACGTATGGGCCTTTGGGAATGACCAGCACATGAACCGGCGCGATTGGGTTGATATCGTGGAAGGCCAGAACGTGATCGCACTCATAAACCGTCTTGCACGGAATTTCTTTGCGAAGGATACGGGCGAAAATATTGTTGGGGTCGTAACTTTGATTCGCCGTGTTCATGGGACCGCCCCTAAAATGGCTGTTGGTTGTCGTCAGCCCTGTTTTCGGGCCTTCTTTTCGTCGAGACCGCTGGTGCCTTCCCGGGCGGCAAGCCGTGCATAAACTTCGCTCGGCTCAAGCTTGGCGTCGGCCCACAGCACGGTGAGATGATACAGGAGATCGGCGGATTCGTCGGCCAGTTTGTCTTTGTCGCCGCGCATGGCCTCAATCACCGTCTCAAAGGCCTCCTCGCCGACCTTTTGGGCGATTTTTGCGGTGCCCCGGCTAAATAGCTTGGCGGTGTAGGAACTCGCGGGATCGGCGCCCCGGCGCGCGGCCACCGTTTTATAAAGGCGGTCTAAAACCTCGGGACCGGCCTTTTCCTGGTCGCTATTCGTCATTGGGGCCACCCTTACCGGTTGCGAGCCGAACCGGGATGCCGGCGGCGGCCATGGCGGCTTTGGTCTCAGCGATGGAGAACATGCCGAAATGGAAGATCGAGGCCGCCAGCACGGCGCTGGCATGGCCATCGCGGATGCCCTCGACCATGTGGGCGAGGGTGCCGACGCCCCCCGAGGCGATCACCGGAACCCGAACCGCATCGGCGATGGCGCGGGTAAGCTCGAGGTCGAAGCCGGAGCGGGTGCCGTCCCGATCCATCGAGGTCAGCAGCACCTCGCCGGCGCCGAGTTCAGTCAACCGGATCGCCCATTCGATGGCGTCAAGGCCGGTCTCGATCCGGCCGCCATGGGTGAAGACGCCCCACTTGCCGGGTGCGGTCTGCTTGGCGTCGATCGCGACGACGATGCACTGGCTGCCAAACTTTTCGGCGGCTTCGCGCACCAACTCCGGCCGGCTGACGGCGGCGGTGTTGATCGAAACCTTGTCGGCCCCGGCCAGCAGCAGCTTGCGAATATCTTCAACCGCGCGCACGCCGCCGCCAACGGTCAGCGGCATGAACACCTGCTCGGCGGTGCGGCGGACCACATCAAAGAGGGTGTCGCGGTTCTCGTGGCTGGCGGTGATATCGAGGAAGGTGAGTTCGTCCGCGCCTTCCCGGTCATAAACCCGGGCTTGCTCCACCGGGTCGCCAGCATCCACCAGATCTACGAAGTTGACGCCCTTGACCACCCGGCCGTCTTTTACGTCGAGGCAGGGAATGACGCGGCTTTTCAGCATCAGGGTTTTCCCGAGAGCAGCGCCAAAGCTTCTTTGATATCGATCCGGCCATCGTAGAGGGCTCTGCCGACGATCACACCTTCAATGCCGGTATGCTCTTCTGCTTTGAGTGCGCGCAGATCATCGAGGGTCGACACGCCGCCCGAGGCGATGACCGGCGTTGTGAGGGCAAAGGCCAAATCGGCGGTGGCTTCGACGTTGACGCCGCCCATGGCGCCATCGCGGTTGATGTCGGTGTAGATAATTGCCGCAACGCCGCAATCTTCATAGCGGAGCGCCAGATCCAGCGCGCGTACGGTGGACGACTCGGACCAGCCCGAAACCGCGACGAAGCCCTCGCGGGCATCGATGCCCACCGCGATCTGTCCGGGAAAGCGCTTGCAGGCCTCTTTCACGAGGTCGGGTTGATGCAACGCCACGGTGCCGAGAATGACCCGGCGGACCCCGCGCTCCAGCCAGTCCTCGATGGTGCTCATGTTGCGGATGCCGCCGCCAAGCTGAACCGGAATGGTGATCGACGCCAAGACTTTATCGACCGCCGCAGCATTGATCGGCCGGCCGGCGAAGGCGCCATTGAGGTCCACCAAGTGCAGCCAGTCAAAGCCTTGTTCTTCGAAGGCCTGGGCCTGATCGCCGGGGTCGGTGTTGAACACCGTTGCTTGGTCCATGATGCCGCGCACCAGCCGCACGCAGGCGCCGTCTTTGAGATCGATGGCAGGATAGAGAATCATTCCAGGGTTCCGTCCTGTTGGGAGTCTTCGGCCAGTACTTTGTAGTAGTAACGGCCAACGATGGCGTGTCCGCGTACACGGGCATAATAGGGATGGCTTCCCCAGCAGAGAAAGCCTAAAGATTCAAAAAGATGCGCTGCGGCAATCTGTGTGGCCCGGACATCGAGGTTGAGCAGCGAGAAGCCGGCCCAGCGGGCCTCGGTCTCGGCGGCCTCCACCAACCGTCGCGCCAATCCCCGGCCGCGCGCCCAGGGGGCGACGAAGCACATGGTGATGCTGGCGGCATGGCGTTGCGCTTCGTTGTTCCGTGGCGGTCGCACGAGTTGCACCGAGCCCGCGATCACCCCATCGACCCGGACGATAAACAGGCTGCGATCGGGGATCAGCATGACGCCGCGCCAAAAGCGCTCCATCAGATCGCGGGTCGGGGCATCGAGCCAGCCGAAGCCGCCACCCTCCCGGATCGCCTGCTCGGCGGCGTCGCCCAGGTCGTGCAAATCAGCGGAGCGGAGCTTTTCAACCCGCTCGATCAGGATGACGGCTTCACCCATGGTTCACGGTTGCCAGCGCAGGAAGTTGGCGATCAGCGCTAGGCCCACCGCTTGACTCTTCTCAGGGTGAAATTGGGTGCCGATCAGGTTATCGCGCCCGATCACCGCCGCCACCGCACCACCATAATCCACCGCCGCCAGCCGGTGGGCGGGGTTGGTGCAGTGCAGGTGGTAGGAGTGAACGAAATAGCCGTGCATCGGGTCGGGCAGGCCCGCGAGCACCGGATGATGCCGGCGCAGCAGGGTCAGATCGTTCCAGCCCATGTGCGGGACTTTGAGGCGGTGCTCTTTGGGCTTCAGCGCCACGACATCGCCGGGAATCCAGCCGAGGCCGGCAACTTCGCCGTGCTCGAATCCGCGCTCCCCCATGAGCTGCATTCCAACGCAGATGCCAAGAAACGGCTGGCCGCGTTGAAACACCGCTTCTTCCATCGCGGCCCGCATTCCGGGCACGGCGTCGAGGCCGCGCTTACAGTCGGCGAAGGCGCCGACGCCGGGCAGAACCACATGATCGGCCCGCCGCACCGCTTCGGCGTCGGCGGTGACGAGGATGGTGCGCGCAAGGCCGTTGTCGAGCGCGGCGCGCTCAAACGCCTTGGCGGCGGAGCGTAGATTGCCCGAGCCGTAATCGATGATGGCGACGGTAGACAGGGGGGAAGTCTCCAACAAACTGAAGGGTTACGAACCGGGAGACATCGACGCGCCCAGTGTCCCCTTGGTTGAGGGAACGATATCGGCTTGCCGCGGATCAATCGCGACCGCGGTGCGCAACGCCCGAGCCAGGCCCTTGTAACAGCTTTCGACGATATGGTGGCTGTTTTCACCATAAAGCGTCTCAAGATGCAACGTTGCTCCTGCGGATTGTGCAAAAGCCTGAAACCACTCCCGAAACAACTCAGTGTCCATGTCGCCGATTTTATCCCGTGGGAACGCCACTTTCCAGACCAGATAGGGGCGGTTGGAAAGGTCGAGCGCGACCCGGGTTAGGGTCTCGTCCATGGGGAGGTAAGCGTGGCCATAGCGGACAATTCCGCGCCGGTCACCCAGCGCGAGCGCAACCGCCTGCCCGATGGCGATGCCGGTATCTTCGGTGGTGTGGTGGCAGCACACCTGCAAATCCCCCTCGGCCCGGACCATGAGGTCAATCAGGCCGTGGCGGGCGATTTGCTCCAGCATGTGGTCGAGAAAGCCGATGCCGGTGCGAATGTCGGCGTGGCCCTGGCCGTCGAGATTGATTTCAACCCGGATATTGGTTTCGCGGGTGACACGCTCGACGCTGGCGCTCCGGGCCGGGCGGACCGGAGCAGGCGAGGGGGGGGCGGTTTCGTTTCTGGTCTTTGGCATGATGCTCGGGATTTTATCAGGAACGCTGGCGGGGCACCAGTCCCCATTCGGAAATGCGAACATGGGGGGGCGGTGTTCAATCGGCGGCCTCAGCCTCAACCGCTCCGGGCTCAACCGCTCCGGGCTCAACCGCTTCGGGCGGGCAGCGGCGGCGGCGCCAGGGGGTGATATCGGGGAAGACGTTGACCAGCGAGGTGAGCAGCGCCGAAAGATAGGGCAGTGATTGCACCACCAGCAGCCCCGACCACAAAAAGGCGTCGCGGTTTTCGTGGCCGAAGACCAGGACAATGGCGATTGCCGACAGCCATAGCCCGAGCATCAGCGACACTTCTTCCGAGGCCATGAGCAGGCCTTGAACCAGCGCCGGTTGGTTCTCGCATTTGGGCGTGCGCACAAACGGCCGCCCCGAGGTGAAGATGCCTTGCCAAACCGCCCGGCCAACAGTGTGGGTGAGCGCCATGCCGGCAATGGCGGCGCCGATTTTGTCGCCAAGGCCGCATTTGACCCGCGCCTCGTAGAGCCACAGGCTGGCGGTGACCTTGAAGCAAAACACCGCGAGCGTTGGCACCAGGAACACGGTGGGCGGGAACTCGAAATATTTTGGCAGTGTCAGCAGCCCGAGCGACCAGAAAATCGAGGCGGCGCCAAACACCAAGTGGGCGGCGTCGGCGATCCAGGGCAGCCAGCCGGTGACGAAGTGATATTTTTGCCCAAAGGTCAGGCGCTTGGCGCCGGGCAGGAAATCGCGCCAGTGCCGCTTCATGATTTGCAAGGCGCCGTAAGCCCAGCGGAAGCGCTGGGTTTTGTAGCCGGAAAAGCTATCGGGAACCAGCCCCTTACCAAAGCTGTGGGACATATAGACCGAGAGGTAGCCATGCTCGAAGAGGCGCAAGCCCAGGTCGGCGTCTTCCGTGATGCACCATTCGCCCCAGCGCCCAACCTCTTCAAGCGCGGTTTTGCGGATGATGGTCATGGTGCCATGCTGGATGATGGCGTTGCGCTCGTTGCGCTGGACCATGCCGATGTGGAAAAAGCCGGCATATTCCCAGTTGATCATGCGTTTGAAAGTATCGCCATCCCACTCGCGGTAGTCTTGCGGAGATTGGACAAAGCCGACCTTGGGATTTTCGAAGTAGGGGATGGTGCCGGCCAACCAGTCTGGGCTCACTTGATAGTCGCTGTCGATGACGGCAATATAATCGGCCTCGGGGGCTGTTTGTTCGAGGCCGAAATTGAGGGCGCCGGCCTTGTATCCCGGCCAATTTGGCAAATGAAAGAAGCGGAAACGCGGACCAAACTGGGCACAGGCGATTTCCAGTGGCCGCCATACTGCCTCGTCTTTGGTGTTATTGTCGATGATTAGAACTTCGAAGTTGGGATAGTCGAGCTTAGCCAAGGCTTTCATGGTTTCGATCACCATGTGCGGCGGCTCGTTGTAGCAGGGAACATGGATCGAGACCATGGGCGCATCGGCCGGGGCGGGGGCGGTCACCGGGTCGAACCAGCGATCAAAGCGGCGGCGAAAGACCACTTCGGTCAATTCCAGCCCATCGATCAACAGCACGCCGAGCAACAACACCTGAGCGAAGATCAGCACCACCCAGGCGATTTCGGTGCTGGTGGCGAGGCCCGAGGTCATGGCTTCGGTGGCGGTCCAGACCAGAACCGAGGCGACCGCCTGGATTAAGCCCGCGTAAAAAACCTGCCCGATCCGTCGAAGATCCGCCCGCGTCGTCACGAACCAGACCATTGGCAACAGGGCGAGGGCGGTGGCGATGGCGCACAGAACCGGCCATTCCGGCACTTCGACGATATCGCCGTTCATGGGAAATTTGGGTTGACGATAGGCGTCCCACAGGCCCCAGGCGGTGCCGGCGCTGCCCTCGAGGGTTCGTTTCCAGGGCTGGTCGAACGCCTCCATGATGTAATAATCGAGGTGGTTCTTGGCCGCGATATTGAGGAAGGTGCGGGTGAATTTGGCTTGATTGACCAAAGACGCCTCGGCGCCACGCCGCCACGGCCCATCGCTGGGCCAGCCCACTTCCGAAATCAGGATGTGTTTGCCGGGGTACTTGTCGCGCAGCTCGTTATAGCGCTGCATCGAGTAGTCCACCGACTGTTCCAGCGGCACGCCCTCCCAGTACGGCAACAGGTGGACGGCGATGAAATCCACCGCTTCCACCAATTCAGGATGAGCGAGCCAAACGTGCCAGGGCTCGGCGGTGGAAACCGGCACGCTGATCTTGTGCTTGACCCGTTTGATATACTCGATGGCCTGGGCGGCGGTGATGTCGGTGCGCAAAATCGCTTCGTTTCCGACAATCACCCGGCGCACGTTGCGGTTGGCACGGGCGACACGAATGAGGTTTGCAAGTTCCGGCTCGTCAATCTCAGGCTTACCCTGTATCCAGGCGCCCGCCGTTACCGAAAGCCCATATTTGGCCGCGATCGCAGGCACAAGATCGACGTTGCCCACCGCGCTATAGGTGCGGACGCTCTTAACCTTACCCTGCAACAGCTTCATATCGCGGTCGATATCGTCGGCGAGGGGCAGGTCGCCCTGCAACGGGTTTTGGCTGGCCTGATAAGGGCTGACACCAACTCCGCTGATCAACCCCGCCCACGGCCGCTCGCTCACCGGCCGGTTCGCCAGCGCCCAAACCCCGACATTGCCCAGCACTACCAGCAGTAAAACCATGATCGCCGATTTGCGCATGTTGGAAGCTTTCCTGAACCGTCGGGTGTCGTTGTTTCAGAGCCGGCGGGCTATTTTTGGGCCGGGGTGGTGGGGGCTGGAACCAAAATGACCTGCGGAGCCTGTTGCTTGGTGGCGGTGATGGAATTGGCGATAGCGCTGATGGTCGAAGACAGTTCAGCCCGGGTCGCCCGCGCCTCGGCGGCCATTTCTGTGCGCAGGGCGGAGATGCCAGCGGTCATTTCGGTGCGCAGGGAAGCGTTGCCAGCGGTCATTTCGGTGTGCAGGGCGGAGATGCCAGCGGTCATTTCGGCGCGCAGGGAAGCGTTGCCAGCGGTCATTTCGGTGCGCAGGGAAGCGTTGCCAGCAGTCATTTCGGTGCGGACACCGCCAATTTGCGCGGCCAGGATCGCGAAGCCGCCAAGGGTCACCGCCCCCATGAACGCGAAGGCAACCTTGGCCCAGTCAAGCGACCCCTTGATGGCATGGACTTCGTGTTCAAGCTTGGAAAGACGATCGGAGACTATGGACATATCGTCATCCTGTGGAGGCTTGTTTGGGGGCTCGCCCTGATAATATGCGGGCCTTCTTTGATCGGAATATTTTGGCAATGGCATTGCGATCCCTTTTTGCGCAAAAACGAAGCGAGCGGCGGGCCATCGCCAGACGTACAGTGCGGAGCCTGATTTTATTCCGCTTCTATCGCCAATAAATTGTATTTTATCGGGTTCCCAGTCATCCGGCAACGGCTATCGGGCGGCGGTCAGCAGGGCGTCTATGTCGAGGTGAGTTTCGAGGTGGGCGGCCAGGGTGTTGAGTGTGGTTTCGATGCCGGCGTCAAAGCAGGTGTCCGAGGTGGCGCCGCCCAGCTCTCGGAGCATTGCCGCCCGGAAGCCGTCGGCTTGAAACAGGCCGTGGATGTAGCAGCCGCGCACCCGGTTGTTTGCAGAGACCGCGCCATGATCGTGGTTGCCAGCCAGTTTTAGCCCGGCCAGTTTTAGCCCGGCCAGTTTTAGCATTGGGTTTGCCGTGCCCGGCCCTTCGGTTCGGCCCATGTGCATTTCGTAGCCGGTTATGGTCTGGCCGCTGGCGATATCGTGGCCCGATATCTGGCGCAGCACTTTGTCTCCCGCCAAAACCGTGACCACATCAAGGAGGCCGAGCCCGGGGGCGCCGCCGGGCGGCCCCTCGACCCCGTTGGGGTCCTCGACCCGGGTGCCGAGCATTTGGTAGCCGCCGCAGATGCCAAAAACCCGGCCACCCTTGCGGACATGGGCGAGAATATCGATATCCCAGCCATCGGTCCGCAAAAAGGCCAGATCGGCGAGGGTCGATTTGGTGCCGGGCAGGATGATCAGATCGCTGTTGGCGGGGATCGGGCTGCCCGGCGCTACCATGGTCAGTGTCACGCCGGGTTCTTGGGCCAGCGGATCGAAATCGTCGAAATTGGCGATCCGCGAGAGCCGGGGCACGGCGATTTTGAGCGCGGTTGCCGGTCCGGCCGGGCGTTGCCGCTGGCCCAGCGTCACCGCGTCTTCGGCGGGTAGGCGGCTGGCCTCGGCAAACCAGGGCACGATGCCGTATGAGCGCCAACCGGTGCGGTGGGTGATTCCGGCAAGTCCACCGTCAAACAGCGAAACATCGCCCCGGAACTTGTTGATGAGATAGCCGCAAATCAGCGCCCGTTCCTCGGCCGGCAAAACCGCGTGGGTTCCGACCAAGCTGGCGATGACCCCGCCCCGGTCAATGTCGCCGATCAGGACCACCGGCACCTTGGCCGCCAGCGCAAAGCCCATGTTGGCGATATCGCCGGCCCGAAGGTTGATTTCGGCGGGGCTGCCCGCGCCCTCAACCAGCACGATATCGGCCTCGCGCTTGAGGTGTTCGAAGCTTTCCAGCACCAGCGGCATCAGCGTGGGTTTGAGCGCCTGATAAGCCCGAGCCTCGGCGGTGGCGTGGATCTTGCCCCGCACCACCAGTTGTGCGCCGATTTCAGACTGCGGTTTCAGCAGCACCGGATTCATGTGGACGCTGGGGGCAACCCCGCAGGCGCGGGCCTGGAGCGCCTGGGCACGGCCGATTTCGCCACCATCGGGCGTCACCGCTGCGTTGTTCGACATGTTTTGAGGCTTAAACGGCCGGACCCGCAGTCCGCGCCGCACCAACGCCCGGCACAGCCCGGCCACCAGCAGAGATTTGCCGACATCCGAGCCGGTGCCCTGGAACATGAGTGCCAATGCCATCGGAGCGCCAGTCATCGGAGCGCCTCGGCAAGCCGTTGCCATGCCGCCTCGTCCGGCGGCAGGCCAAAGCGCAGCCAAGTGGGGTTGATCACGAAGCGCCGCACCAGAATGCCGGCGGCGCCCAGCCGTTGGTAAAGGGCCGGGGCATCCGGGTGGGTTGCCAGCAAAAACAGGCTGGTGCCGCCGGTCACGCGAAGGCCGCTGTTGGCGAGGAGGGCGTCAAGCCGGGCCGCGCCGTTGGCGAGGGTTTCCTTGGTAGCGGTGATCCAGGGCGTGTCGGCCAAGGCTTTGGTGGCGATTGTTACGGCGGGGCCGCTCACCGCCCATGGCCCAACGGCGTCGCGAATGCGTGCGGCCAGCGCGGGCTCGGCCAGCGCGAAGCCAAGGCGCAAGCCGGCAAGCCCAAAGAACTTGCCGAATGAGCGCAGTATGATCAGGCCGGGAGTGCCGGCCTTGTCGGCAACGCTGATCTCGGGCGCGACATCGACAAAGGCTTCGTCGATCACCACCCAGCCGCCGCGTGCCGCAGCGCAGTTGGCCGCTTCAATGATTTTTTCGGGTGGAATGCGCGCGCCGTCGGGGTTATTGGGGTTGACAGCGAGGCAAACATCCGCCGTCGCCAGATCGGTGAACGGCCCAACCCGGTGGCCGGTGGCGGACCAGGCGAGTGCGTGCTCGGCATAGGTTGGGCTGCGCAGCGCCACCGTTCCCGGCGGGCGCAGGCGCGGCAAAAGCTGGATCAGGGCTTGCGATCCGGGCGCGATCGCCACATGCTCCGGGCCGGGGGCGCCGTAATAGCGGGCGGCGGCGGTGGCAAGGGCGTTAAGCGCGGACTCTTCGGGCAGCCGGTGCCACACATCGGCCGGCAGGCCGGGCACCGGATAGGGCCAGGGGTTGATCCCGGTGGAAAGATCGATCCATGGCTCGGGCGCGCCCGGAAAGCGCAATCGCGCCGCACCGAGATTGCCGCCATGGTCTGTGACCGGTGGGTGGGACATGAGAAAGCAAAAGACATGATGATGGTGAGCGGCTGGGAGCATAGCCTCGCGGTACTGGCGGTGGCCATGATTATCGATGGTGTGGTTGGTTACCCCTCGTGGCTATTGGCGCGGGTCGGCCATCCGGTGATCTGGATCGGCGCCGTGATCAGCGCGCTTGATGCCCGGCTCAACCGCGAGGATTGGCCCGAGGCCGGGCGGCGGCTCGCCGGAGTTGGGGCGGTGTTGGCCTTGGTGGCGGCAGCGGTGTTGGTCGCCGGGGCTGCGGCCTATGCGCTTTGGGCCGTGCCGTTCGGCTGGGTGGGGGAAGCCGTGCTTGCCGCTCCCTTGCTGGCCCAACGGAGTTTGCGCGAGCATGTGTGGGCGGTTGGCGAGGGGTTGCGGCTGGGGGTGGCCGAAGGCCGGCGCGCGGTTTCCCGGATCGTCGGCCGCGATCCCGAAACCCTCGACGAGCCGGCGGTGGCGCGGGCGGCCATCGAGAGCTTGGCCGAGAACTTTTCCGATGGCGTCATCGCGCCCGCGTTTTGGTTGTTGATTGGCGGCTTGCCTGGCATCCTGCTTTACAAAACCATCAACACCGCCGACAGCATGATCGGGCATCGCACACCGCGTCATGGGGCCTTTGGCTGGGCGGCGGCGCGACTCGATGATCTGGTCAATCTGCCGGCCTCGCGGTTGACCGCACTGGCGCTGGCGGCATCTGCGGCACTGGGTCCCGATACATCGGCCGGCGGGGCGCTGGCGGCGGTGTGGCGGTGTGCCGGCAAGCACCGTTCGCCTAATGCCGGCTGGCCCGAGGCCGCGATGGCCGGCGCCTTGGGGCTGCGTTTGGCCGGACCCCGGGTCTATGGCGGTGTCGTGGTTGAAGACGCCTGGATGGGAGATGGCCGCTCGGCCGCGACTGTGGCGGATATCGACGCC
>CAIZDL010000264.1 GCA_903931735.1 uncultured Rhodospirillales bacterium
AGCAGCAGGCAGGCCGCCGCCTTCACGATCACCCAGGTGGGCGCGCTTCAGGCCGGCGCGCTTGTGCTTTACAACACCATCCCCAACCATACGCGCTGATACGGGTGGGGATGGGTGCGTTTTGTTGTCAGCCCTCGGCCTCGAGGTAACGGCGTTCGAGGTGGCGCCGGTAAATTGTTGGGTCGAGTGGGCGGCCGGTGGCTTCCCGCAACAGTTCGGTGGTGCTGAGAAGGCTGCCTTTGCAGTGAATGTTGGTGCGGAGCCAGCCGATCAGCGGTGTGAAATCCCCTTGGGCCAGCAGAGGCAGCAGGTCTTGCGTCTCCCGGCTTGCGGCGTCGAACATTTGAGCGGCGATGGCCGCGCCAAGGGTGTAGGTGGAGAAATAGCCCCAGCCGCCGCTCGGCCAGTGAATATCCTGGAGACAGCCGCGCCGGTCATCGGGTGGCACGATGCCAAGCAGGGCTTTCATGCCTTCCGCCCAGGCTCCCGGCAAATCCCCCAGCGTCAAATCGCCTTCGATCATCGATTTTTCCAGCCGATACCGCAGGATGACATGAGCGGGATAGGTCACTTCATCGGCATCGACCCGAATGAATCCCGGCTCGACCCTGGTGTAGAGCCGGTGCAGATTGGCAGCCGACCAAGCGGGGCCGGTGCCGCCGAATGTTTCGCGCAGCAGCGGGGCGAGGTACTCCATAAAGGGGTGTGAGCGCGCCGCCTGCATCTCGATGATCAGCGATTGGGATTCGTGGATCGCCATGCCCCGGGCCGAGCCTACCGGTTGGGCCAGCCAGGGGGCTGGGCGGTTTTGCTCATAAAGGGCGTGGCCGGTCTCGTGAAGCACCCCCATTAGGGCGCGGGTGAAATCGGCTTCGTCGTAGCGGGTGGTGAGCCGGATATCGTTGGTGGCGCCGCCGCAAAACGGATGCAGGCTGACATCGAGCCGGCCCCGGTTGAAGTCGAAGCCGATTTGGCGCATCAGCCGTTCGCCCAAGGCACGCTGGGCCGCAATGGGAAACGGTCCCACCGGCGGTTCGGGCTGCGGCTGAGTTGCTTGTCGGTCCAGCACCCGGCCAAGGAAGTCGGGGAGGAAGTCGGCCAAATCGTTGAACAGGGGGTCGATCATGGCGGTGCGCGCGCCGGGTTCGTAATGATCGACCAGGGCTTCATAGGGCGAACAGCCGAGCACCTCCGCCTTGGCCGCGCCGATTTGGCGCTGAAGGGCCAGCACCTCGGCCAAAGCGGGGCGGAGTGCGGTGAAATCGTTGGCCGGGCGGGCGGTGCGCCAGATCATTTCCGCCGCCGAGGATGCCCGCGACGAGGCTTCGACCAAATCTGCCGGCACGGCTGTTGCGTGGACCCAGGCCCGGCGCATTTCGTGGAAATTGGCGCGTTGCCACGGATCGAGGCTGGAACTTTCGGCCTCCGCCTCGGCCAGCAGGTCGCCCAACCGGGGGTCGGTCAAAAGTTCGTGCGATAAACCGGCGAGCGTTGCGGTGGCGGCAGCCCGCTCGGTGGCGGCGCCATCGGGCATCATGGTTTGGCAGTCCCACCCCAGAATGCCGATCGCGTCGCCAATCGCGGCGAGCCGGGCGAACCGGCGTTCGAGGTCATTATAAGCGGTCATTTTGTGCAATCTCGCGGGTGGCTTCGTGTGAATGGTTTGGAATAGTCCGGCTGCGGCCGGCGTTCGTCGTTGTGTGGACGGGTCATAACCGCCGACACAAATAATGAAACACGGAATTTATCCCATGAACAAGACCAGACGTTGGATGCGGGCCGCAGCGATTGTGGCGGTGATGCTGGCGGTTTCGGTTGGACATGCTGCGCTGTGGTCCTGGTCGCTGGCGCCGACGGTGCTCAAAGCCGAAGCGCCGCGCCTTCAGTCGGTGTCCTATTCGCCGTCGGGACGCGATTATGACCCGGCCGCACCATCGGTGCCAGCGGGGCGGATTGCGGCGGATATGGCGGCGATTGCGGCCTTTGCCGATGGCGTGCGGACCTATTCGTCGTTGGGCGCACCGGGTCAGGTTCCTGAAATCGCGGCGCGGCTGGGGTTGAAGGTGTCCTTGGGCATCTGGATCGGCCCCGACCCCCAACGCAACGAAAGGGAAATCCAGCGCGGGATCGAACTTGCTCGACAGGTCCGCGCGGTGACCCGGGTGGTTGTCGGCAACGAGGCGCTGCTCCGCCGGGAGATCTCCGACGCCAATCTTGCCCGGGCGATCAGCCGGGTTCGCGCCGCCCTGCCGCACCGGATAAAGGTCGGCACCGCCGACGTTTGGTCGGAGATGGTCGGGGCCAAGGAAACGGCGAAGGTTTCCGACTTCCTCGGCGTTCATGTGCTGCCATACTGGGAAGGCGTACCGGCAGAAAAGGCGCTGGCCTGGATCGGGGAGCGCCTGGAAGCCGTGCGTCAGGCCCAACCCGGCAAACCCCTGTTTGTGGGTGAAATTGGATGGCCGAGCGCTGGCGGAAATTTCCACGCCGCGTTCCCCTCTCTTGAGGCGCAGGCGGCGGTGGTGCGGGGCTTTGCCGCCGAGGCGGCGCGTCGGGGGGTGCATTATAATATCGTTGAGGCGTTCGACGGCGTATGGAAAAGCACCATCGAAGGCGCGCCCGGCCCGAACTGGGGCATTCTAGACGCCGATCGCACGCCAAAATGGCCGCTGACCGGCGCTGTCCCGGCGCCTGCCGCCGACCGCACCGGCGCCCTGGTCGCGGTGGTGGTGGGCTTGCTGTTTTCGCTCGCGGTTGGCACCGGCCGGCGCAGCAATCCCACCTTTGCGTTGGCGGTTTCGGTTGCCGCCAACGTCATGGGGGCTGCGGCCGGGCTCGCGGTGTCGGGTGCGCTTGGCGAATATTTGACGGTGGCTTCGGTCACCACCTGGGGTTCGGCCTTTTTCTTGGGGGCATTGATGCTTGGCGTGACCTTTGCCGATATCGCCGATGTGTTGCGCCGGGTGCTTACCGGGCGGTCGTCGGCTTTGCTGCCCCGCGTTCGGCCCGATAACGGCCGTCAGCCGTTCGTCTCGGTCCATGTTGCCGCCTGCCGGGAGCGGCCGGAGGTTTTGGGCGAAACGCTTCGCTCGCTGGCCCGGATGGATTATCCCGCCTATGAGGTGGTGGTGTTGATCAACAACACCGAAGACGAAGCGCTGGTCCTGCCGGTGGAGGCTTTGTGCGCCGAGCTTGGCCCACGCTTCAAGTTTCATTGGTACAAGACGATGAGCGGCTTCAAGGCTGGCGCTCTCAATGCTGCCTTGCGCCACACCGCCCCCGAGGCCGAGGTGATTGCGGTGCTCGATGCGGATTATACGGTGGCGCCCGATTGGCTGGCCAAGCTGGCCCCGGTTTTCGCCGATCCCGGCGTTGGCATCGTTCAAGCGCCGCAAGAGCACCGCGACGGCCATGAAAGCCGCCTGAAAACCGCAATGACCGCTGAGTACCGCCCGTTTTTCGATATTGGGATGCAGGAGGGGTTGCTGTCCCAGGCGTTCGTTTGCCACGGGACTATGATCATGCTACGCCGCGAGGCCATGGAGCGGGTTGGGGGCTGGTCGGAGCAGGGGATTTGCGAGGATACCGAACTGGGCCTGCGCATTCTCGCCGCCGGTTGGCGAGCCGCGTACACCGATGAGCGTCTTGGCTTTGGCCTCGCTCCCGATAATTTCATGCAATTTCGCAAGCAGCGCGATCGTTGGGTTTTTGGCAGCACGCAGATTCTTCGCGCTCATTGGCGCAAGTTTTTGCCCGGCAATCGCAGCCTGACGCTGGCGCAAAAGCTCGGCTATCTCGGAAATTGGCTTCGTTGGTGGTCGGATGCGGCAGGGCTGGTCGCCGCGCTGGCCGCCATCACCTGGACCTTCGCCGCCCTGGTGCTGCCGTTGCACTTGCCGCCGGTGGAAGCGACCGCCGCTGTGCTGGGGGCGTTGGTTTGGCGCACGGGCTCCAGCTTGGTGGCATCGCGTTTGGCCGCCGGTAATTCGTGGCGGGAGTCGGTTGGCGCCTCTGCCGCCGGAATGGCGCTCTCGACCACGGTTGCTTTGGCGGCGTTGCGCGGGCTGTTCCGGCGCAGCGATATTTTCCGGGTCACCGCCAAGGGGGGCAAGGCTGCCGCCCGCCGCTTTTGTGCGCTCCCCGAGGCTGTGCTGGCGGCGGCGCTGGTCATGTCCGCTTTGACGGCGGCGCTGTGTAACCCGATGGGAACGGTGTCGCTCGCCTTGTGGTCGGTGTTGCTGACCGCCATGGCCGTGCCCAACCTTATGGCCGTCGGCTTCGCCGTTTGCGACATGATGCCGGCCCGGCCGGAGTCCGAGGCGATGCCAGCCCGGCCGGCGTCTGAGGCGATGCCAGCCCGGCCGGCGTCTGAGGCGATGCCAGCCCGGCCGGCGTCTGAGGCGATGCCAGCCCGGCCGGCGTCTGAGGCGATGGTGGATGGCGTGGTTCAGTTGGCCGCGGGGTGAGGGGTGAGGCGGGGCGGGGCAATCTCCTTCCCCGCCGCTTCCTTGCCGACTCAATTTAGGGTTAGACACGCGCTATGATATTTCATTAAGAATACAGGCTCGAACAGAGCGGGGCCGGCCGGGGCCGGCGACATCGGGACAACGCCATGGATCATCTCAAAACCATTCAATGGGCCGATTCTCTTAGTGTCGGCGTTAAGTTGATCGACGACGAGCATAAGCTGCTGCTCAGCATCTTCAACGACCTGATCAACGCCCTTCGGACCGATCAGCCGCTGGGAGTAGCGCGGCGGGTGGTGGAGGAGTTGGCTGGCTACACCATGTATCACTTCGCGCACGAAGAAGAGTTGATGACCGCGTTCCGCTACCCGGATTTCGAGGATCATCACCGGCAACACGAGAAGTTGACCTCCAAACTTATGGAGATCGACCAATCATTGGCTCGCGGCCAGGGCAATGTTGTTGAAATCGCGGACTTCGCCAATCTGCTGGTGAACTATCACTTCTTGCGCACAGATACTAAAATGGCCGAACATCTTCGGGCTAAGATGCCGAGCGGCTATCTTCCCTTTGAGTTCAGTCTCGATGATGGCACCGGCGTCGCGCCGTGATGTAACGCCGCACGGGGCAAAGCCAGCTTTGCCCCGTAGCGTAATGACCTTCGTTATTGTCGCACTGAGTTATTAGAGCACCGAAGAGCGGGGCTTACGCCGCGCGCTGAATATTCAGCCGACTCCAGACATCCAGGAGCGCTTCCACCAGTTGCTTCATTTCCAAATCGCCGTGCAGCGGCGTGGGCGTGATGCGCAGCCGCTCGGTCCCGCGCGCCACGGTGGGGTAGTTGATCGGCTGGATATAAATATTGTGGCGTTCCATCAGATCGTCGCTGGCCTGTTTGCACAGGCGCGCGTCGCCAACCAGCAGCGGCACGATGTGGCTGACCGAGGGCATGACCGGCAAGCCCTGCTCGCGCAGAAGCCGCTTGAGCGTTGCCGCCCGCTCCTGGTGCTGCGCCCGAATTTCGGGGCAGGTTTTAAGGTGCTGGATCGATGCCCGCGCCCCTGCGGCCACGGCCGGTGCCAGCGATGAGCTAAAAATGAACGAGGCGGCAAAACTGCGCACGCAATCGACGATTGCGGCGGAACCTGCGATGTAGCCGCCCTGGGTTCCGATGGCCTTGGCGAGCGTGCCCTCGATGACGGTCAGGCGGTGGGATTGGCCGTCGCGCTCCGAGACGCCACCGCCGCGCGCGCCATACATGCCAACGGCGTGAACCTCGTCGATATAGGTCATGGCGCCATGTTTTTCGGCGACATCGCAGATTTCGCCAATTGGGGCGATATCGCCATCCATCGAATAGACCGACTCGAAGGCCACCAGTTTGGCCTGTTCCTTGGGATAAAGGGAGAGCAAACGGTCGAGATCTTCGGGGCTGTTGTGGTGGAACAGATGCTTTTTCGCACCCGAATTGCGAATGCCCACAATCATGGAGTTGTGATTGAAGGTGTCGGAAAAGACAACGCAGTTTGGCAGCAGCGAAGCCAGCGTGCCAAGGGCCGCAAGGTTTGATGTATAGCCCGAGTTTAAGAGGAGCGCTGCTTCTTTGTCGTGAAGGTCGGCTAGCTCTTGTTCAAGCAGCACGTGGTAATGATTGGTGCCGGAAATGTTTCGAGTGCCACCGGCACCAGCGCCGCACTTATCGAGC
>CAIZDL010000265.1 GCA_903931735.1 uncultured Rhodospirillales bacterium
ATATCTCAACAGAATGCACTCTTTGCAATTACCCGTCTTGCTCCCATTCCGGGGGTAGAGTGCTCTGTCGGCACATGCAACTTAGCGGCTTCCTCATTGCCGAACATGAACAGACCGTAGAAAGTGAACAGGCCGTCGAGAGCAGAGTTGCTGAAGAGTGCGCCAAATAGCGGCCCGCCGCTCGATCCTCGGGTGGCTTGGCAAGCGCGGCTTTGATCGTCTCTCTTGCCGTGTTTGTCATGAAGGCTGATCGGGTCCGGCCACGCACGGAGGCTTCTTCGTCAATGGCCGTGGGCGAAGATAGCCGTCGGCGAAGATAGGGACACGAGGCGCCGAAGAACGATAAGCCGCGCACCCGCTTGGAGCGTGGCACGCTGAGCATGGCGGCGGTCAAAGGATTAGGTGACCCGATCTTCCACCACCAGCACCCCTGCCGCGATCACCGCGAAGCCGCCAGCAACACCAAAAAGACGGTGTGGGCCGACCAGCGAATAATGGTGAAGATCGTGGCGGCGCCCTAAGGGTTGCCTGGAAAAGCGCCAAGAGCGGCGCGCAAATTACTTTCGGCATCGATCAGGAAGTTGGCGCGCACGACAACTTTTTCGCCCGCGCTCACGCCGGCCAGCACCTCGACATAGCCATCGGCCCGAGCTCCCAGCCGAACCGGGCGCGGCTCGAACTGGCCCTCGCCCCGCTCGACCAGCACCACCTGCCGGTTGCCGCTGTCGAGCACCGCCGAATCGGGCACCGCCAACACCGGGGCCGCGCCGACCGGGGCCGCCAACTCAACGGTGGCCGACATGGATGGCCGCAAGGTGCCGTTTGGGTTGGGCAGGGTGATGTGGACCTTCACCGTGCGGTTTTCGGCGGTCATGGTCGGGTGAATCATGCTGACTTGCCCGGTAAAGGCGCGGCCGGGAAACGCATTAAGCGAAATCCGTACCGTTTGCCCGACCGTGATCAGGCCGACATCCTGCTCGAACACATCGGCGAGCACCCAAACGTTGCTGAGGTCGGCCAGCCGATAGAGCGCCTCGCCGGCGGCAAAGCGCATTCCCTTTACCGCTCGGCGCTCGGTGACAACCCCGGTCAGCGGCGCGGGCACGGTAATGGTGCGACTGGCCCGGCCACGCTTGCCGAGGGCCGCGATTTCTGCTTCGGGGACATCGAGGTTGCGCAGCTTGCGGAGGGCGCCTTCGGCCAGGGCGGCGTTGCCAGCGTGGCGCGCGAGGAGATATTCCTCCTCACCCAGCATCAATGCCGGGCTGTAAACCTCCATCAGCGATTCGCCTTTGGTCACCGCCTGCCCGGTGGTGTGAACGTTAAGGGTCTCGATCCAGGCATCGAACTTCGGGGCGACCACCGCTTCGTTTTGCTCGATCGGCTGGACGGTGCCAAGGGCGCGCACGGTGCGGGCCATGGCGCGCTCCATGACCATTTCGGTGCGCACGCCCAGCTTTTGCACCTTGTCGGGGTTGACGCGGACCATGCCCGGCGCCGGCGCCATCGCGCTGACCGCCAGCGGGGCTTCATCGTAGACCGGCACATAATCCATGCCCATGCCGTCTTTTTTGGGCACCGGGGAGGTGTCGGGCAAGCCCATGGGATTGCGATAATAAAGAATTTTCGGCTCACCTGGGGACTGGGCCGGAGATTGGGCCGGCATCGCCAGTGTCAGTGTCAGAGCAAGCAGGAGGGCCGCCAGGACGCGCATCATTATAAATCTCCACCGATCAAACGTTCCAGCTCGGCCAGCCGGACCTGTTGTTCCAGTTGGAGCTTCAGATAATCGAGTTGAATGGTTCTGACCCGGCGTTCGGTATCGAGGACGGCCGAAAGCTCGCCATGTCCAAGCTCGTAAGCCCGGCTCGCCGATTGTAATGCCGCGTTGGCTTGGGGCACCAGCCCGCCGCGCAAAATCTTTTCGCGCTCAACGACGGCTTCAAGACTGAACACGGCCTGCTGGATATCGGCTTCAAGCTGTCGTTCGGCTTGGCTCAGCCGCAGCCGTGCTGCCTGGGCGGTTGCCGTGGCCTCGGCTTGCTGGGCACGGCGCAATCCCCATTGTAAGGGTATATTGACCCCCACCAGCGCCTCGTAGCTATCGACGCCGCTGCTCTTTTGCACCACGCCCACCCCAACTTCGAGATCGGGATACCACGCGCGGTCGGCAAGATCGCGGCCTCGGTCGGCGGCCTCGATCAGCGCGTGCTGGCCCCGGAGCCTCGGGCTTGCCTGCCGTGCCCGCTCGAACAATGCGGCCGAATCGAGTTTGGCCGGGCTCGGCAGCGGGCGCAACCGAGCGGGTTCGGCCAGCGGCGCTCCGGGCGGGCGGTTGAGCAGGGCATTCAGTCGCGCGCCCGCTTGCCGGCGCTCCAAGGTCATCCGCACCAGCTCGGCGTCCAGCTCCGCCCGCTCCAAGTCGGCCTGGATGCTGGCCGCTTGGCTCCCAAGGTTTTGGCTGTAGCGCGCAAGGGCCGATTGGCCAAGCCGCCCGATGGCGGCTTTAATCCGACCGAGCTGGTCTATCGCCTGCTGAGCCTGACGATATTCGGCGTAAACGATTTTTACCCGGGTCGCGAGATCGAGCGCCGCCGTTTGAGCTTGGGTTTGGGATTGGCGATGCTCGGCCAACGCCTGCTCGTGTTTGAGGTCGCGCTTGCCCCCCAGCGGAACCTCTTGGGAAAGCTCGTACTTCATCGTGCCGAATCGGCTGAGGCTTGGTGCGTATCCCGCGCCTGAGCGCGGCCATTCGTCGTATTTCAGGGTAAATTTGGGATCGGGCAACGACCCCGCCGCCTCGGCCCGCGCCGCTGCCGCCTCGGCGTCGAGGGTGGCCGCGGCCAGTTCCGGGCTCATTCGGTGAGCGGTGGCCAGCAGGGCCTCGATCGAGGCGCCAAGCGATGGCTCGCCCGCGCGCACCGGTGGCGCGCCAAAAACCACCAATGCCAAAACGACTGCGGCCAAAATGCCTTTCGTTCCGGCTCTCGTTGGTATCACCATGGGTCCCTCCCCCCGGAATTAGGGCAAACTAGCACATGCCGGGGGAAAGACGACAGAGGACCCGAGGCGAAGCTGCCATCTCCCGATTCGGGCGCGCTTTGGCCGAATCGCCGGACAGCAACTTCACTCATCAATTAAAGACATTTAAATATCACGCTGATAATGTTCGGAGTTTTTGATTTTAAGCGCAACAGCCGGGGTTTTTGGTGGCTCACAGTGTCTCTTTCGCGTCACACATTAAGACCGAGCGACAACTTATTGAGAAAGCACGTTTAAAATTGGTTCTGTGAGAGTACCGTTAGATCACCTGAACGGTACGGCCAAGGGCGGCTTCCATGAGCGATAAAATCACTCTCCTCGCAAACCAGATGACCCAACTCACTGAATTGGTGGTCACCCGGTTTTCCATGCTGGACCAGCGCTTGCGCGGTCTTGAAGATGATGCGGTAGAACTGCGCGGCTTGCTCAAAGCCGTGGTGTCCGGCATCGAGCGTCTCAACTCGCGGATGCCTCTTGAGTATGATGATCCGGTGTTCGATACCGAAGACCAGGATGATGGCTTTCTCACCCCACCCCCGGGCCAGTTTCGTCACTGACTGCGGTTCGAGTTGGGGCGGGCGGAATGAGAAACACGGATCTTCAGTGCGTGGTGACGGCGACGGTTACGCCGCTCTCCAGCTTTGATGCCTTTTTGGCCGACATTGGCGCCGCTCTCAATACGCTGGGAGTGCCGACGAGAACGCTGCTTCATGCCACCGAGTATCCGAATCCGGCGTTGATGCAGGCGTTGGTGCTTCAGTTGAAAACCGGCGGGATGCGCGGGTTCGTCCTCAACTGCAATGCCAAGGATCAGTTGTTGCTGGGGGTGGATGCTCAGGGGCGGCCTCTGACCATTCACGATGCCTGGAAAATTCCGTTGGTGACGCTGGTGGTCGATCATCCGGCGGTCCACTTCAAGTATCTGGCCCAGGCGCCCGAACATGCGGTGATCGGGCTTGTCGATGAAGGGCATCTGGCGTTCTTCGACCGGGCGGGGTTTCGGCCCAAAGCCCGGGTGTTTTGCCCCCACGGCGGCCCCGAGCCGTTGGCCGAGCAACGGGAGGCGCGGGACCGGCCGATTGACCTGCTGTTTGTTGGACGGGTGGAAGATCCCGGGCCGGAAGCGCCCTGGCTCGATAAGGTTGCCGGCAGCGATGGGGTGGTGCGGGCCGCGATGACCGAGGCGTTTGAGGCCGTCTATCGCGGTGGCGCTGAGGTTTACCTCGCGATTGCCGAGGCGTTTGATCGCCGGGGGTTGAATAGCGCGCCTGCGGCGGTGGCAGCCCGGGTCGCCAGCCTGGATGCCCGCGCGACCGAACTGCGCCGGCTGGAGGTGTTGCGCGCCATTACCTGCCGGCGCGTGGTTATTTTGGGCAGCGACCCGATTGCAGCGCTGGCCCACCACGACATGCGCGGCCCCTCGCTCTTTCCGCAATCGCTGCGGGCAATGGCCGAGGCCAAGGTGTTAATCAATAGCCGCTGGACCTACGGCCGAGGCGCCCACGAACGCTTGTTTTATGGCCTGAGCCGAGGCGTGATCTCGGTTACCGAAGCAAGCTCCTTCCTTGCCGACGATCTCGAGCGCGGGCTCGGCATGGTGGCGCTGCCCAAGGATTTAACCCATTTTAACGACCAATTGGCCGCGCTGTGCGAAGACCCGGACCGAATCGACACCCTGCGCGCCGCTGGTCTTGCCGAATATCCGGGTCGCCATACGTGGCGGCAAAGGGCGACGCGCCTGCTTAGCGCTTTGGCCGGGCTCGTGTGAGGCGCTCTTTGATCGTGGCCGGGTCATTGGCGATTATCAAGGGTTGACGCTCGGCGGCCAAGGCGCAAAAATCGGCAAATGTCAGCGCCATGAGATCAGCCTTGAGCGACCCGATCAAATCGCTCAGGCTTTGGGCCATGGTTGGCGCCAAGCCCCGGATTGCCGCCAACCCGGTCGGCGCGGCAGGAATGAGGCTGAGTTCCAGGTCGTGGCGAGCCCGGCAGAGTGCCGGAATGATTTTCCAGGTATCGCCCGCCCAAAGTGCCGAGCGGCAGTCCCGCGCGGCGCACGCCTCATCGGCCGGCAAAACATCGTGAACCAGAATTATGCTGTCCGGGCCGGCAGATCGCTCGAGGTTGGCGATATCGGCCAGCGTTTGCTCGAAGGTGTGAAGACCATCGACAAAGGCGAGGTCGAAATCCCGCCCGCCCAACACCGCGCGCAAATCGTGTTCGGCAAAAAACTGGTCGCTGGTGGTGGCGAAAATTTGCGTTGTGGCGGGGCTGTCGCCCTGGATACGCGGCGCCGGGTCGATGCCGATGGCGCGGGTTGGCGGCCGGACCAACGCCAGCGAGGCGCCGGTGGAAACCCCGATTTCAACGTAGGTCGCCGGGCGCATCCACTCGTGAATTTCCGACAACACCCTCTGATAGTCGTAGCCCGGATAAAGCGCCAGCGACAAGCCCCGCTGGACAGGCGAACGGGCCGAGGTCGGGTCAAGCGCGAGTGCGCGCCGAAACACCCGGGCCGCTTCCCCGTTTCGTCCCAGGCGGTTCAGCACAAAGCCGAGGTTGCATAGCAGCGATGGCTCATCGGGCGCGAGGCGGACCGCCACGGTATAGCTGGCCGCCGCGTCCTCCAGCCGTCCCAATCCGGCAAGGGCAAGGCCAAGGGTATTGTGATGGTGGGCGCTGCACCCGCCAAGAGTCACCGCCTGTTGGGCCGCAGCAACGGCGATGTCGTTGCGCCCAAAGGCGATGGCGATCAGCCCGGAAAGGTGAAGGGTCTCGATATTGTGGGGGTCGTGCTCAAAAACCGCCTGACAGGCCCGGAACGCTTCCGCCATTCGCCCCGCCTGGTAATGCGCGAGCGCGGCGTCAAATCCGTTTCGGCTGGTTGGCTCCAAAGCGGTGGTTCCCGAGTCGTGTTAAAGACCGGCCATCAAGCGATCCGCCGCCCGATTATGGCTCACTCTTTTTGGGTGGGTAAAGCTGTTGGCGTTTTTGCCGGACCAGCCCTGAAAGCTGTTCCAGCCGATCGAGGTGGGCCAGGGCGCGCCGGGCTTCCCCGATGCGGCCAGCCCGAAATGCCGTGGAGAGGCCGTGAATACAGCCCTCGATCCCGCCCACCGCGCGGGCGCCGAGCCGATCGAGGCTAGAGGCGTCGGCAGCGGACTCGATCGCGGCGGCCAGGTCGTCAAGCTCGGAGTGGCTCAAGCCATTGTGGTTGGCGGCGTGCGAATCCACCACCATGGCAGGCTCGTCCCCCCGGGCCAGCGCCTCGGCATCGAGCAACGAAAGCAGGTAGCGCGCGCGGGTGAGCGGGTTTTTCAGCGTTTCGTGGGCGGTGTCCATCATCTCGATGTATTGGCTGGCAAGCGCGCCGGCCCTCGGCGTTTTGATCGCCACCCGCTCAGGGTCGAGAGTGCGGCGCGCCGAGGCGTAATGGCGGTCCAGCGTTTCAAGGTCGAGATCGAACCGCTGTTCAAGCCCGAGTAGGGCAAAATGGTTGGTATCGTGCAACGGTTGCAGCGCGCCGCAACTGGGGCAGCGCAACGCTTTGGCCGAAACGGGGTTTTGGCACAGCCAGCAGGTGTGCATATCGCCGCTGATGGCAAACCCGTGCCAATTTCCGGTTCCGCGAGGCGTTGGGCTCATAGGACTCCACCGGCTAAGGACACGGCGCCCCCGGCCTCAAACCATGATGTTAGATGAAGAATGCGAGCAAGGATTTCAGGGCTGTTGCGATTGACTGGGAGCAACTGGAGAGGGTGTTGATGCTGTCGGTCCCGGCTTGCCCGATGGCGCCGCTCCAAAGATCGCTCCAAATTGAGACGAAGGACGCAGAGCAGGCTTCAGCGCTTTTGCTGGCGGCAGCACCAGCCTTGCCGGCCGCAGTTCCGAAGGAATCGACCGCCGTGCCGACTTTGGCAATGGCGCTGTTGGCGGCGGTGCCAAGCTGGTTGACTTGTTCGGCGGCGCCGGTCGCCTTGACCACCACATCTTTTACCGCTTTTGCCGCCGATCCGAGTTGAACCGCAGCGTCGTTGGCGACCGCGCCGGCCTTGGCGGCAGCGGTGCTTGCGGCGGTCCCCGCTTGCTTTGCCATGTCGGCTGCTGCGGCCCCCGCCTGTTTTGCGGCATCGGTGGCGACGGTGCCGGCCTTGGCGGCGGCATCGGCTGCGGCGGACCCGAGCTTACCCGCCACCTCTCCCGCTTTGGCGCCCAATTGCTGCACGGTCCCCGCCGGAACCGGCGGCACGGTGGGAACGGCGGGGGCCGGCGTGACGATTGTCGGATCGCCAGCTAACTGAAGATATGTGGGCATGACAAATCTCCTACCATGAACCTGTACTGTGGCCACGACTTTAAGCCCGACCACCCAATGTCTTGCTTATCTCCTAACACGAGCCCCCGCTCTTGCCGCAACTAAAATCGGCCATCTGCGGTTTTAGCCGTCCTCAAGCATTGCCTCCGGAAGTTCCATCAGCCGGGGCGCGTCGGTCCATAAGAGCAGGCAGCGGACCCGGTGATTGGGGTAAATCAGCCGCACCGCCTTGCGGTAATAAGCCATTTGGCGCAGATAGCCCGAGGCGACCCCGGCCACGGTTTCGGGGGGGGGGCGGTTTGTTTTGTAGTCCACGATCCAGACTTCGCCCGCCCGCACCAGCAACCGGTCGATCTGCCCCGAGAGCACCCGGCCGCCAACGGCGCCGACGACGGGCACTTCGGCCCGGCTGCCCGGGCCGAACAGCGGCGCGAACTCGGGATGATTGAGCACGGCCAGCGCTTCGGCGACCATCATGTCGCGGGTGGCGGTGTCGAGGCCATGACCAGGGCGGGAGAGGAACCGGCGCGCGGCAGCTTCCCGCACATCGGGACTGAGGTCGGGCAAGGTTTCAAACAGGCGGTGGAGCAAAATTCCGCGGCGGAAGCGACGGCCATCGTCGGACCCCAACGGCGAGCGCACCGCCGGTTCCTCTTCGTCGGGCCGGGAGGGCGTGAGCGGCCGGGAGGGTTCCGGCTCTTCGGGGGCCGAGGCGCGCGCCCAGGCGGGCAGCGGCGCAAACTCGGGCACCGCTGCCGTGGCGGCGGCGGTGCCGACGGGTGCGGTTTGCGGCTCAAGCAACCGGATGCCCGGGCCGCCGCCGCCCGCCCAGCCGACACCAAACGGCGCGGCGGTGGGGTCGGCGGCCAGAGCGGCGTGAGTGAGGGCATACCAACTTCCCTCGGCCGCCTCGGTTTTGTTTTTGGCCAGCCAGCCGCAGACATAAAGCCGGTCTTCTGCCCGGGTGAGCGCGACATAGAGCAGGCGGCGATACTCCTGGTCGCGGCGTTGGTCGGCGGCGGCCCTGGCGCTGGTGCAGTGCGCCTCTTCCTGGCCGCGTCTTGGTGCATAAAGGGGAACCGTGCGGCCGTCTTCGGGCCACAGCACCCGCGCGCTTTGGGCGGGCTTGCTCACCGTGTCGGGCAGAAACACGATGGGGGCCTGCAACCCTTTGGCACCATGAACCGTCATGATCCGCACCACGCCGCCCTCGGGGCCGCCTTGTTCCTGTTCGCGCTTGATCTCGGTGGTTGCCGAGACCAACCAATGCAGGAACGCTTGCAACGAAGGGGCGTGGCCGCGTTGGAAGGCGAGCGTTGCATTAAGGAATTCGTCGAGCGGGTCCCGTGCTTCGGCGCCCAGCCGCCCGAGCATCGCCCGCAACCCGCTCACCTCGTTGCCCGGGCAGGGGCGATGCAGCACGCCGGCAAAAAATTCATAAGGCGGGGTAAAATCGGCCCCGGCCAGCAACTCCGATAGCCAGCCATGGGCGAGCCCATAGCGCCCGCCCGGGCCATCGGCGCTCCCCCGGTCGACCAACGCTTGCCACAGGCTTCCCGCGCGCCCGAAGGCCAGGCTGAAGAGTTCTTCCTCGTCGAGCCCGATAAACGGCCCCTTCAGCACCTCGGCCAGCCGCAAATCGTCTTCGCGCAGCAATAAAAATTCGGCCAGCGCGATCATGTCGGTAACACTGATCTGCCGTGTCAGCACCATGCGATCGACGCCCGCCACCGGCACGCCGCGTTCTTTTAGCGCCCGCACCAGTTCGGCGACAAAGCTAACCCGCCGCCGGACCAGCACCAGAATATCACCCGGCCGCACCGGCCGGCCTTTAGACTGGAGGAGTTCGCCCCGGTCGAGCCAGCCTGCGATGGTGGTGGCGATGATGGTGGCAAGGCGCGACGAGGGTTGATCGTCCACCTCGCGAACCGTCGGGGCTTGCCAGGGAACCTGCTCGGGCGCCTCTTCAGGCCGAATGAGCGGCCAAACTTCGACCACCCCGCCTTGGCCCCGGCGGTGCGAAAAATGTTGGATCGCGACGCCGGGGTCGAAGGCGACGCCATCCCGTGCTGCGTCTTGAGCGAACACGCCATCAACCGCCCGGAGCACCGCCGCAGTGGAACGAAAGGAAATATCGAGCAACACCAGTTGCCACCGCCGCCCGGCCGCCGTCACCCGCGCGCGAAAATGCTCGCGCAGGCGGGCAAACTCGCGCGGGTCGGCGCGTTGGAAGCTGAAGATCGATTGCTTTTCATCGCCAACGGCAAACACCGTGCGCACGGTGCCGAGCCGTTCGCCGCCATCGGCCTCCCCGGTGAAAAACTCTTCGGCAAGGCGTTCGATCACCTGCCATTGCTCGGGGTTGGTATCCTGGGCTTCGTCGATCAAGATGTGATCGAGCCCGCCATCGAGTTTGAACAGGACCCAAGGCGCAATCCCCTCGCGGGTTAGCAGGTCGCGGGCGGCGAGAATGAGGTCGTCATAATCGAGCAGCGCGCGCGAGCCCTTGAGCGTGCCGTAGGCCAAAAGCAGGTGATCGGCGAAGATCAATAATGCCCCGGTCGCCTCGGCCACGCCCGCGCCCTTGCGCCGTTTAAGCGAGCGCTCAAGGCGCACCGCCTCGGTGGTCAGGGCCTCTTGCGCTGCCGGGTCAGCCGACGCGGCCTTTTTGGTGATAAGGGTTTTCCGTGGCAATGCCTCCTTGGTCAGAAACGCCGTTGCATAATCGGCGAACCCGGCCAAGCGATCGTGGGCTGAGGCGACCAGCCATTTCGCCACCCCTTGCCCGCGCTCCTGATCGGTGGCCGAGCCGGTGCTCAAGGCCCGGCAGGCGCGGCGTAAGCCGTCGAGGTCCAGCGCGCTGTCGGCACATGCCGCCTCGGCGATCCCTTGTTCGGTTTCTCCCGGCGTCACCGCCAGCAGCCGGCGCACCTCGGCGATGGTCCGCTCGCGCCCGCCGTGGGCGTCGAGTATCCGCCTGATCCGGCCTCGCTCCCCCGCCAATTCCTTCATCAACGCGCCAAGGGCGTCTTCCTGGAGATCGGCGGTTAGGCGTGCGAGCGCCTGCCCAAGCTCCCCGCCCGGCGCCGACCGGGCAAGATTGAGCACCGTGCCCCGGGCTTGGTCCAGCAGTTCGGTCGCGGTTGCCTCGTCCATCACCTCAAAGTGGGGGGCAAGGCCAGCCTCGATGGGGAACCTGCGCAACAACGACTGGCAAAAGGCGTGAATGGTTTGAAGTTTCATGCCGCCCGGACAGTCGATCACCCGCGCGAACAGCCGTCTGGCGTCGCGGCAGGTTTCGGCGGTGGGCCGACCGCCGGTAAGCGCGGCCAGCGCGTCTTCCAGCGTGTCATCCTCGATGGTGGCCCAATCGCCAAGGGTCCGGTTGATGCGGATGGCCATTTCAGCCGCCGCCGCCTTGGTGAAGGTCAGGCATAATATTCGGGCGGGCGGGGTGCCGGCCAGCATTTGGCGGAGCACGCGGTCGGTCAACACCTTGGTTTTGCCCGAGCCCGCCGAAGCCGCAACCCACACCGACGCCCCCGGGTCCGACGCCTCGCGTTGCCTCACATTGGGATCGCGCGCGATCACGGCGCCAGATGACATGCCATGCACTCCCTCCAGCGGCCCTTATGGCGGCCTGAGGGCGGACTATGACATCCAGCGCCCGCGCCGACAATCGCGGTTCCGCCGGACGGAGGAATGGGGGCCGTGACGGTGGCGTTAGAACGAAGTCAACG
>CAIZDL010000266.1 GCA_903931735.1 uncultured Rhodospirillales bacterium
CGCCGAACTGATCCGACAAAGGGGTGAAACCAAACGCTGGCACCTGTTAGCGCGTGAAACCGCAGAAAAGCTTTGGGATGTCGGGCAAGCGCTCGAGTCAAAACGGGTCCGCGCCGATGTTGCGGTTGACAAACGCAAGCAACTGGTCGAAATGCTCCGCGACCCCGCCACCTATGACTGGAGCGACCGGGAAATTGCCCGCCGCCTCGGTGTCACCCCCAACGCCGTTAGCTACTGGCGCTGGCGCATTGCCATAACCGACCGCGCCCGGCTTCAGGGGAAAGTCGCCTTGCGAGGCCGACGCTTAGTGCAACGCTTTGCCGATGGTGTTGGCGGCTGAATCGGCAGCCCCCCCCTCACCTTATTGCGCCTCCTTCGGCACAGCAAACGCGGGCGACCGCCAAAGATCGCCCGCGCGCGCCTTATCTTGGCAATTCAGAACTGCCCATCAAGAACTCATCAACCGCACGCGCCGCTTGACGGCCCTCACGGATGGCCCAAACCACCAAAGACTGACCGCGCCGAACATCGCCAGCAGCAAAGACCTTGGGCACCGAAGTTTGGTAAGTGCGCGTGTCGGCCGCCACGTTCCCCACGCGGTCTAACGTCACCCCGAGTTGGGTCAGCAAGCCATCCCGAACCGGGTGGACAAAGCCCATAGCCAACAATACCAAATCAGCTTTTATATCAAACTCACCGCCTTCAACCTCGATCATCTTTAAGCGGCCATCGGAGCCCGGCACCCACCCAACACGAACGCCGTGCAAAGTGGTAACGTTGCCATGTTCGCCAGAAAAAGAACGAGTCCCAACGCTCCACTGCCGCTGGCAGCCTTCTTCGTGGGAAGTCGAGGTGCGTAATTTATTTGGCCAGTTCGGCCAGCCCAAACTCTTATCTTCCTTTTCCGGCGGCTTTGGCATGATCTCGAGCTGCGTCACCATCGCCGCACCCTGACGGATCGAGGTGCCGATGCAATCAGAGCCGGTATCACCGCCACCAATCACCACAACATGCTTACCGCGCGCGCTGATCCGGTTGGCGGCCGGCGTCGTCGCCCCAGCGTTGCGCCGGTTTTGCTGAACCAGGAAATCCATGGCGAAATGCACGCCGCCCAAGTCCCGCCCCGGCACGGGCAAATCGCGCGGATGCTCCGAGCCGCACGCCAGCACCACGGCGTCGAATTCCGCCAAAAGCTTTTCGGCCGGCAAAGTTACGCCGACATGAATTCCGGTGCGGAAAACAACGCCCTCGGCCATCATCTGCCGAACGCGGCGCTCGACCACGCTCTTCTCAAGCTTAAAATCGGGGATACCGAAGCGCAGCAAACCACCCGCCGCCTCCGCCTTCTCCAAGACCGTCACCCCATGGCCCGCGCGGGCCAATTGCTGAGCCGCAGCCAAGCCCGCGGGACCGGAGCCGACCACCGCCACCTTCTTACCGGTCTTCTTTGCTGCCGGTTCGGGAACAACCCAACCATTTTCCCAACCGGTGTCAATAATTGAGCACTCGACCGATTTAATGGTCACCGGGTCGTCATTGATATTGAGGGTACACGCCGCCTCGCACGGCGCCGGGCAAATACGGCCGGTGAACTCGGGAAAGTTATTGGTTGAATGGAGAGCGGCCAGCGCCTCGCGCCACGCCCCCTTATAAACCAAGTCGTTCCAGTCCGGGATCAGATTGTTGACCGGACAGCCATTGTGGCAAAACGGCACGCCGCACGCCATGCACCGCGCGCCCTGCTCGCGCATCACCTCAACCGGGAGCGGCTGGATAAACTCCCGATAATTCTCGACCCGATCCGCAACCGGCAACGACTCGCGGTTACGACGGCGAAATTCCAAGAAACCGGTAGGCTTACCCATGAACAACCTCCTTACGGACGGAGGCTACGGGCGCCGAAGCAGCAGTAGCCTCCGCTTTGGCCTGCAATTCTTTGAGAGCGCGACGATAATCGATGGGCATGATCTTCACGAATTTAGGCAAGAAGTCGTTCCAATGCGCCAACACCTGTCGGGCGCGGGCGCTGGCAGTATAACGCAGATGACGCTCGATCAACACTCGGAGCCGGGCCGCATCATCACGGGTCGGGTCCGCCATCAGGTAACCGCGGCGACTGCCCCAGCCCACCGGCGGCGGGGTGTCGGAGAAGCGTTCAAGCTCAACCATCGCAGGGTTGCACCGCTTATCAAAGTCACCGGCCTCATCAAGGACATAGGCGATGCCGCCACTCATACCAGCGGCAAAATTGCGCCCGGTCTCCCCCAACACAACCACAGCGCCGCCGGTCATGTATTCGCAACCATGATCGCCGACACCTTCAACCACCGCCAGCGCCCCAGAGTTGCGCACCGCGAACCGCTCGCCGGCCACACCACTAAAGTAGCACTCGCCGCTGATCGCACCATAAAGCACGGTGTTGCCGATTAGGATATTCTCCAGCGGCTTCAGGCCGGACTCGGGCGGGAAATGAATGGCGATCCGGCCGCCCGACAACCCCTTGCCGACATAATCGTTAGCGGTGCCGGTAAGATCGATGCTGACGCCGGCCGCGAGAAATGCGCCAAAGCTCTGCCCGCCAGTGCCCTTGGCCTTAATCGCGATCGTATCCTCGGGCAGACCCGCATGGCCGTAGCGCTCAGCCACCCGGCCGGACAGCATCGCGCCGACAGTCCGGTTGACGTTCCGCACCACGAGATCAATCTTGACCGCCTTGCCCTGCTCCAGCGCGGGCTGAGCCTGAGGGATCAACTGCTTGAAGTCGATGTTATCGAGATCGTGGCTTTGCTTTTCGCAATTATAAATCGCGACCCCGGGCCGAGCCACCGCCTTATGGAGCAGACGGGAATAATCAAGCCCCCTCGCCTTCCAGTGCGAGACCGCCCGGCGCGTGTCCAATATATCGGACCGCCCGATCATCTCTTCAAACTTACGGAAGCCCAGGCTCGCCATCAACGTGCGCACTTCTTCGGCCACAAAGAAGAAGTAGTTGATGACATGCTCGGGCTGGCCGGCAAAACGACGACGCAGCTCGGGGTTTTGGGTCGCCACCCCCACCGGGCAGGTGTTGAGATGGCACTTGCGCATCATGATGCAGCCCGAGGCGATCAACGGCGCCGTCGCGAAGCCGAACTCATCGGCGCCAAGCAAGGCCCCCACCACCACATCGCGGCCGGTCCGCAAACCACCATCAACCTGAACCGCGATCCGCCCCCGCAACCGGTTGCGCACCAAGGTCTGGTGGGTCTCGGCGAGACCAATTTCCCATGGGCTGCCGGCATGAGTAATCGAGCTGATCGGGCTGGCCCCGGTGCCACCCTCAAAGCCGGAAATCGTCACATGATCGGCCTTGGCCTTGGCGACGCCGGCCGCAATTGTGCCGACCCCCACCTCGGAGACCAACTTAACACTAATCCGAGCCTTGGGGTTGACGTTCTTCAAGTCGTGGATAAGCTGCGCCAAGTCCTCGATCGAATAGATATCATGGTGTGGCGGTGGGCTGATCAACGTCACGCCCGGAGTGGAATGCCGAACCTTGGCGATCGGCAACGCCACCTTGTGACCGGGCAACTGCCCGCCTTCGCCGGGTTTAGCACCCTGAGCCATTTTGATCTGGATATCGTCGGCGTTGACCAGATACTCGGTGGTGACCCCAAAACGCCCTGAAGCGACCTGCTTAATCGATGAGCGCAACGAGTCGCCATTGGGCAGACGCTTGAAGCGCTCCGGCTCCTCACCACCCTCGCCGGTGTTCGACTTGGCGCCGATCCGGTTCATGGCGATGGCCAGGTTCTGGTGCGCTTCTTTCGAAATCGAGCCAAACGACATCGCCCCGGTGGCAAAGCGCTTAACGATTTCGGCCGCCGACTCCACCTCGCTGAGCGGCACGGCGGTGCCGGCGGTCTTAAACTCCATCAAGCCGCGCAGCATCAACAGCCGCTCCGACTGATCATTCACCAGCCGCGCGAATTCGTGATAACTCGCAGGCTGATTGCCCCGCACCGCGTGCTGAAGCTTGGTAATCGAATCGGGGGTCCAAACGTGATCTTCACCCCGGATGCGATACCCATAATGGCCGCCGACATCGAGCGCATTCCGATAGATCGGGTTATCGCCAAAAGCCTGCTTATGACGACGCACGGTCTCTTCTGCGACCTCGGCCAGGCCAATCCCCTCCACCCGGCTGGCGGTCCCAGTAAAATAGCGGTCGATAAACGGTGTCGCGAGACCAATGGCGTCAAAAATCTGCGCGCCGCAATAAGATTGATAGGTAGAGATGCCCATTTTGGACATCACCTTATGGAGTCCCTTGCCCACCGCCTTGATAAAGTTCTTCTGAGCCTTGACGAGATCACCGCCAAGCTTCGCCTGACGCTCCGCCAAAGTCTCAAAGGCAAGATAAGGGTTGACCGCTTCGGCGCCATAGCCCGCGAGCAACGCAAAGTGGTGAATCTCGCGCGCCTCTCCCGTCTTGACCACCAGCCCGGTCGAGGTCCGCAACCCCTCCCTGATCAGGTGATGATGAACTGCCGCTGTGGCGAGCAACGCCGGAATGGCGATCCGCTCGGCCGAGAGCAAACGGTCCGAGAGCACCAAAATGTTCTGGCCGCCCTTCACCGCCTCCACCGCATCGCTGCACAAACGCTCAAGCGCCGGCCCCATACCGGCGGCCCCGTCGGTGGCAGGGTAGGTCATGCACAGGGTCGTGGTCTCAAAGCCCTGAACATGCTCGGAGATATTGCGGATTTTGGCCAGATCCTCATCGGTGAGGATCGGTTGCAGCGCCTTCAACCGCAAGTTCGGCTCAGTCTGATCGATCGCCAAAAGATTGGGCCGCGGCCCGATAAGGGAGACCAGCGACATCACCAACTCTTCCCGAATCGGATCGATCGGCGGATTGGTGACCTGGGCGAAGCACTGCTTGAAATAATTGTAGAGCAGCTTCGGCTTGTCCGAGAGCACCGCCAGCGGCGTATCGGCCCCCATTGAGCCCACCGGTTCCTCGCCGTTGGCCGCCATCGGATCCAGGATAAAGCTCATATCTTCCTGGGTATAGCCAAACGCCTGCTGCCGATCGAGCAGAGAGGCCCCGCTCGGCCGATCTTGCATCCCCACCCGCATTGGCCGCGCCGGCAACTCCTCCAGCACGAACTCGGTCCGCTTCAGCCACTCGCGATAGGGCTTGGCCTTGGCGAGCCCGGCTTTCAGCTCGGCATCGTCGATGATCCGGCCCTTCTCCAGATCGACCAAAAACATCTTGCCGGGCTGAAGACGCCACCGCTTCTTGATCTTCGACTCGGGAATCGGCAATACGCCGGTTTCGGAGCCCATGACAATGAGATCGTCGTCGGTGACGAGGTAGCGCGCCGGGCGCAGGCCGTTCCGGTCGAGGGTGGCGCCAATCTGGCGACCATCGGTGAAGCAAATCGCGGCCGGACCATCCCACGGCTCCATCAAGCCGGCATGGTATTGGTAAAACGCCTTACGCTCGTCATCCATCAAGTGATTGCGATCCCACGCCTCGGGAATCAGCATCATCATGGCGTGTGCCATCGAATAGCCGGCCGCCACCAGCAATTCCAGCGCATTATCAAAGCAGGCGGTGTCGCTCTGCCCTTCGGGGATCAACGGGAACAGCTTGGGCAGATCATCGCCCAGCAACTCCGACTTCAACCCCTGTTTGCGCGCCGCCATCCAGTTGACGTTACCGCGCACGGTGTTGATCTCGCCGTTATGGCAAATCATCCGGTAGGGGTGGGCCAGCCGCCAGGACGGAAAAGTGTTGGTAGAAAACCGTTGATGCACCAACGCCAGTGCCGAAACCACGCGCTCATCTTGAAGATCGAGATAATATTTCCCAACCTGGGTTGCCAGCAGCATCCCCTTGTAAACCACCGTGCGGGACGACATCGAGGGGATGTAAAAATCCTTAATACCCTCGACCGAGGCTGCCGCTTTATCCAGCGCCTTGTTGCCGACCAGCTTACGAATCACAAACAACTTGCGCTCAAACGAGTCACTATCCCGAATATCGGGGCCACGGCCGATGAAGACCTGGCGAACGACCGGTTCCACTTCCTTGACGCTCTCGCCAAGGCCCGAGCCATCAACCGGCACATCGCGCCAGCCAAGCAGCACTTGGCCTTCCTGGGCGACGTATTGCTCGATCCACTCCTGGCAGATCTGCCGCCCCTGATCCGACTTGGGCAAAAACACCATGCCGACGCCGTAATCCCCCACCGGGGGCAACGTGATGCCTGTTTTGCGGGCTTCTGCCCGTAAAAAGGCATCAGGCACCTGAAGCAATATGCCGGCACCGTCGCTTTCCAGCGGATCGGCCCCAACAGCGCCCCGATGATCCAGATTTTCCAGGATGAGCAAGCCCTGGTCGATGATCGAATGAGTCTTCACGCCCTTGATGTGAGCAACAAAGCCCACGCCACAAGAGTCATGTTCTCGCTGGGGATCGTAGAGACCCGAACTCACCGGCACTATCATCCGATCATCACTCCCTTTAGACCGCCGCGTTCATCGCCACGGCGTCACTCAAATACCATGCCAAACCCTGATCAAGGGCACCCGCTCAGCCATCCGCCGCCCATGTCGTGCCCCTGTCGCCCGGCGGGACCACCGAATTCAACCGCAGCCGACAGTGGCCAGCATGGGTATGCCGGTCCGCATGGCACACTTACACTAACCCCTCGACGTTTGTCGATACCAGATGAGGTAGTCTTAAGCCTTCCGGCACAAATGCCGTCGACACCCCCCCAGGAAACCCCGACCGAGCATCTGCTGCGCCGGATGCGCGACGCGCTAACGCTGATCAGAACGACTCTGACCCACGCCCCGCACCTGCCCAGCGCCACCAGCGAGGCCGAGCACGGCAAGTTTCACCGTCCCCGGGGGTTGGAGCATCCCTACCAAATAAAAACCGTCCTCGACCTGATCCCCGAAATCCCCGACAGCTATTCGGCTGAACGAAAATATTTCGAAGATCTGATTTTCCTAATCACCGTTCAGTATAAATCCCAGATTGCCACAAGACACGTTTGGACCTTCGACTTCAATAACGAGGCCCTACAATATTTCCAAATGGGCGACAAAATGTTCGCCAAAACCAGAAGAATAGCGCTCGGAGACGATGTAAAATCGATACACCAAGCGGTACATGACAGCTATTTTCATGGTATCTATTATTACATGCTATCCACCTACATCAGAGAGCCTCCCAAAGCAGCAAAAAGCCTCTTTTTCGAGTTTTGCAAAGCCTCGCAATTCCTTGCAAGATTTGATTGGGATGGCAGCCTCATGGAGCAACCGAACCCCCG
>CAIZDL010000267.1 GCA_903931735.1 uncultured Rhodospirillales bacterium
GGGCTCACCGTCAACGCCTCCGGGCAGGTCACAGCGATCTCGCCCTCGGCGGGAACCAACCCCTACGACATCGCCGGCTATCTGCCGGGTCAACCCTCGGCTGGGCAAGTACTGTTCCGGATTGAGATGGTGAGGCAGGTGATCCTGCCCGTCGGCCTCACCGGCAGCCGAGCCGTCTGTCAGGTGGCGCCGACCAGTTCGGTCATCCTGACCCTCAAGCGGAACGGCAACGCGATCGGCACCATCACCTTCGCGGCGGCGGCCACCACCGCCAGCTTCAGCTTCGCGAGCCAAGTTGTGCTGGCGGCGGGCGACGTGTTCGAACTCGACGCTCCAACCCCGGCCGACGCCAGCTTCGCCGGCCCCAGCTACACCATTTGCGGGATACGATAGCCATGGCTGACATCTTTTGGGACGGCTTCGACAAGTACGGTCCGCTCAACTGCGCGCCCGCCAACTCCAGCATGGGCAGCGAATGGACCATCCTGCCCGCGTCGAGCGGAAGTTGGTTCGTTTCGGGGAGGTTTTCCGGCAGTCTCGCGCTCCAACTGAATTACGGTTACACCACCAGCCGTGCTTTGCCGGGCAACTATGGGCGCCTCATCGGCGGAATTGCCATGCAACCGACTCTGAGCGGAAACAGCGGTGTCCAGTTCGCCGATGGATCGACCAATCAGTGCTCGGTGGGCTTCAACAGCCAAGGCAAGCTGATCCTCACCCAAGGTGGTCTCAGCGGGACTCAAATCGCGGCATCAAACTCGGCCATCACCGCCAATTCCTGGCATTATGTCGAGTGGGACCTGACTATTGCAGCCTCCGGTGCCTACGCCGTCTGGCTTGACGGGGTTCAGGTCTTCACGGGCACGGGCAACCTCAAGAGCAGCGCCAATTCCTATGCCAATACCGTGGTGCTCTACGGCAATTCCTGTAACTTCGATGACATGTACATGTTCGACAATACCGGCGCCGTCAATAACGCGGTGCGTGGTGACAGTCGGGTCGAGACCCTGTTTCCGACTGGGGATGCCGCGGTCGCATTCACTCCCGTGCAGGGCGCGATTGGTGCCTACTACAACCTCAACAGCAACAGCTATTCGATGTCGGGGAACCAGCTTGTCTTGCGCAGGTACGCGCCAACGGTCGCAGGGACATTGGTGAGCATCGGCGTAATGCCGCAAACGACTTCGGGCGGCGCGAACTTCAAGCCGGCGGTCTACGCCGACAATAACGGCACGCCGGGCACGCTGCTCTCCAGCGGCTCCCAGGTCACCGGCCCTACTGCCGGTACGGCGCTTACCCTGACGCTCGCCACGCCGCAGACCCTGACCGTTGGCAGCGCCATCTGGCTGGGGTACACCACAGATACCGCGCTGAGTATGCAGCGCCAGGACAACAGCAGCTACTCGACCAATGCCGGCTATACCGCAAACGTCACCTATTCCAGTGGTGTTCCGAGTCCCGCGCCCAGCATGACCTCCGGCCAGCCCAGCATTCAAATCTGGGGCAACGTCACCAACATCTCTTCCAACTACAGCGAAAACAACCTGCTGCCGCCCGGCGGCGACCTCAGTTGCGTCACCTCAAGCACGGTGGGGGCCGAGGACCGGTACTCCTTTGGCGCCCTCAGCTCGACGCCGACCAGCATTGCCGGGGTCAAGGTCTCGGCGTTGGTGCGTAAGACCGACAGCGGCTCTCGCACCGTCTCGGTGCAGTTGAAGTCGGGCTCGACCGAGGTCTCGGGCACTGCCCAGGCGCCGGGCGTGTCCTACACCTATCAGGCCCTCTACCAGGACACCGACCCCAGCACCAGCACCGCCTGGATCGCTTCCGGGGTCAATAGCCTGACCGCCGGGGCCAAGGTGGCATCGTGACCGACCTTCGGGAAAGCCAGGTCGCCGTCGAGGTCCTTCGCGGCGGCCAGGCATCCGTTCGCCAGGATCAGGTCGCAATCGAAGTCCTGCGCAGCGGCCAAGCCACCATCCGGGCCGGCCAAGTGGCGCTGGAGGTGCTGCGCAGTGGTTCTGCGGCAGTCTCCATCGCCCACACTGTGGTCGAGGTTCTTCGTGGCAGTGCCGCCAAGCCGGCCGGCGCCATCGTTAGTCAACTCGCGGTTGAGGTGTTGCGTCAAGGGAGTTCAGCGCTTCGGGTTGGGCAGGTGACGGCCGAAGTTCTGCGCAGCAGCGCCAATGCCTCTGCCAATCAGCCATTTCTCTGGATCATGACGTAGGAGACGGGATCGTGACCCTTACCCTCGAATGGGCCTGCGGCTTCGAGCAGTTTGGAGCGGTCAGCGACCTCACGCAGATCGCCCAGCCCTGGACCGCCCAGATCGTCTATAGCGGCTTCATGGGGATATCCACCAGCCAGGGCATCCGGACGCTGCAGGGCAGCGGAGTGACTCCGAAGGCGCTCAATCTTGGCTACTACGTCGACAGCGGCGTTATCTGGACGGTGCCCAACATCGGTGCCCGGTTCCTCGGCATGGGTTGGTTCCTACCGTCGCTGCCAAGTGGCGAGGGCAATCTGTTTCTGTTCACGGCCACACCAACTCATCCGAATGGCCCGGCCACGGACGGCGTGCGCATCACGCTCGACAATATCGGCACGGTGCGCATCCGGCAGAACTCGACCAATGCCGTGCTGGCGACTTCGGCATCCTATGCGGTCAGCGGTAACAGCCAGTAC
>CAIZDL010000268.1 GCA_903931735.1 uncultured Rhodospirillales bacterium
CAATGCCTTCTGCGAAGCAATGCTCGGGTTTCTGAGAGAAAAAGTCCCGAAGAACTGGGCAAGCTGGTGCGACGACGTCTCAGATAACTTTCGAGTTATTTCGCCAAAGGATTTTCGGATTCTGAGGTGAACAGGGTATAGATGCCGCTGCCGACCACCCAGCCCCAAGGCTCAAAGCCCTTGACGTAAGATATCTTACTGACCGGTTCCGTCTGCCCTGGCTTGGGCCACATGTAGGGCACGAACCCGGCGCCGTCGGCACGGACGACGGCGACAAAGTCCATGAATAATCTCTTCCCGCTGGGGTCCTTGAAGTCGGCGAGGCCTTTGCCGATGAGTGTCCGGTTCGGATGTGTCACCATCGTCGGGGCCATGTCGTTGACCCAGAAGTAGTCACCGCTGCCGTACCGCAGGGTGTCGAGAGCCGCCAGAGCCGCCTTCTGAGCGTCGGGCGTGGACACCGTGCCTGCCCGGGCCAGCGCCTCGTAATGGGCGATCAGCCGGTGGGCGACCGTGACCAATTGCTGGGTCTTATCCCGTCGGTCCTGGAGCAGGTTGTCGTAGAGGGTGTTCAAACCCGCCGCGGAAATCGCCATCAAACCAAGGACGGCGGTTGCGACAATCAGAAAGGCACGCCCGCGAATTTTCAGGACCGGAATGTTCATGTTCCACCCAGCTCAACGAAGATACCACTGAATACCAAGCAGCGCTACTGGCCACACATGCACAGGAATTGGCCAGTCAGCTTTAGCTGAGTGCAGTTAATGGCAATATTCAGGATATAGCAAGCATGTCGTAATGTTTCTGACTATCGGTGCCGTCAGCGATTGCCTCGTCGATGGCGGTGGCACAGGGAAAATAAGAATATGCGCTCTTCATCAAACAGATCGTCGGTGTTAACCGAATCTCCAGATGGTCGGCGCGCCGTCTCTGAAAGTCGTGGAGATGAGAAGACCATTCGTCTATGGGATGTCTCTAACGGGCAAGAATTGCGCCGCTTCCCAGTGGGTTTCGATTCGTGGTCAGTTGCATTCTCCCCCAATGGCCGGTGGATTCTATCGGGCGGGCTGAACATGATGCCGCACCTGTGGGACATAGAGAGTGGTAACGATCTGTAGCGCTTTGCGAAAAAAGTCGTCATGGTTGATCGGATTAGCATTGCGCCCAATGGCCTTCTGGCTCTTTCCGGAGGGCACGGGGGAGCACTAAGGCTGACCCAGGAGTTTCTCGACGAAGAGGCGCCGATGGACGAGATACTGGACTCGATCCGCGCGATTGTGGAAAGCCCGTCGGAGCCGCCGCGGCCGTGGTGGAAGCGGCTGGTCGGCCGTCTGTTCCCGGTCCGCCAGCGGATGGCCGCCCTGGAGGCCGAGGTTCGGCGGGTCGCCTCCGTAGTCGAGGCGCTCGCCGTCGCTGCGCCGAAGAACGCCGAACCCGGCAAGCGGCGCGTCCTCACCCAGGCAGAGATCGACAGCCTGCTGGGGGATACCGAAGCGGTTCGCGCCTCCTGGCCACTGTTCGCCGGTGCCATGGCTGACAACGAGAGTCTGTGACGCCGCCATGCCCATCCCGATCCTCACCGACGCCGCCTCGTTGCACCGCCTTGCCGATGACGGCTCGTTCAGCCGGGGCGAGGCGTATTTCACGCGGGGACAGGTTCGGGCGCTGCGCTTCTATGGCGAGCGGATCACGGCCACCGTCAGCGGCGGCCAGGACTACCGGATCAGGCTGTGGCGGGAGGGTGGCGATCTTGGCTGGTCCTGCACCTGCCCGATGGGCGACCGGGGCGCTTTTTGCAAACATGCGGTGGCGACCGGGCTGGCGTGGCTGGCCGGTGGCGTGGCTCCCTCGGGCGAAGACGCGGCGGTGCCGACCATCGATGACATTCGCGCGTGGCTGGCCGCCAAGGACAAAGCCGAACTTGTCGACATGATCGTGGCCCAGGCCCGCGACGACGACCGCTTGCACCAGAAGCTGATGCTCGGGGCCTCGCGGCGGCAGGGTCCGGCGGTCAATCTCACGGTCTGGCGCGGCGCGATCGATCAGGCACTGGGCGACGGCGGCTTCATCGAGTATCGCGAAGCCTACGGCGTCGCCCGCGATGTCGGCGAGGTGATCGGGGGCATCGAAGCGCTGCTGGCCGAAGGCCATGCCGACGCCGTGCTGTCGCTGGCCGGCGACGCGCTCGACGCGGTCAGCACGGCGATGGAACAAGCCGATGATTCCAGCGGGGAACTGGGCGGCGTGCTCCACCGGCTGAAAGACCTCCACCTCGCCGCCTGCCGTGCCGGCACCCGCGATCCCGAAGAGCTGGCGCAGGAGGTGTTCGAGCGCGAGATCGAAGACCAGTGGGGCGTGATCTCGGTTGCCGAGTACGCCGAGGCGCTGGGCGAAGCCGGGCTCGACGCCTACCGCCGGTTGGCCGAAGCCGAGTGGGCCAAGCTGCCGGCCCTCGGCCCCGGCGATCGCGATCCCGACCGTTATGGCGGCCGGCGCTATCATATCACCTCGATCATGGCGACCCTGGCCCGGATGAGCGGCGATCTCGACCGGCAGGTGGCGGTGATCGCGCACAATCTTTCCGAGCCGTCCGCCTTCCTCGCCATCGCCGAGTTGTATAGCGGGGCCGGACGGGCCGATACGGCGCTGGAGTGGGCAGAAAAGGGCTGGCGCGCCTTCCCCAACAGTCCGGTCACCGGGCGACTGCGCGATTTCCTCGCCGACGCCTACCATGCCCGCAGCCGCCATGACGAGGCCATGGCCCTGATCTGGAACAGTTTCATCACCGGCTACTCCTCGCTCGCCGGGGTCAAACAGCTCCGAGAGCACGCCGAACGCGCTGGCGACTGGCCCGGCTGGCGGGC
>CAIZDL010000269.1 GCA_903931735.1 uncultured Rhodospirillales bacterium
ACCAGTTCAATGCCTTCAGATCATTGCTGGGGATCGCGGGCGGGGCTGAGGCGCCGACCTACGCTGAACTCTACTCCGGCGATTGGGCGCACCCAACATGTAGTGGGTGTCTGCGTTAACCGGATAGGCAAGGTCCGGTGGTCCAGCTTGGCGTACTTTGCACAGGCTGGCCTATCGCCTTCCATCAATAGCAGGAGAGAAATGATGAAATTTGTGGCTTTTGCTCTGATCCTCGCTGGCTCTATGTTTGTTAGCACCATCGCGCGCGCGGATGCTGACGACGCCAAGTGGGTTACCCAGTGCCTTAAGGACAATGCCGATGCCAAGGTGGGTCTGGAAGTCGTCACATCATATTGCACCTGCATGAACAATAAGATGGACAGCAACGAAACTCAGTCCATCGACAAGTGGGAGAAGACCCACGCCAAAGAGCGGACAGAGTGCGAAAAGTCGTCTGGTTGGAAATAACCTAAACGAGTGGTTAAGGGGCGGGTTCAGTCATGAGCCCGCCCCTTCCGGCGTGTTCGGGCCGTCAGAGTGCGCGGTTGAGGCATCCGCAAACGAAATCAATCGCAATTGTGCGGTGTGTCACATGCGCGGTGTGTCACAAGGTCGCGGAGTCTTCCCTACCAATGAATGTGGGGCAGCCACCGTTATGACTTCGGCGCTCTTGTTCCGTTGACGGGCGTTTCGTGCAATCGCGGCGATCATCGGTTCGACCTCGAAGGGTTTGCCGATATGCTCGACCATACCTGCGGCAAGGCATCGCTCACGGTCGGCGGGAAGGGCACTGGCCGTCATTGCGATCACGGGGAGATCGGTGAAGCCCAGCTTCTCGCGGATCATCTGCGTGACTTCGTAGCCGTCCATGCCCGGCATTTGAATATCCATCAGCACAGCGTCGAAACGATCGGCATCAATGGCAAGGCGCGCCAAGGCCTCGCTGCCGTTTCCGGCCAGCACCACGGCTGCCCCAGCGCCTTCAAGAATTTTTCGGGCGACCATCTGGTTGATGCTGTTGTCCTCGACCACCAACAGGGTAAGACCGCTTAGTAACTGTGTTCGCGGGGACTGCGGTGGGGGCACACTTGGCTTTGTCGGCGCGCACCGCCGAAAGGCCACGGCGACCGCATCGAGAAGCAGGGACGGCGTGACCGGCTTGGTCAGCACCGTCGGGATCGAGGGCTCGCCACAGGTGTCCTGCATGACCTGTTCGAACTGGAACGCGGTCACCACCAGAATGACCGGCACCTCGTCTGGCGCCAGTGTGTTGTGGACATGGCGAACGATGTCACGGCCGCCGATGTCGGGCATACACCAATCAAGCAGCAATAGGTCGAAGGGGGCTGCCGCCATTGCTTGGTCGAACGCGGCCAAGGCTTCCTGTCCCGATGCCGCCAAAACAACAGTCCACCCGAATGGCTCGATCATCGTGGCCATGACCTGTCTTGCCGTCGCATTATCGTCAACCACCAGCACCTTGAGGTTTTTCGGCACAGTCTCAGGGGCTTTAGTCGCGTGCGTGCTCGGCTGGTAACGTAGCGGCACGCTGACCTTGAAAATGGAGCCGCATCCGACCTTGCTGTCGACCGAAATTTCGCCCCCCATCAGCGCCACCAAGCGATGACAGATGGTCAAACCAAGCCCGGTGCCGCCATAACGGCGGGTGGTTGAGGTGTCGCCCTGGGAGAACGGATCGAAGATTGTCGACAAATACTCGGTGGCGATGCCAATCCCGCTGTCCCGCACATCGAAGCACAGGCGGACGGTTTGATGATCACAGGACTCGGATGTCACCGACAGCACGACTTCGCCCCGCTCGGTAAACTTAATGGCGTTGCTGGCAAGATTAGTCAGAATTTGTTGAAGCCGAAGGTGGTCACCGATAAGATCGAGCGGCGTTTTCGGGTCGATGAGGAACAAGACTTCGATGTTCTTTTCCCGCGCGTTGGCCGCCGCCACGGTGGCCAACGTCTTCATCAGGTCATAAAGGGCAAACGGCTCCTCGGTTAGTTCAATCTTTCCGGCCTCGACTTTGGAGAAATCGAGGATATCGTTGATGATCCCGAGCAATGATTGGGCGGAGATCCGCGTTTTCTGGAGGTAATCCCGCTGGCTCGGTTGAAGGTTGGTTCGTTCGAGCAGGTACGTTAGCCCCAAGATGGCATTCATCGGGGTGCGAATCTCGTGGCTCATATTGGCAAGGAAGGCTGTCTTGGCTCGATTGGCTTCCTCTGCTGCGGCGCGGGCGAGTCGCAACTCATTTTCGCGTTCAATATCGGCGGTGATGTCGAGAATGATGCCGACCAAGCCGCTCACGCTACCATCGCTTTTGAAGAGCGGCGCCTTATGACCGCGCGCGTGGCGGTCGCGCTCGTCCGGAAGTTGCTGGGTGAACGCATAGGTATGGGGCTGTCCGGTCTCAAAGATCATCTTATCTGAGCGAAAGTAGGTCTCCAGATTTTCATCGGTTGGCAGAACGTCCTTTAGGGTGTGGCCAATGATTTTGTTGGATGGAATGCCAAAGAATTGCTCGAACCGGCGGTTGCATCCAAGGTAACGGCCGTTAATATCCTTGAAGAAGGCCACTGCCGGGATCGCCTCGAAGAGAGAGTGTAAGAAGGCGACTTGATCCTTCTGGCCTTCTTCATGCTTTTTGCGTTCGGTGATGTCACGGCCCACCGCCTGGAGTTCGACCAAGGTTCCGCTTTCGTCAACGATGGCGTAGCCCTCCCAGCCATACCACCGCTCGCCAGTCGCGGTCAGAAGACGGTTCTCGACGGCTGCCCGGTAGTCTGGCGAATCGAGGGTGGCGACAATGGCGGCCACCGTCTGGTCGATGTCGTCGCGATGGATCACGTCTTGCCAAGGGGTGCCGATCAGGTCTTGCCGTGCGCGCCCGATGATGCGGCACATGCTGTCGTTGATGAAGGTGAAGCAGCCATGCGGATCAAACCGCACCACCAAATCATGCTGGGTCTCCACCAAGCCCCGATACCGCTTCTCACTTTCGCGCAAGGCCGCCTGGGCGACCACCAACTCACGGTTCTTCTGCTCAACCTCCAACCTCGTGGGCAGCGCCAGAGCCGCCGGCATCAGCATCCAAAGCAGCATGGCTGTTGGCAGTGAAACCGCAGCGGTCAGGGCTTTTGCCAAAGCGGCAATGGCATAATCGGGCACCCACAGCGTCCAAATATCGAGAACATGGGTCAAGCCGCAAGCGATAATGAAGAGCGCAAAGAGCACCCCGATCCATCTAAACTCGATCTTCTTACGCTGGGATAAGAAATAAAATAAAGCAACTGGAATTGAAAAATAGGAGAGTGCGATCAAGGCATCGCTGACAGCCATTGTCCAGAACACATCGGGGCGCCAAGTCAGGCAAAATCCGTGTGGAGAAAACCCTTCTTCAGAAAAGAACTGGTAGATGGCGTCCATTATCGAGCGTTCCTAATCCGGTAAAAACGGGCCACAACCAGGGACCATGTGTCTGTCTGGGGGCGTTTAACTTTTTCCTCAATCATTATTACGCCGCCTCATTGGGGGCTCGCAGCCATCCGACCGGGCTGCCGATATCGCGCCAAACAGGTCGGCTAGTGTGACCTCCAGCGCCACCAGCAGAGTCTCGGTGTCTGCGAAGCGCTCTTCCCTGATCGTGGTTTCCAGGGAGCAGGCGAGGGTGGCAACGTCGCGGGCGGCCAGATTGGCGGCCACGCCTTTGAGGGTATGGGTGCGCCGGATCGCCTCCGCCGGATTTCCGTCGATCAAGTTGTCCCGGATCGCCGTGACGACGGTGCAGAACTGTTCTTCCGCCTGCCCGAGCAGGCGCGTGAACAACGCCCGGTCACCGTTCAGGCGTTTGGCCGCCTCGCTGCCGTCGATCCCGGGAATGTCCGGCCAAGCGGCCTTGTCGGGGGACGGCTGAGCCGGGGCGGGGGACAGCTGAGCCGGAGGGGAGGCGCTCCCGGCCGGCAGCGTCGGCCCCTGCGCCGGGAGGATCGCGACCAGCGTCGCGAATAGCGCTTCGGCATTGATCGGCTTGGCAAGATGGGCATTCATGCCGATGGCAAGGCAGCGCTCGCGGTCGGCTTGCAGAGCGTTGGCGGTGACGGCGATGACCGGCAACCGGGTCAAGCCGAGGGTCTGGCGGATGATCCGGGTCGCCTCATAACCATCCATGTCGGGCATCTGGATATCCATCAGCACGGCATCGAACCGGGCTGGCGCCGCCGTCAGGAGACGGACGGCCTCGGCACCACCGCTCGCCACCTCGACCACGGCACCGACGCTTTCAAGGACGCGGCGGGCGACAAGTTGGTTGATGGCGTTGTCCTCGACCAGCAGCAGCGATACGCTGGCCAGCCGGGTGGTGATCGCAGGGGCCGGGAGCGCGGGAGGTGATGCGAGCCCCTTGCCCAACTCGGGACCCCGACCGAAGCGGACGGTGAAGCGGAAGGCGCTGCCGTGCCCGGGCGTGCTGTCGACCTGAAGGCCGCCGCCCATTAGCGCCACCAGCCGTTTGCAGATGGCAAGCCCGAGGCCACTGCCGCCATAACGGCGGGTGGTGCTGGCGTCCCCCTGGGAGAACACCTCGAAGATGCTGTCCAGCTTGTCGGCGGCGATCCCGATGCCGGTGTCGCGCACTTCGAAGATCAGGTCGATTGTGTCCGCCCCGATCCGCTCCGCCCCGATCCGCTCCGCCCCGATCCGCTCCGCCCCGATCCGCTCCGCAAAGACCGAGAGTATGACCTCGCCGTGATGGGTGAACTTGATGGCGTTGTCGGCGAGATTGGTTAGTATCTGTTGCAACCGCAGGGGATCGCCAACCAGGGAGACCGGCGTTCCGGGCGCGATGTCGAGCAGCACCTCAATGTCCTTGCCGAGGGCATTGGCGGCGGCAACGGTGGCCAGCGTCTTCATCAACTCGTCGAGTTGGAACGGCGCCTGTTCCAACTCCAGCCGCCCGGCTTCAATCCGGGAAAAGTCGAGGATGTCGCTCAGGATATCGAGCAGGGTGTGCGCCGAAAGCTCGGCCTTTTCCAGATAGTCGCGCTGAAGCGACGAGAGTTCGCCCTGTCCGATCAGGTAGATCAGCCCCATGATCGCGTTCATCGGGGTGCGGATCTCGTGGCTCATGTTGGAGAGGAACTCGGACTTGGCCCGACTGGCCTCCTCGGCCTGATATCTTGCTGCCTCCAGCGCCCGTTCGTTGTCCCGGTCCTGGGTGACGTCTTGGTTAACTCCGATCATCACCGAGGGTTGGCCGGCGTCATCCCGCTCGACCAGACCGGCGGCCCTGATGGTCCGGATGTTCCCCGCCGGTGTGGCGATGCGGAATTCGGTATCGAACGGGGTGATCCCGGCCAGGGCGGCGGCGATTTCTGCCTCCACGCGGGTGATGTCGTCGGGATGGCAGCGCTCGCGCCACGCCTTGTAGCCGAGGGCCGCCTGTTCGGGCTCCAGGCCGTACAGTTCCAGCATCCGGGCATCCCAGATGTGTTGGCCGCTGTTGGGATTCCACTCCCAGACGCCGATTCGGGCGGAGCGGGTCGCCAGGGTCAGCCGGTTGGTGAGTGTTTTGAGTTTCCGCTGGCTCTCCCTGACTTCGCCCAGATGACGCTCCAGGGTGTCGGCCATGGCGTTGAAGCCCACCCCCAGCCGATCGACTTCATCGCCCGCCTGGCTGACGACGACCCGGGCTGCGAAGTCACCGCGGGCAAAGCTTTCGTTGACATCGCCGACTCGGCGCAGCCTTCGGGTCAGCCACAGCCCGATGCCTGCGAACAGGGCTCCGGACAATCCCGCAGCCAGCAGGCTGATCAGCAGACTCCGGTGGACCAAGGCGTTGCGGGCTTCGACAAAGAACAGGGTCGAGGTGCCGCCGCGCAGCAGACCATAGGTCTGGTTGCCGACGGTGATCGGCAGGGCGAAATCGTAGCGTCCGTCGGCCTCGCTCGGCCGGACGGTGCTGACCGGCGGCAACGGCCGGTCGGAAGGCCAGCCGCTGGCGGCCATCACCCGGCCATCGCGGTCGAGCACGACCAGATAGATGATGGAGCGAGGGTCGATCAGGCCGTTCAGCAGGTCTTGGAGCGCGCCATAGTCGCGTTCGATCAGCGGCGGCGCCAGCGAGGCGTTGAAGAGCCGGGTCTCTTCGGCGAGCCGGGTGTCGAAACGCAGCGCCATGCGATCGAGCATGGTGAGGTTGTTGCTCCAGGACAGCAGCGTCAATGCGGCAAGCTGAACGAACAGGCAGGCGATGGCCAGTTTGACGCCGATGGAGCGCGATAAACGCATGGGTCAAGGGTCCTCGGCCAGGGCGCGGCGGGTCGATGGGAGAAACCGGTCGAGATAGGCGAGATCATCGGGTTGGATCGGCACTAACCCTTCATAGTCGGACTTGACGAGAAAAGCCTGGCCCTCGGCGGTGTCTGAAAACGCCAGCAAGGCGTCGCGCAACGCCGCCGTTTCATCCTCGGGAAACCCCGGACCGGCCAGAAACAACGAGGCCGTGGGCAGGACTTCGGTATAGGCGATCGGCTGCAACTGGCCGCGGGTTTCGGGATCGATTGTGGCCAGGGTCTTGGTCCAGACCAGCGCAGCGTCGTGCTCGCCCCTTAAGACCGTCAAGATGGCGGCGTTGTGGCTGGGCTGGGGGACCAGCTTGACCGCGTTCAGAGGCAGTCCGGCCACGGCCAGGGCGTCGAGCCCGAGCATGGTGGTCACCGCCAGTGACGGCGGGGTACAGACCGAGCGGCCGCGCAGATCGGCCAGAGTATGCACGCCGCTGCCAGCCTTGACCAGAAAGACACCCTGCAATTTCGACTTCCAGCCCAGCAGCGGCCGGTAACCGGCGTCGATCTGGGCCAACCGGCCGAGGTGCGGGCCGGTGATGATGAATGAATACTCGCGCTGTTGGGTTCGTTGCACGAAGGTCCGGTAGTCGCGGGCGGTTGCAAGATAGGTCGGGCGGCCCAGCCGCGCCTCGACGAATGCCCGGAGCGGCTCATACTGGTCGAGCAGGGTGCGCGGGCTGAAATAGGGCAGCACCGCGATTTCGATGGCGTCAGACCCGGCCATCGCCGAGCCGGCAGGCAATAGGGAGCCCAGACCCACGAAGCACATGACCAGGAGTGCCGGAAGCCATCGCCAAGAGCGGTTTTTTTCTGAAAAGCCGGTCATGTCCTTTCCCCCGCTTCCCGCCGGACCCAAAGGTAGTCCGCCGCCTCGGCCAGGACCAGTGCCAGCAGGCGCCCGACCTCTTTTCCCAGCGGTGCCGCACGCGCGTGATCGTTGCGACGGGCGGCGATCTGGAGGGCGCCCGCGATTGCGGACAAGGTGTTCGCACCGAGATTGGCGGTCACACCTTGAAGCGTGTGGGCGAGCCTGCCGCCAGCGATGAGATCATCGGCCGCGAGGGCGGCGCTGATTTCATGGCCGGCGGAGGCAAAGTCACGAACGAAATCGGCTAGGACCTCCCTGAGCAGGGCTTGATCCCCGGATGCCCGTTTGAGGGCCAGATCGAGATCGAGTTCCCGCCGGACCGGGAGGGCGGCCGGAACCGGCGGTATCGGAGCGTGCCGACCGCAGGCGGCGATTACGGTTAGGAGCCGTTCGATGTCGAGCGGTTTGGCAATGTGATCGTTCATGCCAGCGGCCAGGGCGCGCGCCCGGTCGGCCGGCAGAGCGTTGGCGGTCATGGCGATCACCGGCAGGCCCGCCAATTCCGGCTTGGCTCTAATCGCCATCGTGGCCTCATAGCCGTCCATGCCCGGCATCTGCACATCCATCAGCACGGCGGCAAAGCGGGCCGGCGTGGCCGAGAGCTTACCGAGCGCCTCCAGTCCGCTGCTTGCCACCTCGACCACCGCCCCGGCGGACTCCAATATCCGCTGGGCAACCACCTGATTGATCTCGTTATCCTCGACCAGCAGCAGAGTTTGGCCGGTCAGCGGACATAGGTGCGCTGGCGCTGGCTCGGGTTGGCACCGGCCGTGGCCATCCACAATCGTCGAGCAAGCGGTCACGATCGCGTCGAGCAGAACCGAGGGCGTCACCGGCTTGGTCAGCACCACCCGGATGTGGGGGTCGTCCCCGGCATCGCGTCGCACGCGGTCATATTCAAAAGCGGTGACCACCAGAATCATCGGCATGGTTGCTGGCTGGTGCTGTCTTTTGACATGGTTCAGCACCTCGCGCCCGCCGATGCCGGCCATGAACCAGTCGAGCAAAATCAGGTCGAAGGGATTGTTCTCCCTGGCCGTGCGGTCGACCGCCGCCAGCGCCTCGGCGCCGGAAGCGACGACTTCCACCTTCCAGCCAAACGGCGCGATCATGGTGGCCATGACTTCCCGGGCGGTCGGGTTGTCATCCACGATCAGCACCCGCAGCGAGGGCGGCAAACCGGCCGGCAAGGCCCGGTCCACCGCAATCTCGGGGCCGCGGCCGAAGTGGACGGTGAAGCGGAAGCTGCTGCCGCGACCAAGTTCGCTCCTGAGGGTGAGGTCACCTTTCATCAGGCCGACCAGCCGTCGGCAGATCGCGAGCCACAGCCCGGTGCCCCCGAAGCGGCGGCTGGTCGAGACGTCTCCCTGGGCGAACGCCTCGAAGATGCGGCGTTGCTGGTCAGCGTCCATGCCGATGCCGGTATCGCGGACCTCGAAGGTCAGAAGCACCCCGTGTTCGTCGTCTCCCGTCGCCTCCACCGACAGCACCACTTCGCCCCGGCTGGTGAACTTGATGGCGTTGCTGGAGAGGTTGAGGAGCACCTGTTGCAGCCGTAACGGGTCGCCGATCAGCGACAACGGCGTGTCGGGCGCGATCCGGAACAACACCTCGATGTTCTTGTCGCTGGCGTTGGCGGCGGTGATCGCCGCCAACGTCTTCATCATCTCTTCCAGCCGGAATGGCACTGTTTCCAGCTCCATCCGCCCGGCCTCGACCTTGGAGAAATCCAGAATATCGTTGAGAATGCCCAGCAGCGATTGCGCCGAAATCCGGGTTTTTTCCAGATAGTCCCGCTGAACCGGGGTTAGCGCTGTCTGTTCCAGCAGATAGACCAGCCCAAGAATCGCGTTCATCGGCGTGCGGATTTCGTGGCTCATGTTGGCCACGAACTCGCTCTTGGCCTGGGTCGCGGCCTCGGCCAGATTGCGGGCGGCCAGCAACTCGTTCTTCGTTTCGGTGATGCGTTGGAAAGCCCGGGCGTTGCGGACGGCCAGGGCGCAGCCGCCGACCATCAGCAGGGCCAGATTGAGGTAGCGGCAGCGGAACTCCGGAAAGGTCAGGTCTTCGACGGCGACAATCCCCAGCGTTTCCCCGGCGCCAATGATCCGCAACAAAAAGCCGGTTCCGGACTCCGTCCACGCCCAATCGGCCGAAAGGCCTTGCACCTGAGACAGAATGTCCGCCGGCACCGATGCGTCGGCATGGAATGCCTCCGCTTCCATCCGCACGTAATGCAGCCGTTTCGGGGCGAAGAGCATGGCGAACATCTCTTCGATGCCCTCGATGACTTCGGATTCCCGCTCGGCCAAAGCCAGCCGCCCGAAAAAATCCAGTGCCGAGGCGCGGTTGGCCAACTCACCAATATGCGCGCGTTCCCGTTCGTGGGCCAACCGTTGCTCTTCTTCCAGCCGCCACTCGGCGACCAGATGGACCAGAACGTGGCGGGTTTCATCGATGCCGACCGCCAACCGGCTGGCGGGCAGGCGCGTCACTTCGGCCAGCTTGGCAAGTTCGATGGCGGCGCCAGGGGAAGTGCCGGTATCCAGCAGCACCAGTTCGTGGGCGAAATCCTGGAAAAAGTCTGCGGTGCCGCTGGCATCGAAGCCCAACTCGGCCAATCGCGCCGGCCAGTTGGCGAGCTAGGTCGGCGTCATCAGATAGGCCCCGCGCTCGATGGCGTCCGCCACCAGCGTCCGCCCCGCCACCAAGTGAAAACACTCCTGTTGCGGCACCGCGCGGACAGGGGGCCAACCGGCGGGGGCGTCGTGCAACCCCTTGAGGCAGGCGCGACCGAGCACCAGAACTTTGGTGCAGTCGGCACCGATCAGCGGGCGCAATTCCTCCCACGTCACCGGCGGACGGCCACAGCGTGCCGGATAGGCGGCGACGGTGATGTCAGACCAGCCTTCGGCAGCCACCGCCGCCCGGATCTCCGGCTCGAAGTTCTGGCAACAAAGAAGACACAATGTTCCGGTCATGACTCCGCCCAACCATCGATCCAATCCAACGGATAGCGGCCCCAGCGATCGACCGCCTCGCGGACCGACAGCAGCACCTCGTCCGGAACCTGCCAGGGGATTTCGCCATGATTGTCGGCGAGGATGAAGCCGCCGCCCCGGCCGGCGGCGGCGATTGACCGCTTCACCGCGTTTTCGGCCTGCGCCGAGGTCCAATGCCGCATCTCGATGCCGTTGAGGTTGCCCAGCAGCGTCACCCGCCCGGCGGCGGCGGCCTTCAGTGTGGCCAAATCTTCCAGGGCGCTGACGCCGAGCACGGCGGTGCCGGTGGCGGCGATGTCGCCGACGATGCTGAGCGCGCGCCCGGAGGCAACATGGTAGGCCGTCGGCCCCTTGATTCGGGGCAAGGTGCGCATGGCCACCGCGTGTCCGGTCTTCAGGAACAGCTCGCGGGGCACGATGGTGGGCGACGAGACGGGATCGAAATAGCAGATGGCGGTGGCCCCGGCGGCAAGCTTGGCATTGGCCCACTCGACGCAGAACGCCTCGTTGACCTTCATCAGGCGGGCGAACCGCTCCGGCTGTTCGTGGATCAGCTCGAGATAGCGGTCGAAGCCCATCTGCATCACCGGCAACGAAAACGGTGACACCGCAACGCCGATGATCGGCACCGTGTCGCCGACCCGGGCCTTCAGTCCGGCGATGGTTTCCAGCACCGGGGTGAGGCAGGCGGCGTCATTGATCCGGGGCGGCTCGAGGCGGTCGATATCTTCGGGCCGGCGGATAATCGGGCCGCCGCAATTGGGTGGGCCATCCTCGATGAAAATGGTTTCGCCGCCAAACGCCTCGATCTCAAGAGGGGTGTAGAACAACGGATACAGGCAATCGCTGCGATAGCGCTTCAGCAGGCGCATCTGGCCTTCGATCACGGACTCGGAGCGGGAGAAATAGTCGCGGATATCGAGGCCCAGCTCTTTTGCACCATGCAGGGTGGTGAGCAGGAACAAGGGCACGCGGTCCGGCTCGCGATGGCCGAGCGTGGTGAGCACGCGCTGAAGCGAGGTCGTCATGCCGTTGTTTCCTCCGTCCATCGCTCGACGATGCCGATGGCATCGGAGGCCGTGCGCCCCATGGCGTCGGCACCGACTTCTTGCCACAGCTCCGGGTCGAACAGGAAGGGGGCGCCGCCGACGGCGATGCGCAGACGCACTCCGCGTGCGTCCAGCGCGTCCCGCAGCTCCCGCACCTTGAGCGCCGACGGCAGCATCAGCACCGAGACCAGCAGAATATCCAGCCGGTCGGCGACGATGCGGTTGACCAGGGCGTCCACATCTTGCCGCCCATAGTCGAGGATGGTGTAGCCGCTGGCCCGCATCACCGAGTGGACGATCCGCTTGCCGAGCATGTGGTAGTCTGCGAGCACGACGACCGCTATTCGCGGCGACTGTCTCA
>CAIZDL010000270.1 GCA_903931735.1 uncultured Rhodospirillales bacterium
CCCAGCCCCGCGATGTCTTCGACGGTGGTACCGCCGAAGGTGGTGGCGATGTACTGGTCGGGAACGTGGCCATCCAGCGAGCCCGACAAATCCGGCAGCACGGTCAGACGCAGGCCGAAATTCTCCGCAAGGTCACGCAGTTCCTCAATGTCGCCGGCGGTGAGCTGACAGCCAGCCAACAGATTAACCCGGTCAGGCTCACAGCGCAGCGCTGGCTCGGCCAGGGTCTCGATCATGGCGGTGACCGCCCGCGACCAGCCCTGTTCCAGCCCGCCGATGAAGTCCGGGGTTGGCGCGAACACCAGCGCGGTGCCGGCCAGCTCGGGATGGCGGGCGCGGATCAACTTGAGGTCGCCGGGAATGTCCTCGCCCCTGGTTTCGACCAGACCGGTCGAGCAGATGCCGATCACCGCCGGTTTGGCGCGGCCGTGGATGGTCAGGATCGCCTGCTCGAGATTGTCGGTGCCGCCGAGGATGGTCTGCACCTCGTTAAGCGCGGTGGTCTGGAAGGGAATCGCCTCGCGGAAGTGGCGGACCATCAACACCAGCCCGAAGGCGGTGCAACCCTGGGCGCCGTGCAACAATGGCAGGCAGCGGTCGAGCCCCATGAAGGCCAGCGCCCCGCCCAGCGGCGCGCTCATCTTGAGTGGATTGATCGTCACCGGCTTGACGGCACTGCGGTCAACATGTCCCATGGCCAGCCTCCCAGGGTGCCGGGCGCCGAAGCTGCGCCCAGATCGGATTGTCGAGCGAGCGAGCGATCTCGCCGGCCAGCGCCACCATGCCGTCATAGCCGGCATAGGCGGCGTGGCGTTCCTGATTGATGTCGAGCCAGGGCACCCGCGCCTTGAGTGCCACGAACTGGGTGCGCCCGCCCGACATCAAGATATCGGCCTCGCCATCCTTCAACATGCGGTACATCTCGCGCGGCGCAATGGTCTCGACCATCGGCGCGTCCTCGCCCATGCGCTCCTTGATCCGGGCGCGGTCTTCCTCGGTGGATTTGCGCACCGAGGTGCCGACCACCTCCATGCCCAGCTCTTGCAAGGCGGTGACCACCGACCACGACTTGACACCGCCGGTATAGAGCAGCACCCGCTGGCCGGTCAGCCGAGCCTTGAACGGCGCCAGCAGGAGAGCCGCCCGCGCTTCCTCTTCGGCGATCAACGTTTCGGTGCGGGCCGGCAGGTCGGCGGGGGCGCCGCGCTCGGTCAGCAGCCGCGCCAACTGGCGCAGCGAGGAACCGGTCTCGGCAATGCCGTAGAACGAGCCCTCGAAATAGGGAATGCCGTAACGCTCCTCCATCTTGCGCGCGAGGGAAATCAAAGCCTGGGAGCACACCACCATGTTGGCCCGCGCCCGGTGGGCCGCCGCGACCTGACGATAACGGGCGTCGCCCGAGACCGAGGCCAGCAGGCGCAGCCCCAGCCGCTCGAACAATGGTGTCACCTGCCACAGCTCGCCCGCGACATTGTATTCGCCGAGCAGGTTGAAGTCGGTGGGGGTGGTGGTTTCGGGCTCGACCGTGCCGATGACATGATCGAGCAGAGTCTCGCCGGCCAATTTGTTGCCAAAATTCTTGGAGCCGACGAATCCAGGGGCGATCACCGGGATGACGGGCAGGCCGAACTTTTCCGCCGCCACTGCGCAAACCTTGGCCACATCATCGCCGATCATGGCGGTGACGCAAGTTTGATAGACGAAGATGGCGGGCGGGCTGAAACGCTCGGCAATGGCGCGAATGGCGCGGAACAACTTGCGCTCGCCGCCGTGAATGACTTCCAGTTCGCCGAGATCGGTGGTGAAGCCGGTGCGGTATAGCTGCGGCCCCGATGAGGCGGAATGACGACTGTCCCAGCTATTGCCCTCGCAGGCGATCGGGCCGTGGACCAAATGGGCGGCGTCGGTGATCGGTTGCAGGGCGATCTTGGCGCCGTCGAAGGCGCAGCCCCCAGCGGCTGCCCCCGGTTGCAAGGACTTGCCGCAACCGGCCTTGCGGCCGCTGTCGCTCTTGGCCCGGTTGGTGGCACAGCCGGGCTCAACGAAGAGGTGGGCAAGCTTGTGCTTCAGCATGGCGGGTCTCCACAGGTGCGGGGAGCGCCGCCCCCCGCACCTGTTTTCCGCATGGGTTTACCGGGTCAGGTCGAAGCTGATCCCGTCGTTGGCAATGGACTCCCGGTCGGCCTCGTCGAGGATTTTATCGAGGATTTTGACCAGCAGGTTGATGCCGCCCTGATAGCCGAACACCGGGCTGCGGTGATGGTGATGACGATCAAAGATCGGGAAGCCAACCCGGATCAGCGGCACCTTACAATCGCGCTCCAAATACTTACCGTAGCTGGAGCCGATCAGAAAATCGACCGGCTCGGTGGCCAGCAGCGAGCGCAGATGCCACAGATCCTTGCCGGCCCAGGCCTTCCCGCCCTTGCCATAGGGCGAGTCGGCGAGAATCGTCCCGACACGGGCCGCCCAGTGCTTATCACCGTTGGTGGCCAGGATATGCACCGGCTCGGCCCCAACTTCGAGCAGGAAACGGGTGAGGCCGATCGCTTGATCCGGATCTCCGAACAGAGCAAAGCGCTTGCCATGTAGGTAGGCGGCGGAATCGGCGATGGCGTCAACCAGCCGGCCGCGTTCCTTCTCCAACGCTTCCGGAATCGCCTTGCCGGTGAGCGCGGAGACTGCCATCAGAAACTCGTCGGTGGCCCCGACCCCAAGCGGATAGTTGAACGACCTCGTGGCCTGCCCCTTTTCGGCGATCCAGGGCAAGGTCTTGGCGGTACAGGCGGTCTGCAACGACAGGGTGGCGCTGGCGTTGAGGGCGGCCCTGGTCGCCTCTAGCGTCGTGCCACCGTCATACATGCGGTAATGGCCGTCGGTCGGGGTGTCAAAGACATCGGAGGTGTCGGAGAGGATGGTGTAGGACACCCCCATCAGATCGAGCATGCGCTTAAGTTCGCGCAGATTGCCAACGCTGTAGCCATCGAAGCCGGAAATGATGTTGATGCTGTCGCCCGCCGTACGCTGCTTTCCCTCCCAGAAATGATGTAGAACGCCCTTAATCATGTTGTCGTAGCCGGTGGTGTGACTACCGACGAAGGCCGGAGTGTGGGCGAATGGCACGTCAAAGTCTTGGGGAACGGCGCCCTTATCCTTAGACTGCTTGATGAAGGCGAAGAGATCGTCGCCGATGACTTCGGCCATGCAGGTGGTCGACACCGCGATCATGCCCGGCTTATAAAGGGCGTAGGCGTTGGCTAGTCCTTCGGTCAAGTTGGCGAGGCCGCCGAACACCGCAGCGTCCTCGGTCATCGACGACGACACCGCCGAGGTCGGCTCCTTGAAATGGCGCGACAGATGCGAGCGGTAATAGGCGACGCAGCCCTGCGAGCCATGGACGAACGACAGCGTTTTCTCGAACCCGGCCGCCGCGAACACCGCGCCGAGCGGTTGGCAGGCCTTGGCCGGGTTGATCACCACCGCCTCGCGGGCGAAGTTCTTTTCCCGGTAGTCCCAGGATTTGGTCCACTCCGCGACCCGGGCCACCTCTTCGGCCGGGTGGCCGCACTCGAATTCGCTCTTGCGGGCGAGCAAGGCCTGATATTCGGGCTCCTGGAACAGCCGGGTGTGATCCTTCACGAGGTCTGCGCTCTGGGGCATAACCGTTCTCCTCAATAGGGGTGGATCAACCCTGCTTCCAGGGCGCCTTGATCAGCGACCACACCGGGCTGTTGACCGCCATGTCCATGTCGCGCGCGAAGATCGCAAACCCGTCATAGCCGTGGTAGGGACCGGAATAGTCCCAGGAGTGCATCTGGCGGAACGGCACGCCCATCTTTTGGAACACGTACTTTTCCTTGATGCCGGAGCCGACGAGATCGGGCTTGAGCGCCTGGACAAACTTTTCCAGCTCGTACTCGCTGGCATCGTCGAAGATCAGCGTGCCATCCTTGAGGTAATGGGTGGTGCGCTGGTAATCGTCATTATGGGCGAATTCATACCCCATGCCGACCGCCTGCATACCGATATCGCCATAGGCATCAACGGTATGACGCGGGCGCAGGCCGCCGACATAGAGCATCACTGTTTTGCCTTCCAGCCGGGGCCGGTACTTGGCGATGATCGCGTCGACCATCGGTTGGTACTTGGCGATCACCCGTTCGGCGCCCTCCTTGATGGTGTCGTCGAAATGGGACGCGATCTTGCGCAAACTGGCGGCGATCTGGGTCGGGCCGAAGAAATTGTATTCCAACCAGGGAATGCCGTGCTTCTCTTCCATGTAGCGCGAGATGTAGTTCATCGAACGGTAGCAATGGAGCAGGTTGAGCTTGGCCTTGGGCGTCTTTTCCATTTCGGCCAGCGAGCCGTCGCCCGACCATTGGGCGATCACTCGCAACCCCATTTCCTCTATCAGGATGCGTGAAGACCAGGCGTCACCACCGATGTTGTAATCGCCGATGATGGCAACGTCGTAAGGCGTGTCCTTGAAGTCGACCTTGGCCTTCTCCAGCACCCAGTCGCGCACGGTGTCGTTGGCGATGTGATGGCCGAGCGACTGGGAGACGCCGCGAAAGCCTTCGCAGCGCACCGGCACCACGGTCTTGCCGACCTCCTTGGCCTTGCGCCGCGACACCGCCTCAATGTCGTCGCCGATCAGCCCGATTGGACATTCCGACTGGACCGAAATGCCGCGTGAGAGCGGAAACAAGGTCGCCAGCTCGTCGATAATCTTATCGAGCTTCTTGTCGCCGCCAAACACCACGTCCTTTTCCTGAAAGTCCGAGGTGACCTGCATGGTAACGAAATTATCGACGCCGGTGGTGCCGGTGGCGTAGTTGCGGCGCTGCGACCAGGAATACTGCCCGCAGCCGACCGGTCCATGGCTGATATGGAGCATGTCCTTGATCGGACCCCACACCACGCCCTTGGAACCGGCATATGAGCAGCCACGCACGGTCATCACGCCGGGAATCGACTTGATGTTAGACTTGACCCCGCAATCCGACTTGCCCTCTTCATAGACGCTGAGATGCTTTGCGCGCTTTTTGCGGCTTTTCTCGGGGTAGGCTTCAAGAACGTCGGCGATCAGCGTTCGGGTGTCTTCCTTGGTCATCGCGTTCATGGCATTATCCTTGCGATCAAAACGCGGTTGCTCAGGCAGCCGCCATGGCTTTGCCGATCAGGGACTCGTCTTCCTGCTTGATGATGCCGAACTGCATCAGCAACTCTTCGAGTTCGTCCATGGTGATCGGAGTCGGAATCACGCCCTTGCCCTTGTTCTCGTGAATCTTGCGTGCGAGCTGGCGGTATTCTTCGGCCTGGGCGGACTCGGGGGCGTATTCCAGCACGGTCATGCGGCGGAGTTCGGCGTGCTGCACCACGTTGTCGCGCGGCACGAAATGGATCAGCTTGGTCCCCAGCCGTCCAGCTAACGCCTCGGCGAGTTCATACTCGAGATCGGTCTGGCGCGAGTTGCAGATCAGGCCGCCGAGCCGGACGCCGCCGGTGGTGGCGTATTTAAGGATGCCCCGGGAAATGTTGTTGGCCGCGTACATGGCCATCATCTCGCCCGACATCACGATGTAGATTTCCTGGGCCTTGTTCTCGCGGATCGGCATGGCGAAACCGCCGCACACCACGTCGCCGAGGACGTCGTAGAAGACGTAGTCGAGGTCCGGCGTATAGGCACCCTCGGATTCAAGGAAGTTGATGGCGGTGATGACCCCGCGTCCTGCGCATCCGACTCCCGGCTCGGGACCGCCTGACTCGACACACTTCAC
>CAIZDL010000271.1 GCA_903931735.1 uncultured Rhodospirillales bacterium
CGATGATCCATCTCGTTTTCTCAAACCTGAAGACTTGGATCAACGGCATCCATCACGGTGTCAGCCCCAAGCACCTGCAAGCCTACCTCAACGAGTTCACCTTCCGAGTCAATCGACGCTTCTACCCGTTCAATGCCTTCAGATCATTGCTGGGGATCGCGGGCGGGGCTGAGGCGCCGACCTACGCTGAACTCTACTCCGGCGATTGGGCGCACCCAACAGGTAGTGGGTGTCTGCGTTAACCGGATAGGCAAGCATCAATGTTTGATTCAAATAGAGATCGTGTATAAAATTGGTAATCACGCAGACGTTTAGCGAGCAGCGTTTGCTCAGCTTCAATTTCCTTTCTCATTGTATTATCGGTTCCGATCAAGAGGTATCCGATAATGGACCCGTGAATATCACGTAAAGCCGTTACTGAAACAACGGCTGGAAAACGACTCCCATCCTTACGAATATAGGTCAATTCATAAATATCTTCCACGCCTCGTGACGCTTTAAATATTAAGGCTTCAAATCCAGGTGCAATAACCGTATCTAATTCTTGGCTTAAGGCCTGGGCGCGTGCAATAAGCTCTTGGGAGTCATAGATATCGGCCGGGGTCATTTTATTCATAACCTCAGTGGCGGTGTATCCGAGCATACGCTCTGCACCGACATTGAATATCTGAATAACCCCATTCGCATCTGTTGCTATGCTTGAAAAATTTTCGCTGTTAAATATTGCGTTTTGTAAAGCGCTTGATTTTATAAGAGCCTCTTCGGCCAACTTGCGTGCGGTGTTATCTGTCCCGATAAGTAAATATCCGATGATGATATCATGATCATCGTAAAGCGCGGTGACTGACACCACCGCTGGGAACCGACTTCCATCCTTTCTTATGTAAGTAAGCTCATAAATGTCTTCAATTCCTCTTGATGATTTAAAAACCAAGGCTTCAAAGCCAGGGCTAATATTCACCCCCAGCTCAAGGCTCAGTGTTTTAGCGCGAAAAATTAGTTCATCTGAATCAGAAATATCAGCGGGCGTAATCTTATTGATAACATCGTTTGCTGAGTATCCGAGCATACGCTCTGCACCGACATTGAAAATCTGAATTACGCCGCCCGCATCGGTTGCAATGCTCGAAAAGTTTGCGCTATTTAGGATTGCGTTTTGCAAGGCCCCGGTTTTAAGCAAATTCTCCTGGCGTCTGAACTCGGTAATACGCTCAGCTGCACCAGCAAAATTTTTGGGAGTAACGGTATCATGACTATCAATGGGCACGAGCGACCTCTGTCATTTAATAATGCACCCACTAACATGGCGTGCCTTGTCGAATGATATGACGACCTGCTAAATTACCATAGAAATTGGTTTTATTGTGATAATAATTCCTGTGATTTTATTATGGCTGGTCGCCTGCATTTTTAGAAATATACACCAACGTCATAACGCATTGATTTAAAGGTTTCTTCCGTCGATTTACTGGGCCGAAATGCGCGTCACGGTCGGTAGCGGCTGAGGGTTTTACCCGCTTCGAAAATAGCCGGCCGTCGTCGCTCGCCTGACCACAGCCCGATCGAGGCTCCACAGCACTCAAATCCCGCTTCCGGCGACCTCGCCATCGGAGAACAGTTGGGGGCTGATAAGCCGAACGCCGCACCAATCACCCCGGCGCAAGCCAAGGCCGTTGAAGCGGCTCTTATCCATTACCGCTTCAAGGGCATGGCCGTTGAGGTCAAGCTCCACCCGGGCGGTGGGGCCGAGGGCGAAGATGTGGCGAATGCGGGCGCGCGGCTGCTCTTCGGCGCCGTCCCCGAGGCGGGTCAGTTCAACGTCGTGGGGACGAACGAAGGCCACCGCGTGTCCGGGCTCGCCGCCGAGGGCGGGCAAGGTTAGGCCAGGGCCTTCGAGCCGAATTTCGCCCTTCTCCACCGTGCAGGCGAAGCGGTTGACGTTGCCGAGGAAATCGTAGACGAAAGGCGAGGCGGGATGCTCGTAAACCTCGGTCGGCGTGCCCACCTGCTCGATGCGGCCACCGTTCATCACCACCACCCGGTCGGCGAGTTCCAGCGCTTCTTCCTGATCGTGGGTGACGAAAACGCTGGTGATGTGCATCTCGTCGTGCAGGCGGCGCAGCCAGCGCCGCAACTCCTTGCGCACCTTGGCGTCGAGCGCTCCAAACGGCTCATCGAGCAGCAGCACTTTGGGTTCGATGGCCAGAGCCCGCGCCAGTGCCACCCGCTGGCGCTGGCCGCCGGAAAGCTGGGAGGGGTAGCGGTGGGCCAGCGGCGCCAGTTGCACCAACTCCAGCAGCTTCAGTACCCGCTCGGCAATCTCGGGGTGCGTCAGCCTCTCCTTCCGGGGCCGCACCTTGAGACCAAAACCAACATTGTCGAACACCGTCATATGACGAAACAGCGAGTAGTGCTGAAACACGAAGCCAACCTGACGGTCGCGCGGCGTCAGCCCCAGCGCCGCCTCGCCGAAGAAGGAGATGTGGCCGGAATCAGCGCGATCAAGGCCGCCGAGAATGCGCAGCAGCGTCGTCTTGCCCGAACCGGAGGGACCGAGTAGGGCCAGCAACTCGCCGGACTCGACGCAGAGGTCGACGGCATCGAGCGCGACGAAGGAGCCGAAGCGCTTGGTGATTTGGGAAATGGCGATGGTCATGATCACAAAACTCCTAATGTCCGCGCCCGGACAGTTTTACTTAATGTCCGCG
>CAIZDL010000272.1 GCA_903931735.1 uncultured Rhodospirillales bacterium
CCCCACGGTCCGCCCGATGGCAGGCCCGCGCCCCATGGCCCGTTTTGGCCGGGCGGCGCGGGTGGCGGCGCGGAGGGTTTGCGTCCGCCAAAGATTCCCCCCAGCCCGAGTCCGCCGCCAAGAAAGCCGCCCGAGCGCGGGGCTTGGCTTTCGACCTGGCGTTGCAACTCTTCGATGCGGGTGTGGGCGGCGGTGAGCGCCTGGTCTTGGACGATAACGGTTTGGGTCAGCAGGTAGGCGGCGCCGGGGTGCTCGGCGGCCAAACGGCGAATCAAGTCGTCCGCCTCGCGGTCTTTGGTGCCGGTGTCGGCGTCACGCAGGCGGCGGAAAAGGTCGGTGATCAACTCGCGTTCCTGCGGGGTCATGAGGCTCTCCCGTGTGGTTCAACTAGAAGGATGACGGCCAAAGCGGTTGGTCGGTTGACAATCGTGGCCACCGCCACCGACCAGCCGGAGTTTGCCTGTTAACCACGGCAAAATCATGGCACGCTTGCCCTTCACGGCCCCAAACGATCAACGCAGCATCGCGTAAATGGAGGTCCACTGCGCGCCGGAGAGATTGCCGCCATATTGGCTGCCAAGCTGTTGGCCGATATGGTTTGCGAGCAGGCCGGCGCCGGTGCTGTCGAGGTTGGTGCTGCCGGCGGAGGCGGAGGGGTGGGCTGCCAACTGCCCAAGGTTTTTGGCAAACCGGCTCGCGGTGGCCTGGGTGGTGCTGATGGCGGAGTCGAGTTGGCCGACCAGTTTATCGAACACCGCTTGTCCGGCCTTGGTTCCTGCATTGAGCGTGGAAAAGCCCTTGGTGTTGGTGGCGCCAGCCGCGGCGGCCATGGCGGCGTAGACCCCGGCAGATGCGCCTCTCTTGGCCTGGGCCGCAGCCGAGAGCAGCGCCGAGGCATTGAGGTTGGCACCCGAAATATTGATCGGCGGGCCTTTACCATTTTTAAAAGACACCGAGAGCGATGCCGTGCTGTCATTGACGAGGTTAAGTCCTTGATACGAACTCTTGCCGATTGTGGTGTTGAGTTGCTTGGCGAGATCGTTGAAGCTGCTGGTATCAAACGCCTGACCTGCGCCGCCTTGTCGCCGCGCATCTTGCACCAGCCCCTTCATCCTTGCGAGCAGAGCCATGGCCGATGTCGCCCCAGACTGCCCGGCACGTACGAGGGAAATGCTCTGGTCAACTTGGCTCTTTTGCTGGGTTAAGCCCGAGCTAAGGTCCGATAAGGATTGAAGAACCGAGACGGAATTGCCGGTCGTCTTCAACCGGTCGGGGGAAAAAGCCGCCAACGACGCCATCGGAGCCGTATTGGACTGCGGAGCTGTGGCGTTACGAGCAGGTTGCTGGGACGTTGGCGCGTAACGGGCGAATGCCGTTAACGAAATATCCATGACAATCTCCTCGATGACCTTCTGGTCCTGGGCGATCCGGCGGCGGGTCCCATTGAACACACTATCATCAACCGCGAAGATTTGCCACTAAAAACGAGTTTTGCCCAACCGGCGCCCGGGTCTCTGCCGGCGGCCGGGGGGGGGGGGGGCGATTGACTTTGCCCGAAGCGATTTTCGGATGCCCGCTTTTTGGCCAAGCAATGCTATATTTGGCCGGGATTCGTGGTTGGGAGGGCGTTTTGGGGAAACTCATAACCTTACTTTTGCTGGCGGGAGCGCTGTATGTCGCTTGGATGTGGTGCCGGTTAAAAGATCAATTGGCCGCACGCCAGAGCGAAGACTCTCACCGTCGCATCCCGACCGAAAGCATGGTAAAGTGCACGGCTTGCGGCGTGTATGTGCCAGCGCTGGCCGCTCGCGATTGTGGCTATGCGGATTGCCCCCATAGGAGGTAAGATGCGTAGCGCATGAATGCGGTATTCGGTGTCCGCGATGACGCTTTTAGTGTGGTCAAGCTTCTCTAATCCGCGGTGGTGGTATTTGGGGAGGTAACAGTTGGTGGGCGATGGGCATGAGTAAAGAAAAGAAGGCGGTTCCGGTCGTGGCTCGAGATCGCTTCGTTGGCTTTGCGTTCGCAGCGGCGCATTTGTTGCTGGAGACCGATAATTCTGGCAAAATAACCTTTGCCGCCGGGGCGCGCTGTGGCTTGGTTTCCGGAGCGCTAAACGATCTTGTCGGCCGAAATTTATTTGAACTTAGCCCGCCCGAAGAACATTCCTTACTACGAATATTATTTCAGCGCTTGATCGAAAAAGGAAAGCTCGATCTTACTCATATCGTTTTGCGTTCTTATTCAGGGAATAAGCTTTCGGCATTTATGGGGGCGTGCCGTCTTCCCAACTATGTCGATCGGTGCTTTTTATCTGTTAGTATTCGAGGGCAGGCAGTCGGTCGGGCGGCTGGGAATCGGGTTCCTGATCTTAATACCTTTTTACCCGTTTTGGAGAATCGACTTAACACCGCCAGCGCGACCGAGATTTCTCAGGCATTGTCGATGGTGATGATCGAAGGCCTGCCCGATACCAAGAATAATGAGAAACTCCGCCAATTGCTGGAGGCCTATTTTCTCTCAATCTCGATGGATGGCGACAGCGCGGTGCGATTGGCCGACGACTATTATGCCGTCCTTCATAGCGATGAGGGGACGCTGGAAGATATTCGGCGGGATATTGGGCAGTTACTTGCGGATAACAGCGGCGATGAGCAGGCGGGGACCAGCCAGATGTGGCGGGTCAATATCGGCAAGACCGAGTTGGCGATTGGCGATGTCGCCCGAGCCGTGGCGTTTACGTTAAAAAAATTCGCCACTGAAAATCCCCGGACGATCAAAATTACCGATATCGACTCCGCCGTCGAAGTCATGTTGCAGACCACCGTGTCGCGGGTTGGCGACGTGCGCCGGACCTTGGAGAAGAAGAATTTCAGGTTGGTGTTTCAGCCGATTGTGCGGTTAACTTCGGGGCAGGTCCATCATACTGAAGCATTGATGAGAGTTGGCGAGACAACATCACCCGCAGCATTCGTCGCTTTCGCCGAGGGAATTGGGTTGCACTCGGATATCGACCTCATGGTTCTGGAGTCGGTGATGGATTTGCTGCGCGCCGCCCAGGCAAAAAAGCAGATCGTGCCGGATGTGGCGGTCAATATTTCGGCGGCATCTTTGGCCAGTAAACTGTTCCTCGATCAGCTTGAGGTGGTTCTGCGGCCCTACGGCGACACATGCCGGAACTTGTTGATCGATATCACGGATATTTCGGATGTTGGTGATTTCTCGCTGCTCAAGTCGGGGGTGTCGCGGTTACGCAAAATGGGCATTCGCCCGTGCCTCGATGATGTGGGCGGTGCGGGGTCCGCTTTTATGTCGCTGAGCGAGCTTAAGGTCGACTTTGCCAAACTCGACGGCGATCTCGTCGCGCAGGCAATGAAAGAGTCCAAGAGCCGGACGATATTGCAATCGATTATTCAGCTTTGCGGCCATCTCGGAACAACGGTTATTGCCGAGAAGGTTGAGACCGATGACCAGCGCCTCTTCTTGCGAAATGTTGGTGTGCCGCTGGGCCAAGGGTATCTGTTGGGGCGCCCCGTCGCGGACTTGCCAATTCTGGACGCCCCGGTTAAAAAGCCCTGATTTCACCTTTTAGCTGTCGATTTGGGCGGGTTGCTCCTCGCGCGAGTTTTCAAGTTGCTCGCGCCGTTGATAGCAGTAAAAGCCATAGGGCACGCTGATAATATAAGCGATGGCGAGGACGGATAAGGCTAAAAACGGGTCGGTTATCAGCGCTGCCACCAACAGACAGGCGACGGCCATGATCGGCGCGACCCAAACCGGGGGAATGCTCCGGCCCTTCATGGAAAGAGTCGGCAGCCTCGTGACCATCAATAATCCTGCTGCGATTATCCACAATGCGAGGAAAATCGGCGGCATTTGAATGTCCGGCCCGAACCGGATCACCAAAAACAAAGGCAAAAGGGCAATTGCGGCACCTGCCGGAGAAGGAACCCCAATAAAGTAGCAGCGGGCCCAAGCCGGGGCATTTTGGTCTTCAAGCATAGTGTTGAAGCGCGCCAGTCGAGTTGCGGTGCAAACGACATAGACCAAAACACCGATCCAGCCGAGGCTGTCCGTTTCCCGCAATTCCCACAGATAAAGCACCAGCGCCGGGACCACGCCGAAGTTGGTCAGGTCGGCGAGACTATCCAACTCGGCGCCAAACTTGCTGGTGACGCCAAGTACGCGCGCCACCCGTCCATCTAAAATATCGAACAGGCTGGCGACGACGATGGCCAGTGCGGCGTGTGCCCAATGACCATCGAAAGCATAGCGCATCGCTGTCAGCCCCGAACATAAGGCCAAGATGGTCAGCATGTTCGGCAATAGCCGAATGATCGGCACATTTTTAAGCTTCGCGGCGGTTACCTGTGGATCGGCATTTCCAACCATGGTTTATCGCGCCTCGCCCTGTCGCCGTGGTTCAGTTGAGAGGCAGTCAGCCAGGACCGTCTCGCCCCCGATCATTCGCTGTCCAACAATCACCAGGGGTTGCATCCCCGGCGGCAAATAAATATCCGTCCGGCTGCCAAAGCGAATAAGACCATAATGCTCGCCGGTTTTGAAATTACTTCCCACCAATGCGTCGCAAATAATGCGCCGTGCGATCAAGCCGGCAATTTGGACCACACCGATCTTTTCGCCCCGCCTCGGATGGTCGCCGGCCATTTCGATGGCGATTGCGGCCCGTTCATTGTCGACGCTGGCTTTATCCAGGGAGGCGTTGACGAACTTGCCGGGGCGGTAATGCTTGTGGACAACCCGCCCGCCAATTGGAACGCGGTTGACGTGAACGTCGAAAACATTCAGAAAAACGCTGACCCGCACCCGCGATTCGTCGCCCAGGCCCAAATCCGAATCGGGCGTTACGGTGGCGATGAGAATCACCCGGCCATCGGCGGGGCTGACAATCAAGCCCTCGCGGGTCGGCGTCGTGCGCACCGGATCGCGAAAGAAATACACGCACCAAGCCCATAACACGGTGCCAATTGCAAATCCGCCGACTCCGAAAACGATCGTCAGCGCCGCGGCGATGACCGTGAAAATGCCGATGAACGGCATTCCCGCCGGATGAATCATTTTTATCATACCGTTGACATTCATGGTCTTAATATCACCGCTCTTGAGCCCCCGCAGGGCGACAGCTACCATATATCGGGGTAGACATTCAAACTCTTCGAAACGCCGGCCCCTTTGAAATTATCCGGCGCTGGTGAAGCCGGGCAAGCGGGGAAGAAACGATGTTGAAATTTGCGACGTGGAACGTCAATTCGGTCAAGGCCCGACTGCCGATTGTCACCGGATGGCTAGAATCCGTCCGGCCCGATGTGCTGTTGCTCCAGGAACTAAAATGCGAAACCGGGGCTTTCCCCAGTGAGTCCTTTGAAACGCTCGGCTATGCCGGGGCTGTGGTTGGGCAGAAGGCCTATAATGGCGTCGCGTTGCTTGTGCGCCGGGGCCTTTCTGCGTGCGATGTCTTGACAGCGCTGCCGGGATGTTCCGAGGATGCCCAGGCGCGCTATGTCGAGGCGACGGTGGCCGGGGTGCGGGTGGCCTCGCTTTATCTCCCCAACGGCAACCCGGTTGAGTCCGAGAAATACCCTTATAAACTGCGCTGGATGGACCGGCTACGCGCCCACGTCGCCGGCCTGCTGGCAGCTGAGGTGCCGTTGGTGTTGGGCGGAGATTTTAATATTATTCCCGAGCCGGAGGACGTGTATGCCCCGGCAGAATGGGAGGGTGATGCGCTGTTTCGCCCCGAATCTCGGCGCTCCTACCGGGCGCTGGTCAATCTTGGGTTGACGGATGCCTTCCGGGCGCTTCATCCGGGCGAGCCGCGCGCCTGGACTTTCTGGGACTATCAGGCCGGGCGCTGGCCGCGCGATCAGGGCTTGCGCATCGACCACTTTTTGTTGGCGCCCCAGACCGCCGACCGGCTGGTTTCGTGCCGTGTCGACCGGACCCCCCGGGGCTTGGAAAAAGCATCCGACCACACCCCGGTGGTCATGGAACTCGCCCGGGATCGGGGCTACTGAGGAATCGGGGGGCCCCGATCTGCCCCCCGCTCGTTCTCTAGCGTAAGGTTATTCTTGGCAAACCGGCTCGTCGAGGTCGGGCAACCGGGGCTTTCTGGGAGGCAGGCGAGCGATCCATTTCTGCACCAGATCGACATGAAGACGCTCATCTTCCACAAACTCGCTGGCGAGCTTTTTGGTCGCCGGGTCGGTGGCGCGGTCGGCAATCCCCGAGTAAAACGCCAAGGCCCGCTGCTCGCATTCCAGTGCCAGTGCAAGGGCATCATGCTCGGTCATCTGGTAATGGCCCTTGCCGATCGGAACGCTCTCGGGGGCTTCAAGGTCCGGCCAAGTAAAGTCCGATGGATTGAGCGCCGGCAACGCATGGCCTTTGGAGAGCGCGGCCAGATGATCGACGTGCTTTCCTTCGATGATCGCCATTGCCTTGAATAGCTTTGCCACCGCCGGGTTGTTGTGGATCTCCATTTGGGCGGCCAGGTCTTCATAACGTTCGGCGGCCTCCGCCTCGATCTCGTTGGCGTGAACCAGCAGATCATCGACGGTGTTGATCACGGGGAAGGCGTGGGCACTCATTACGGGGCTCCTCTCAGGCTTTGACAGATCGGACGGTTCGGGCTTCGACGGAACGACTGTGGCCGAGAATGGCCCCATAAAGCAATTATATCATGCGACGTATCTGGTATCCGGCAAAGCCGCTCTCGTTATCCGGCAAAGCGGGGACGCCTTGCGGCAGCGGGCGAATTGGTTGTATCTAGGACGGGATATTGGGCTGCGGGATCGGGGTTTGAAACATGAAGGGTCTGTTTTCCTCTTTGGGAGCGAAGGCGCCGGCTGCCAAGCCTGCGGCACCAGCCGTTGCGAAGCCGGGAGCGGCGCGCGCTCCGGGTGGCGGTGAGCTGATTGTCGAGGGCTCCGACCGGACTTTCATGACCGATGTCATGGACGCGTCGCGCACCGTGCCGGTTATCGTGGACTTTTGGGCGACGTGGTGCGGGCCGTGCAAACAGCTCGGGCCGACGCTGGAAAAGTTGGTACTGGCCGCCAAGGGCGCGCTGAAACTGGTCAAGATCGATATCGACCGCAACCCCGCGATTGCCGGCCAGTTGCGCGTTCAATCGATTCCGGCAGTCTATGCCTTCTTTCAGGGCCGGCCGGTGGACTTTTTCGTCGGGGCCTTGCCCGACTCGCAGATTAAAGCCTTTGTCGATCGGTTGCTGAAGGCATCGGGCGCCGCCGGGGGCGCCCCCGGCGACGGTATTGAAGAGGCGCTCGAAGAGGCGCGGCACTTGCTGGAGGCGGGCGACGCCGCCACCGCCAGCGAAATTTATGGCGAAATTCTGGCCCACGAGCCTGGGCATGGCGGCGCTTATGCCGGCCTTGCGCGCAGCCTGATTGGGGTGGGCGATCTGGAGCATGCCCGCCAAATGCTCGACCATCCGCCCGAAGATCTCGCGAAAGACAAGGCGGTGCTGGCAGTGCGGGCGGCACTGGAAGTGGCGGAACAAACTCTTTCGGTGGGTCCGGTCGCGGACCTGCGCGCCAAGGTGGCGGCGAACCCGGCCGATCACCAAGTCCGGCTCGATCTTGCGCTCGCCCTGTTTGCGGATAACCAGCGCGAGGCGGCGGTGGATGAGTTGTTGGAGTCGATCCGCCGCGATCGGGAATGGAACGAGCAGGCGGCGCGAAAGCAGTTGGTGAAGTTTTTCGAGGTGTTCGGCCCCACCGATCCATTGACGATTTCGTCGCGGCGGCGACTGTCCTCTATACTCTTCGCATGACGATCCTATGTTGATGGCATGACCGATATGCCATTCGAAGCGCTCCCGGCAGGGTTGCCGCCAGCGCTGCCGATTTTCCCGCTCGCCGGCGCGCTGCTGTTGCCGCGCGGGCGGTTGCCACTCCATGTTTTCGAGCCGCGCTACGTTGCTATGGTTGAAGATGCGCTGTTGGGAGATCGCCTGATCGGCATGATTCAGCCGTTCGATCCCGCGTGCCGGGATGATACCCCGGTGGTGTATCCAATCGGGTGTGCCGGGCGGATCATTTCCTTCCGCGATACCGAAGATGGTCGGTATCTGATCACGCTTGGCGGCATTTGCCGTTTTCGCGTCGGTAAGGAGATCGAGGAAAAACGCGGCTATCGCCGGGTCGAGCCGGTTTGGCAAAGCTTTCTCGATGACCTCCGCGATGGGCCGGAGCCGCCGTTTGATCGGACCCGCTTGTTTGGCGCGCTCCCGGGCTATCTTGAGGAGCACGAGATTGTTGCCGACTGGGATTCCCTTAAAGGCGCGCCCGACGAGCGTTTGGTAACGTCGCTGGCCATGGTTTGCCCGTTTCAGCCCAACGAGAAGCAGGCGCTTCTGGAAGCGCCGACCCTGGGTCAGCGGGCCGAGTTGCTGACCTCGCTGGTGGAAATGGCGATGGTGGATGGTCAGCGCGGCGGCCAAAGGGTTTGCCACTAATTCTTTGTATCTCCGGGCTGGACGGCAAAGGGCAGCGTGATGCTCGATAACGACGTGATGTGGTACTGGTTTACCGGGACCCTGTTATTCGGCATCCTTGAATGCTTTGTCTCTGGGTTTATTGCCCTTGGGCTGGCGGCGACGTGCTTTGTGTTTGGCGTGTTGTCCAATGTTTCGGGAATTTATAAAAATTTGGCGGCGGCCCATTTCCTGGTGCTGGCGGCGGTGATCGTTACGCTGTTCTTTGTCTTTGGCAATCGGATCTTTTGGGGTGACCGCAGGCTCGGGCTGGTAACGCGGCTGGGGCTCACATCGCGCGACCGGATCGTTGGGGAGGTTGGGGTGCTGTGCCGGTCGATTGTCAACGGCGAGGGCCGTGTTGAGGCCAAGGGCACGGTGTGGAAATGCGCAGGCGAGGACGCGCCGGCGGGAACACGGGTGGTGGTCGCCGACATTCTCGGCAACATGCTGCTGGTCAAGCGCCTCGAAGACCATTAGAAAAAGCGCGGCTTAGAGCGGGTCGTGAAGGGGGGGACTCACCCCGTAGCGTTGATCCGCTCTAAAAACAAAATCAAGGTAGAGCATGATGCGGTTCCGTTTGATCGCATCATGCTCTAACCCTCGCGTGAAGGACGCATGAAGTCATGGACACCCCGACCCGAGGCGCCAAGCCGGTTGACCCCAAGTTGCTCGAAATTTTGGTGTGTCCGCTGACCAAGGGGCCGTTGCGCTGGGACCCAGGCGCGGCTGAGTTGATCAGCGAACAGGCTGGGCTCGCGTTTCCGGTGCGCGATGGCATCCCGATTATGCTGGTGGATGAAGCGCGGCGGCTGGATCAAGAGCAGGCCGGTGGCGGCGTCGCGGGCTAAGGTCGCAGGTCGGTTGGACCCCGTGCCCGCTATGGCCCGCCCGTCTCGCACCCCCACCACCGAAGAACTGGCCTTGTGGCTGGCCTGCGTCCGCGATGTGGTGCCTTTTGGGGGCCGTCTTGCGACGGTGCCCGGCCCGGTTGCGCCTCCGCCCCCGCCAGCAAGTGTGGAGATTGCGCCCGCGCCCCGGCCTTTTGCCGCGCCGCACCAAGCGCCTGAACAACGGGTTCGGTTGCCGCCGCTGGAGCCGGGCCGCAGTGCCGGGCTGGATCGCCGTACCGATGACCGTTTGCGGCGGGGCCAGTTGTCGATCGAGGCGCGGATCGATTTGCACGGCCTGACCCAATCGAGCGCTTACGATGCCTTGGCGCACTTCATCGTGGGGTGTCACGGTGCCGGGCGGCGCTGTGTGTTGGTGATCACCGGCAAAGGTCCCGTGAGCCGGGGTGGCGGCGTGTTGCGGTCGATGGTGCCGCGCTGGCTGGCCGAGCCTTCGTTGCGCCGGCGGATTCTGGCGCTCCACCGTGCTCAGCCCCGGGATGGTGGCGACGGCGCGCTCTATGTGTTGCTGAAACGCAAACGCGATGAGGGGGCGATTTAAGCCTGAGCGCAAGAGCGGTTGACCGCGGGCGCGGGGCGAGCTATCTTACCCCCCATGATGACTGTACCCCCGTTTTTTCTTCTCGCGTTCGCGCGACTTATTGGGCCGGGCTCCTAGCAGCCCGGGCAAGCGGGCGCGTCTTGCGTCTTCCCTTTGAAAGAATGGTGTCATCTCTGCCGCCTTGGGTGCAGACCCGGGCTGGCGAAGAAAAGGGGTAAGTTTCATGGCCACCATGGCATATCACCGCTATCAGCCTTATCCGGTTGTGCGTTTGGCCGATCGGACTTGGCCGGACCGGACTTTTGATCACGCGCCGATTTGGTGCTCGGTTGATCTGCGCGACGGCAACCAAGCCTTGATCGAACCGATGGACGCTGCCACCAAGCGCCGAATGTTCGAGGCGTTGGTGCGGATCGGCTTTAAAGAAATCGAGGTTGGCTTTCCCGCCGCGTCGCAAACCGACTTTGATTTTCTGCGCCTGTTGATCGAAGAACAGTTGATCCCCGACGATGTGACGATTCAGGTGTTGACCCAATCCCGGGAGCATTTGGTTCGGCGGACCTTTGAGGCATTGACCGGGGCGAAAAAGGTTATTGTTCATCTCTATAACTCAACGTCGACCTTGCAGCGCCGGGTGGTGTTTGGCTTGGACCGGCCGGGCGTGATCGCGATTGCCCGGGAGGGCGCGCGGTTGATTAAGGAGATCGCCGACCAGACCCCCGACACCGACTTCAGTTTTGAGTATTCGCCCGAGTCCTACACCGGCACCGAGCTGGAGTTCGCGGTGGAAATTTGCGACGCGGTGATGGCCGAGTGGTCCCCGACCCCGGAAAAGCGGGTGATCCTGAACCTGCCGGCCACGGTGGAGATGTCCGCGCCCAATGTGTACGCCGACAGCATCGAGTGGTTTTGCCGGCATTTGCCCCAGCGGGACCGGGCGATTATCAGCGTTCACCCCCACAACGACCGGGGCTGCGCTGTGGCGGCGGCTGAAATGGCGGTGCTGGCCGGGGCCGATCGGATCGAGGGGACGTTGTTCGGGAATGGCGAGCGCACCGGCAATGTCGATATCGTGACGCTGGCGCTCAATTTGATGACCCAGGGCGTGGACCCGGAGCTGGATTTTCGCGATATCAACGGCGTGATCCGTGTCTCGGAGGATTGTACGCGGCTGCGGGTTCATCCCCGTCACCCTTATGCCGGCGAGTTGGTGTTCACGGCTTTTTCCGGCTCGCACCAGGATGCGATCAAGAAGGGCATGGCGGCGCTGAAGCGGGCCAATAGCGACACCTGGGAGGTGCCCTATTTGCCGGTGGACCCGGCCGATTTGGGGCGGAGCTACCAGGCGGTGATCCGAATCAACAGCCAATCGGGCAAGGGCGGGGTTTCGTTCATTTTGGAGCGCGATCAGGGGTTGCAATTGCCGCGCGGGCTGCAAATCGAGTTCAGCGGCATCATTCAGCGCGTTGCCGATGCCACCGGCAAGGAACTGGCTCCCGAAGATATTTGGTCGGAGTTCGAGCGCGAATACCTGAAGACGCCGGGGCCGCTGGAGTTTGTCGATTATAGCACGGTGCCCAGTTGCAACCCGCCGGGCAGCCGCGATATCACCGCTCGCGTCCGCCTGAATGGTTAACTGCGCACCATTTCCGGCAACGGCAACGGGCCGATCGACGCTTTTGTTGCGGCGCTGGCGCGGGAGTGCGGTATTCATGTCGCCGTGCACGACTACCACGAACACGCGATTTCGGGGGGCTCCAAGTCGTCGGCGGTGGCTTATGTTTCGCTCCAGATCCCGGGGCACCCGCCGCTGTATGGCGTGGCAATGCACGGTAATATCGTCGTAGCCTCGCTGGGGGCGGTGGTCAGCGCCGTCAATCGGTTGCAGCGGCGTTGATATCTTGAACTCGTTATGTCTTTGGGGAGGGCCGTCCTTTGTCGATCACCATTTACCATAACCCTAAGTGCGGCACCTCCCGCAACACCCTGGCGTTGATCCGCGACAGTGGCGTCGAGCCGACGATTGTTGAATACCTGACCGCACCGCCGAGTCGGGCTGAACTGGTGGCGATCTTGGCCCGGATGGGCGGTGGCCCCCGCGCCGTATTGCGCCGCAAGGGCACGCCTTACGATCAGCTTGGGCTCGATGATCCGGCGTTGACCGAGGATCAGTTGATCGATGCCATGCTGGCAGATCCGATTCTGATCGAGCGGCCGATTGTGGTGACGCCGCTCGGGGTTAAGTTATGCCGCCCGGCGGAAGAGGTGCTGTCGTTGCTGGAGCGCCGTCCGCCGGTGGCGTCATGACCCGGCCACTCCGCCTGGGCGTCAACATCGATCACGTCGCGACCATCCGGAATGCGCGGGGCGGCCGGCACCCCGAGCCGTTGCGGGCGGCAGAGATTGCGGCGGCGGCGGGGGCCGATGGCATTACCGCCCATTTGCGCGAGGACCGGCGGCATATTGGCGACGCCGATATCGAATGCCTGCGCCGGGAAATCGCCCTGCCGCTCAACCTTGAAATGGCCGCCACGGCCGAAATGACCGCGATTGCGCTGCGTCATTTGCCCCATGCCGTCTGCATTGTGCCGGAAAAGCGCACCGAGGTGACCACCGAGGGCGGGCTCGATGTGATGGGCGGCGGCGCCAACCTGGAGCGTACGGTCAAGGCTCTTGGTGGTGCCGGCATTCGGGTTTCGTTGTTCGTCGAGGCCGATCCGCGTCAGCTCGATGCCGCCCTAAGGCTGGGCGCGCCGGTGGTGGAGTTGCATACCGGTTCTTATTGCGATGCCGAACCGGGCGCAGCGCGGGTGCGTCAGTTGGACCGGCTGCGGGCGGCGGCGGCGCACGCGACCGCAATCGGGCTGGAGTGCCATGCCGGCCATGGCCTTGGCTACGACACCGTGGAAGATGTGGCGGCGATCTCGACCATTCACGAACTCAATATTGGCCATTTTCTGATTGGCGAAGCGATTTTTATCGGGCTGGAGGCGGCGATTCTGCGGATGCGCGCGCATATGACTGCCGGCCGGGCCAGAGTGGCGGCATGATTCTCGGCATCGGCACCGATCTTGTGGATATCCGGCGGATTGAAACCGCGCTGGAGCGGTTTGGCGTTCGTTTTATCGCCCGAGTCTTCACCGAGGCCGAGCAGGCCCACGCCGAGGGGCGGGCCTCGGGTCGGGGGGCCGCGTATGCCAAGCGGTTTGCAGCCAAAGAGGCGTGCGCCAAGGCGCTGGGCACCGGGTTTGCTGGCGGTGTTTTTTTGCGCGATATCCAGGTGACGCGCGATTCCAGCGGCGCTCCTGCGATGGAACTCTGCGGCGGGGCGCTTCACAGGTTGAATGCCATCACGCCAGAGGGCATGATCGCGCGTCTGCATGTCAGCCTTACCGACGAATACCCCCTGGCTCAGGCGTTTGTGACCATTAGCGCGGCCAAGGCCGGGCTGCTCCTCTCAACCATCGTTCCGATTGCGGCTCCCAACACATGACCATCCCCCAGCCACCCCAAGCGCATCACCACACCGAAGCCGGACAGTTGACCGGGTGGGCCGAGACGGTGCGCACCTTTATCTACGCTGTCGTTATCGCGTTTGGTGTGCGCACCCTTGCCTACGAGCCGTTCAACATCCCGTCCGGTTCGATGATTCCGACGTTGCTGATCGGCGATTATCTGTTTGTCTCGAAGTTTTCGTATGGCTACAGCAAACATACTCTCAGTTTCGGCGTGCCCTTGTTCGAGGGTCGAATCTTTGGTCATCTGCCGGACCGGGGCGATGTCATTGTTTTCAAGCTGCCGCGGGACAACAAGACCGACTATATCAAGCGCTTGATCGGCTTGCCGGGCGACCGCATCCAGATGATCGCCGGCGTTTTGACCATCAACGGGCAGCCGGTGGGGATGCAGCGCATTGATGATGTCACGGCAACCAATCATATGGGACAGCGGGTTCGCATCGCGCAGTTTTTAGAAACGCTGCCCGGCGGGAAGGTTCATAAAATTTTCAAAGAAACAACCAGCGGTCCCTACAATAATACTCCGATTTATGTCGTGCCTCCCCACAATTATTTCATGATGGGCGACAACCGCGATAACTCTCTCGATAGTCGGGTTCCGCCGGAATTTAACGGCGTGGGCTTCGTCCCCGAGGAAAACTTGGTCGGGCGCGCCGAGTTTATTTTCTTTTCGCTCGATGAAGGCACCCGCTTCTGGGAACTGTGGCGCTGGCCATTTGATTTGCGGGGTAGTCGCCTGCTGTCGGGGGTCAATTGAGCCCCGGGCTGTCTGGCGGGCCGTTGGCGGACTTGTCGGGGTTGGAAGCGGCGCTGGGGCATGGCTTCGCCAACCCCGCGCTCTTGGCGCAGGCGGTTACTCACCCCAGCGTGGCCGGCGTCGCCAGAACCGCCAGCGGCCCGAAGCCGGGTTTGGCTTACGAACGGCTGGAGTTTCTCGGCGACCGTGTGCTGGGCTTGCTGGTGGCCGAATGGCTGCTGGAGCGTTTTCCCTCTGAGCGCGAGGGTGAGTTGGCCCGGCGCCATACCCTGATGGTCAAGCGCGAGGCTCTGGCCGCCATCGCCCGGACCATTGGGCTTGGCGACTATTTGCGCCTGTCGCCGGGGGAGCGCGATAGTGGCGGCCGGACCAACCTGACCATTCTCGGTGACGCCTGTGAAGCGGTGATCGGCGCGCTTTACCTTGATGGTGGCCTTGAGGGGGCGCGGTCGTTCGTGCGGGGGGCCTGGGCCGGGCATTTGGAGGGGCCGGGTTTGTTGCCGGCGCTGGATGCCAAAACCCGGCTTCAAGAATGGGCGCAGGGGCGGGGCAAGCCGTTGCCGGTTTATGCCATCGTCGGGCGCAGCGGCCCTGCTCACGAACCGGTGTTTGAAGTTTCGGTGACGGTGGCGTGGTATCCGCCGGCGCATGGGGTCGGCGGGTCACGCAGAGTTGCCGAGACCGAAGCCGCAAAGGCTTTGCTGGCAGAGGCCGGAGAAATTGGGTATCGTTGCCCTGGGGAAGGCATTAAGTCATGACTGAAACTGCGTCTGAAATCGCGCCCGAAACCGTGCCCGAAACTAGCTTTGAAACCCGCTGCGGTTTCGTGGCCCTGGTGGGTGCGCCCAATGCCGGGAAATCGACGTTGCTCAACACGGTGGTCGGCCAAAAGCTTTCCATCGTCAGCCCCAAGGTTCAAACCACCCGGCGCCGGGTGTTGGGCATTGCGACCGCCGGGGTGAGCCAGATTATTTTTGTGGACACCCCCGGCATTTTTGCGCCCAAACGGCGCCTGGACCGGGCCATGGTTGCCGCCGCCTGGCAGGGCGCGGGCGATGCGGATTTGGTGGTGGTGTTGGTTGATGCCTCCTCGGGCAAGGTGGATGAGGACAGCGCTGGCTTGGTGGCGCGGTTGAAGCAGGAGCGGCGGACCGCGATCCTCGCGCTCAACAAAATCGATCTTATCCGTCGCGACCGGCTGTTGGCGCTTTCGGCCCGTCTCAACGAAGAGGGCGTCTTTACCGAAACCTTCATGATTTCGGCCCTCACCGGCAATGGCGTGGGCGATTTGCAAAAGCTGCTGGCAGCGCGGGTGCCGTCGGGGCCGTGGCACTTTCCCGAAGACCAACTCACCGACATGCCGATGCGCCTGCTGGCGGCCGAGATCACGCGGGAGAAGCTGTTTCTTCAGCTTTATCAAGAGTTGCCCTACTCCTCCACCGTCGAGACCGAAACTTGGGAAGAGTTTAAGGACGGCTCGGTGCGCATTGCGCAGGTGATTTTCGTTGAACGCGATAGCCAGCGGGCCATCGTGATTGGCAAGGGCGGTGCGCGCATCCGGTCGTTGGGGGAAAGCAGCCGCCGGGAGTTGGAAGAAATGCTGGAGCGCCGGGTGCATCTCAAGCTGTTCGTCAAAGTCCGGGAGGACTGGACCGATGATCCCGAGCGTTACCGGGAAATGGGGCTCGATTTTAGCCCCTGAGGGTATAGATCGGCAGAGTTTACCGGCAAAACCTGCCGATCGGAAATTCGTGCCGGGTTGGGGGACTGTTTGGGGACCGCCGGCGAAGGGGGCGGGCGGTTGCTGTGTTGGCGCGAGTCTTGCGTGTCATCTTGGCAAGAGTGGAGGGCATCATGATCGGAGAACCGGTCACGAGGTTCGCCCCTGAGGCGGATTGTGGCGTCCCTGAGGCGGACACTGGCGATAGTTTTGAGAGCCTGGTTCGAGGCGGAGGTGGGGGCGCGGATGCGGGCAGAGCCCCGCGCAATCCCTGGTCCGAGCGCGAACGGGTGGTGCTGCGGACTTTGTGCGAGCAAAGTCTTCCCAGTTCCGACATTGCCAAGGTGTTGGGCCGGACCCAACGGGCGGTCGATGCCATGAGCCTGCGTTTGGGCATTCGGCGTCATGAGCAGTTGCGGCCGTGGACCGATGACGAATGCGCGTTGGTCCTGCGCCTTCATGCCGAGGGGCGAAGCTGGGCTGTCATCGCCGATGCGATGCCCGACCGGAGCGCTATCGCGGTGTTCCGCAAACTCCGTCACTTGGTCGGGCCGGCGCCCTTCAAAGCCAGTTGTGCCGTGAGGCCGTTGCCGCCCGCGCTCGAGCCCGGGTCTGAGCCTGAGCCCGAGCCTGAGCCAATTACTGAGGCCCTGGCTGAGGCAATGGCTCAGCCAATCGTCGGCCCAACGGCGGAGCCGGCCGGCAAACCGCCCCCGCCGCGCCCAGTTCAGCCGCGCCCAACTCCGCCGCCGCTAGCGCCGGCCGTGGTTGCTGTTTGTGTGAGCGCCATGGTCCGTTGGTTGAGATCGCGGGACTTTATGGTTCTGCATCTGGAGCCGGGATGGCGCGTCGATCACCGGGTGCTGGCCAGCACCGAAGCCTTGCTGGAGTTTGTCAATGTGCGCCGGCACTGGCTACACTTGCCGCCGTTTATGCTGGTCGAGCCCGATGAGGGGGTGGTGCCGGTGGTGGAAATCAGGCGTTTCGGCCCGCCAAAACGAGCGCATCGGTTCGGCTCGCTCCACTACCGTTAAATTAGCTCACTCGGCGGCCTAACGCTCGGGCGTCTTTTTCCCGGCATCGGTGCTGGCGCTGGGGATGGCCCGGAGGTGTTTGATCAAGAGGTTGCGGGCATCGATCAACTGGGCCATCCGGTCGCGACACGGCAATATGCCGGTATCGGGGTGGAAGATCGGCGCCAACTCGCGAAACCGTTTGGTTACGAGATGCTCGTCAAAATCGTGCTCGCCGGCAAAGCCGAGCATTAGCGCGGCGTCGCGCGGCCCAAGCCGGCCGGAGCGGGGGCGGAACGACAGGCGCTCGACGGCGTTGCCGAGCGCACGGTTCCGGTATTCCAGCCGTTCAACGCTGGTGGCGAGCCGGGTATGCTCATCCAGTGAAACCAGCCGGTAATGCTTGGGATCATCGAGCGCCAGGGCAACCGCCAGCGCTTGCCGGATCGTGGCGTGGTCAAGATCCGGGTCGAGGCGGAGCACCAGGGTGGGAATGAGCGCGGGGACCATCCGTCGGGGGCCGCCGTGGGGGCGCACCCCGCCTTCGTGGTCATCGAGGTTGGGCACACCGGGGTCGGGGACCGAGGCGCGCACCGAGTGGGCCACCAGCGTCAGCACCATGCGCACCAATTCGGCGGCGTCCACCCCGCGTTTTTTTGCCAGCGCCAAAACCGCCGCCCGAAACCCGGCTGGGCAGGGCACGGTGTAAATCACCCGCTCGTCGCGGAGCCGTGACATGGCACCCGGGCCAAACTGCCCCATTGATGCCGGGGCACAGCGCCCCCTGAGGTCGCTGAAGTCGGCGTCGATTGCAGACATGGCATCCGACGCGGCGAACGGCGACGGCATAGCCGCGAGGTTCAATCCGCGAACCGGCGAAGTCAAATTGAACGGGCGCTTATCCGGCGATGACATCAGGTCTCACAGTTTCCCGGCCACCAAGTGCTGGTAGACTTGACAACACTTTCTCCAAACAATCCGGCCCGGTCAAGTGTCGAGTGCGGTGAAAGCGGTCATAGCCGGCAATATCTGCTGACTAGCGGCGCAAATGATCCAACAAGTGGCCAAGATAGCTCTCTTCGCTCTGCCCGGAGAGCGGAATCAGCACCCGGAGCAGGGTATCGGCGCTGGCGGTGGTGCGAGCCAGGTCGAGCCGCCACTGGCCGCTTTCACGCAAAAACTCGGCGCGGGCCAAGCTGGGTTTGCCATCGACCAGGACCGGCGCGCTGGCGTGGTTCCCCGAAACGGCGACCGGCCCAAGTTCGGCGGTGCGCAGCATATCGGGTTTCACCCAGCGGGCCGTAATGGCGCGGTTGAGCAGATCCGGAGTTTTTAGCCGCCGGAGATCGGCCGGGGTGAAATGGCGTCGTAACCCGAGCACGCCCAGCTTTTCCGAGGGGCTGAACCCGGCCAGGGGCGCGGCGCTGCCCAGTTTGGCGGCATTGCGGACCGCTTCCAGGCGGGCAATTGAGGCGCGGGAAAGCTGCGCGAGGGCAGCGGCGCCGTTGCCGGTGGTGAGCGCGGTGCGCATCTCGGTAAAAACCGCCGTCACCTGCTGCCGGGACCGCTGGTCGATGGTGCCGCTGAGCGGTTCCGCCAGCACCATGGTCGGCCAGGAGACCGCGAGTCCCAACATTGCGCACAGCAACACCGCCAGGAGGAGAAGCGGCGTCTGCCGCGCGCGGGTGGTCATGGGATACCGAAAAATTCCAGTTGCCAGCGCATGTCGCGGTCGCTCAAGGGGTAGTGGCTGCCATCGCGCGGGCTGAGCGTTTCGCGGGGCGGGATTTGGGCCAAACGCAACTGAATTTGGAG
>CAIZDL010000273.1 GCA_903931735.1 uncultured Rhodospirillales bacterium
CGGGGGGTATGCGCGGGTTCACCGCGTCCTCGGTGTGTAGCGTGACCGATGATCCGCCGTCGTTGCTGCTGTGCCTGAATCGCAACAGCGATTCCAACGCCGCCCTCAAGATCAACGGCGTGCTTTGCGTCAACACGCTGGCGGCCGCACAGGAGCATCTGTCGCCGATCTTCGCCGGCATGACGGAGCATGACGTCGAGGGTCGTTTCGCCGCGGCCAGCTGGACCCGGCTGGCGACCGGCGCGCCGGTGCTGGAAAATGCCGTGGTGGCGTTCGATTGCCGCATTGTCCAGGTGACCGAGGTTGGCACCCATAGCGTGTTTTTTTGCGAGGTCGAGGCGATTCAGAACGGTCCGGCGGATGCGGGGCTGATTTATTTCGACCGTGGCTACCATCCCGTGCGGGTTGCATAGCGGCTCCCCCGCGCTGACCGGTCTTGCTTACTCGTCCGCCCGCTTATAATAGCGGCGCCCGAGCAGGAGGTTTCATGGCTTCGAGCGAAACGACCACCGCCGACAATCCCGCCCTGGCGTTGCAGGCGGCCATTCTGGCCCGCCCGATGACGCCGCAGCGACGCATGGCCGACGCCATCCGGGCGCTGAGCATCGACGGCGTGGAAGCGGCCAAGTCCGGCCATCCCGGTTTGCCGCTGGGCATGGCCGACGTGGCCACGGCGTTGTGGACCGGGTTTCACAGATTCGATGCCGCTGATCCGCACTGGCCGGACCGCGACCGCTTCGTGCTTTCGGCCGGACACGGTTCGATGCTGCTGTACAGCCTGCTGCATCTGACCGGGCATCCCGGCATGACCATCGACAACATCAAGCATTTCCGCCAGCTCCACTCCCCCGCCGCGGGCCATCCGGAACACGGCGAAAGTCCCGGTATCGAGACCACCACCGGGCCTTTGGGCCAGGGCATTTCGACCGCGGTGGGCATGGCCCTGGCGGAACGGTTGCTGGCGGCGCGCTTCGGCCGCAGCCTGGTCGACCATCGCACCTGGGTGATCGCCTCGGACGGCGATCTGATGGAGGGCGTGAGCCATGAGGCGGCCAGCCTGGCCGGGCATCTCAAGCTCGACCGGCTGACTGTTATGTGGGATGATAATTCGATATCGATCGATGGCCACACTTCGCTGGCAACATCGGACGACGTGCTGAAGCGGTTCTCCGCCTATGGCTGGGCGGTGAAGCGGGTGGACGGGCACGATCCGGTTCAGGTCGCATCCGCGCTGTCGATGACGCTGCGGTCGAAGAAGCCGACGTTGATCGCCTGCCGGACGATTATCGGGTTTTCAGCCCCGACCAAGGCTGGCACGTCGGCCACGCACGGGTCGGCGCTTGGACCGGAGGAGGCCAAAGGCGCCAAGGCGGCCTTGGGTTGGACCTCGCCCCCGTTCGAAGTGCCCGAGGACCTTGCCGAGCAGTGGCTTCGCGCCGGGCAGCGGGGGGCGGTGCGCCGTCGGGCCTGGTTGAAGCGGCTGGCGCGGCATCCCCAGCGCGCCGAGTTCGAACGGGTGATGTCGGGCAAGCTGCCGGAGAATTTCCCGCAGACGATGACGGCGCTGCGGACCCAGATCGCCGAGACCCGGCCGAAGATCGCCTCACGCCAGTCCAGCCAGTTGGCGCTGGAAACGCTGGTGCCGGCGATACCGGAGCTGATCGGCGGCTCGGCGGATCTGACCGGCTCGAACCTGACCAAGGTGAAGGGCATGGCCGAGGTCACGCCGGGGAATTATGCCGGCCGCTACATTCATTTCGGCATTCGCGAGCACGGCATGGCGGCGGCGATGAACGGCATGGCGGTGCATGGCGGGGTGATCCCGTATGGCGGCACGTTCTTCGTGTTCACCGACTACATGCGTCCGTCGCTGC
>CAIZDL010000274.1 GCA_903931735.1 uncultured Rhodospirillales bacterium
CAGACGAGATCGGCTTTCGAGGCATAATGACGGTAAAGCGCGCCCTCGGCAATGCCGGCGGCCTGTGCGAGGTCGCGGACCGAGGTTTCCGTCACACCCTTTTCAACAAACAAGCGAAGCGCCTGTTGCTGGATTTTGGTTCGGGTGTTGGTGGCGTCGCGCATATAAACCGCACGGGAGATAAGCGAGTGATCGTTCACTCACGCTAGCTCCTCCGCTGGGCGCCGTCAAGACCAATTTTATGGGCTGCCGACGCCCCCATGCGGTGGGCAATAAAGCGGGCGATGATCGGGCCGGTCAGCAGCACGAGCAAGAACCGAGCGGTTTGCAACCCCACCACAAACGGGAGATCAACGGGGCTAGAAGCGGCGATAATCGCCACCGAGTCCGCTCCGCCCGGACTGGTCGCCAAATAGGCGGTGAGCGGATCGACCCCGGCGAACACCACCAACGACAGCGCAAACACCGCGCAGACCGCAAACAAGGCCGCTATCGATCCGATCACCGGAACCAACGCCCGCATCGCGTGACACAAAATCGGGCGGGTGAACCGCAAGCCGATGCTCCAGCCAATCACGCAATAACTCGCCGCCAACAGCCACGGCGGCAATTCAATCGCCAGCCACCCCTCGCCTTGAAGGATGACGCCCAGCGCAAGCGGCACGAGCATCGGTCCTGCCGGGATGCGCAACCGCCCGGCAAAAAAACCGAGTGCGGCCAAGGCCAATGTGCCCGCGAACGGCCCCCACGCCACAGCAGAAAACCACGCGGGCTCCTCGATCACGATCCCAGGGCCGGCGCCCCACACCCTCACCACCAAGGAGCCAACCATCACCACGCACGCCACGCGCAAATATTGCATAAACGCGACCAAGCGAACGTCTGCACCGTAGGCTTCCGCCATCAGGGTCATTGCCATCGCGGCGCCGGGCGACGAGCCCCAAATCGCCACGGTGCCCGGCAGCACCCGCCACCGGGTGAGCAACCAGCCGAGGGCGCCACTGGCCGCGATCACCGAGAGGATGCCGGCCAGCAATAACGGCCAATCCCGGAGCAAACCGCCAAGCGCCGAAACCGGCAGGCTGCGGGCGATCAAGCACCCCAGCACCGCCTGGGCCGCGACATAGCAACGGCCCGGCACACAAAGTGCGGCGCCCGCCGACGAGACCGCAATCCCCGCCACCATCGGCCCCAGCAACAGTGCCGCCGGCAAATGCGCCCCCGTCAACACCGCAACCAACACCGCCGATACCGTGAGCAGGCCAGCCCATTGAAAAACCGCTCGGTTTGGCATCTGGTGGCCGGATCAAAGCGCAATGAAGATGGCGGCGGCACGAAACACGGGACTAAGCATTGGGGCAGTCTTCCGAAAAGAACCCAGGCGGGCCACGCCCCGCCGCGCCGAAGGTCAGGAATATCCCGTCCAATGTCAACGCCCACCCCTGCAACCCCGTCCCACCACATAAAGGCACCGAAGGCTCCCCGACAAGGAGGCCAATGGCCACCTCTTTGGTAAGTTTAATCCTTGCCTATCCGGTTAACGCAGACACCCACTACATGTTGGGTGCGCCCAATCGCCGGAGTAGAGTTCAGCGTAGGTCGGCGCCTCAGCCCCGCCCGCGATCCCCAGCAATGATCTGAAGGCATTGAACGGGTAGAAGC
>CAIZDL010000275.1 GCA_903931735.1 uncultured Rhodospirillales bacterium
GCCCCTTAACCGTTTGAACTATTGGGGTTTTCTAGGCGTCTCCCCCTCGGGGAGAAAGTCTATACTATGAATACTGGCGGAGGGAGGGGGATTCGAACCCCCGATAAAGGTTTAAGCCTCTATAACGGTTTAGCAAACCGCCGCCTTCAGCCGCTCGGCCATCCCTCCGCGTTGAGCGTTTGGGTCTTGATTTGGGGGACCCGCGCGCAACGCTGCCCTCGTTTAGCGCTTCAATGTGGGTGGTGTCAATGCTTCGGTTTGGAAAATTGGCCTTGCCTTTGGGTGGCGCCGCCTAAAGCGCCTGAATTATGCCGTAAGGTTTGCTCTTGCGGCAGATTGGCCGTGACGGTGGCCGCACAATACCGCGTTGTCCGTGCGGTGCAATACCGACCGCTCTGGAACAAAGGCTGTTTTTATGATGCAGTAAGAATATCATCGTGGCAATACCGCCCACCTGCCGGCAGCCCGCCGACCGGATCGGCTGAAGGCGCAGTTTTTTCTATGGCCCTGCTGGTTGACCCGATCCCCTACATTGATCCCGCCACCGCCTTTGCTCCCTTTGCCGGGGAGGTCATGGGCGCGTTGCTGGGGGGCACGGGCCGTTATGGCTATCTGGCGGTGCGGCCGTTCCGGGTGATCAGGGCCGATGCCGCCGGGGTGGAGGTCGACGGCAAGGCGGTGTTCGGCGATCCCTTCTCGGTGCTAGAGCGCGAACTGGCGGCGTGCCGGCTGAAGCAGAGCGAAGGGCCGGTGCCGTTTTGCACCGGGGCAGTCGGCTTCTTCGGCTATGAGTTGGGCCGCCATCTGGAACGCCTGCCGCCCGCCCGCCCGGACAGTCTCGGCGTGCCCGACATGGTGGTCGGGCTCTATGACCTGATCGCCGCCTTTGACCAGCACGAAAAGAAAGCCTGGATCGTCGGCAGCGATGTCACCGGCTCTGGGACTCTCTTGCGGCGGGCGGCGGCGCTGGCCCGGTGTCTGCGGCACAGTCCGGCGCTGCCAGAGCCGATACCGGTCGGCAAACCCCTCTGGCGGCCGGACCTCACCCGCGCCGCCTACGAAACGCGGGTGGCTCTGTTGATCGAATACATCCGGGCCGGCGATATCTTTCAGGCCAATTTCACCCAGCGTTTCGTTGCTCGTCTGTCGCCGCAGGCTGAATCCTTCGCGCTCTACCGTCGCCTCGCCGCTCTGGCGCCTGCGCCCTATGCCGCCTTTTTGGCTTGCGGCGCGGGCGTTCATCTTGCCTGCGCCTCGCCGGAACGTTTTTTGGCCCTCGATGGCGAGCGACGGGTCGAAACCCGGCCGATCAAGGGCACCCGGCCGCGCGGCGCCACTCCCGCCGAGGATCGCGCCTTGCTCGCCGACCTTGTGGCCAGCGCCAAGGACCGGGCGGAAAACCTGATGATCTGCGACCTTGTGCGCAACGACCTCGGCCGGGTGTGCGAGATTGGCAGTATCCGCGTGCCTCAACTGGTCGAACCGGAAAGCTTCGTCGCAGTTCATCATCTGGTCTCGGTGGTCGAGGGCCGTTTGCGGGCCGGACTGGGGCCGGTGGATCTGTTGCGCGCCGCTTTTCCCGGCGGCTCCATTACCGGGGCACCCAAAGTCCGGGCGATGGAGATCATCGCCGAGCAGGAGGTGGCCCGGCGTGGCCCCTATTGCGGCGCCATCGGTTGGATCGGCTTCGATGGCGCCATGGACAGCGCAGTCACCATCCGCACCCTCACTCTGGCCCACGGGCAAGCGGTGGCCCAAGCCGGCGGCGGTATCGTCGCCGACTCCGTTCCGGCCGATGAATATCATGAAATGCGCACCAAGCTGCGCCCCCTGTTGGCAACCCTGGGAGCGACCGATGACGATGATTTGGTTTCATGACCGCCTGCGACCGGCCGCTGAGGTGGCCATCGACCCTGCCGACCGTGGTTTTACCCTTGGCGACGGTTTGTTCGAGACTCTGGCCTGCCGGAACGGCGCCGTTGACCACCTCGATGCCCATTTGGCTCGGCTCGTCGCCGGGGCGCGGCTGCTCGACATTCCATTGCCGTTGCCACCCGAAAAGCTGGCGGACGCGCTCGCGGCGACCCTCGTTGCCAGTGGTCTCGCCGAGGCTAGCCTGCGCCTGACCCTCACTCGTGGCCCTGGCCCTCGTGGCTTGCCGCCGCCGCTTCGGCCGGTGCCGACCTTGTTGATCACCGCTGGACCGCTGCCGCCGCCCTTACCGCCGGCCCGGCTGATCATCGCCAGCGTGACCCGGCGTAACGAGCATTCGCCCCTGTCGCGGATCAAGTCGCTCAATTTTCTCGATAATGTGCTGGCCCGCCAGGAAGCCCTCCGCGCCGGGGCCGACGACGCTCTGCTGCTCAATACCGCCGGCCGTATCGCCGAGGCCACCGCCGCCACCCTGTTTGCGGTGATTGATGGCGTTCTGGTGACGCCGCCGCTGGCCGATGGCGCCCTACCGGGGGTGATGCGCGGGGTGATCCTGGTTGAGCGCGGTGCCGAGGAGCGTTCGCTTACTCGCGGCGACCTCGCCCGCGCCAGCGAGCTGTTTCTCAGCAACAGCCTGGGGTTGCGGCTGGGGTCCCTCGTCCGAGGGTTGGGATAGGGGCACGGTGTGAATTCTGGAAAGAAAGCTATGAAAAACGGGGAATCTATCACAAAAATTATCGTGTTAGCTGATTTTTCGCGACTCTGCCGGTATATAACAGTATAAAATTGTCTCTCGCGCATCGTCGACATATTCGACCGATACGGGGGGCGCGCCATCCACAGGGAACGAATTGCTTATCAGCATTGCGCCCTCTTTCATTTCGGATTTTGCCTTTTCCCATAAACGATTCATCGGGTCTGGAGATAAAAAAGCGTATACAATATCAAATTCTCCCAAATCGACCGACCACATATTGCCATATACCCATTCGATATTGCTAAGTCGATTGTACCTCACAATAATGAACCCAACCAGCCAGGTTAGCGTGGCGCTCTCAATTCCCATAATCTTGCAATCGATAAGTTTTTCTGAAAGCTGGGAGACGACAACGCCAATGCCGGCGCCAATATCAATTATTTTTACCGCCCTTCTGGCCGTGGCGATTGTCGCTAACGTGTCGACTGTTCGTTTGTTGGACAAATACAGTGGAACTCTATCGAATAAGGCGCCCTTGTAAACAAGAAAAATAAGGAGGTTCTTGCAAAAATAAATTCTGGAAATCGCCGCAAATAAATTTGCACAGCCTCTATATGTGGAGATGAACAGCCACAGTGTCAAGTAAGTAAC
>CAIZDL010000276.1 GCA_903931735.1 uncultured Rhodospirillales bacterium
CACCATGCCGACCTTCGCTCTGCCCGAGCCGGTCGAAGCCTAAACCCTAGCCAACATCCATACTTCCAGCTTCGGTCCGTAGGGTCAATATGGCGTGCAACGCGCTACCGTATATTTTCGCAGAGATGCGGGCGACACCCGAGTTAGTGGATTTTTGGCCAAATCACGGAGAGCTTACCGTACATTTCCACACGGTTGGGCCTTCACCCCCGTCTGGCGGGCTTCCGGGGGCATTCAAGGAGGTGGGGAGCGGTAGCGGGGATGTGGTGCCGAGAGACAGCGCCCATTCAGCGATGCGGTGGTGTGGGATGAAGGGGCCGCCGGCTTTGGCCGTGGCCAGGGCCGTTTCAATCTGCTGCGTCTGCCAAGCGGCGACCATCTCGCTGTCGATTGGCATGGCTACGCCAGCATCTTGCCATGCTGGACGTTGAGGATGTCCACGGCATCCTGTCCGACTTCGTAGACGATCACGTAGGGGAAGACTGCCACCAGCTCACGGGTGCCAAGGATGCGGCCGTGGCGGCCTCGGTTGGGGAACGTGCTCAGGCTCTCGCCGGCTGAAAACAGGGCGAGAGCCGTTTCATGGGCAGCTCGTGGATTGACTTGGTCGAGATAGGCGACGTGGTGCTCGATGTCGCGAAGCGCCGTCGTCTTCCAGCGAACCTTCATGGTGTCGGTACCGGCGGACGCTCGCCGCGTGCCAGGGCGAGAAGCCATTCCCGCACGATCTCGTGTGGCACGCTGTCGGCCGAGCGCGCCTCGTCGACCATCGCCTGCAAGCGGGCGATCTCCTCGGGGTCTTCATCGTCGAGTTGGTAAGCTGCGTTGCTCATGGGGTGATGATGGCACTTTTCGGCCGAAACGTCGAGGGGGTGGACGGTCGTAATGTGATTCTCGGGTTGGGATATGAGTTACCGAACCAAGCTGAATGCGATCCCCGATTGGGGTGTAACGGGGGAAGACGGCTGGCGGAAAAATTGGCCGATTGGAGGCTTGGTTTTTTAGCTTTGGAAAGAGGGGGTTACTCCGATTGAGCAACCCCGTGATGATAAAGAACTTTTCTGTAACGTGTTGATTTTGTTGAGTTGAGCTTCGTCCTATCGGTTACATGCCCTTTCGCCTTGCGAAAGGGCTGGAATGGGGCACTTATCCACAGAGTGTCGCCTCATCGATATCGGTTAAGAGGTTAAAGAAGATTCTTAGTTAAAAGGTTAAGGGGCGCGAATGTCCAGTTTTATGCTTTAATATCAACAAGTTGAAAAATCCCCATGTAACCGATAGTACGAATTTTTGTAACCGATAGTACGAACCGTAGAGGGTTGGCCGCCGGACACCCGGCGGCCGCTCACTCACCCTACGGGCCGATTTTTTGCTCGTGGGTGCCGTAGTTGGTAGCCGGGGTGATCAGGTCCAAGCTTGGCGCGAGCGATCATATGGACAGCAGCATCTCCACCTTCGGTCTTGTCGATCCACTCAAGATAATAATCCGGGAATTTTGCCACTTTTCGAAAACCGTCTTCGACACCGTCATTGCATTCCGTGACTATTTTCTTGAGCCTCGTCTTGAACATCCTTTTATTGGTTTCCTAAATCCCTGACTTATTGAGCAAAGTTTCGTATTTGCTCAGCCCCCCGCGTTCGGTGGCGGGCCAATCTGTGGCGTGATCGCCCGACCTGACCCGCTACCGATAGATTCTGGTTGCGCCGATATGCCGTTTGTGAGTCAACATCTCCATGACTCACGCGGCCACCCTCCCCATCTTGACCTTGTCCGAGAAGGACGCGCTGATCGCCGCGCTGCTTGAGCAGAACCGTGTGCTTGGGGAACAGATGGCGCTTCTGACGGCTCGCGTTGCGGTTCTGGAGGCGGAA
>CAIZDL010000277.1 GCA_903931735.1 uncultured Rhodospirillales bacterium
CGCGCATTCGCGCCTTTCTCGCAACAGCGGCCTCCCTCTGACAGCGAAGGGGCTATCGGGAGCAGGCGGTGTTTGATAGGGTAGAAGGGGTTTCCAGTCGGGAGATTATTGATTATGACAACGTTTCAAGCACTCGTGATCGCCATCCTTCAAGGTGTGACCGAGCTGTTTCCCGTGAGCAGCCTTGGTCACGCCGTGTTGCTGCCGCCGGTGTTTGGCTGGGACATCGATCAACACTCACCGCATTTTCTGCCATTTCTGGTCGTGCTCCACCTTGGAACCGCCGTGGCGCTGCTGGTTTATTTCTGGCGCGACTGGATCGACCTGCTGTTGGCGGTGCTTGGGCGCGGCGACCCCGCACGCCGGCAAGGCGATCTTCGGCTGCTGCTGCTGCTGGTGGTGGCAACCATCCCGGCGGTTATTTTGGGCTTTGCCTTCAACAAGGCACTCAAGGAGTTGTTCGCGGCGCCGATTTTGGCCGGCGTGTTCCTCACCGTCAACGGCGTGCTGCTGCTCGCGGCCGAACGGCTGCGGCGCTCGGCCGGAAACGCAAAAATGGGCGAAATGGGCCTGCTCGATGCCCTGCTGATTGGCGGCTGGCAATGCACCGCTCTCTTCCCCGGCATTTCCCGCTCGGGCTCAACCATGATCGGCGGCTTGCTGTGCGGGCTGGGGCATGAGGAATCGGCGCGCTTTTCGTTCCTGATGGCAACGCCGATCATCATCGGCGCCTCGGTGCTGGAGATCCCCAAAATGCTGCGCCACGCCGACACCGGCGGCATCACCGGGCTCTCGATCATCGCGGGGGTGGTTGCTGGCATTACCGCTTATGCCAGCGTCGCCTTCCTGATGCGCTACTTCAAAACCCACGAGTTGAAGGCGCTCAATCCCTTTGGCATTTACTGCCTGATCGCGGGTGGCGCCTCGGTGGTTTGGTTCGGCCTCCGTTGATCGCCCAGCCACACCAGCGTTGGCACCGGCGCCAGCCGAAACGGCCCAACGTGCAAAAAATGGTCGTGGAGTGAAATTGGCAACTTGACCACCGGCCTTGCGCCCCCGTGCGGCGCAAGGCCGCTCAGCACCGCCTTCAGGGTATGGCTGTCTTTGGCCCGGACCCAGCCGCCAGCGACCAAGGCATCCACCGCCGCGCCAAACCCGGCAACCTCGGCCTTAATGCTGCCCACCGGCTGAAGATCGCGGTCGAGTTCCAGCGCCCCGGTGGACTCCACCGTAACCGGCCCCCACTTGATCAGCGCGCTATCGATCAAGAGACTGCCGCCCGACCGGCTCCACGCAGTAAGGGCGGGCGGCGATGGCCGTGGCGGCACACCCTGGAGCCGGGCCTTGACCATCAACCGCTCTATCACCGGCCCCAACGGTTGACCCTCCGCCGCGGCAAAATGAACACCATCGGCGCTGGCAAGCAGGGTAAGGCCGGTTTCACCGCCATTGGCCGGCTGCCGCGCGGGCACCATCGCCGACAGCTCGACCTTATCGATTTGGGTGCCAATCGGCTGCAAAGTCGCGTGGGACAGCCCCAGCCGCGCCGCCGTGAACCCCGAAGCGCCGCCAAGAGAAACGTGGCCCTCGCCCCCGGTTGCGGTCATGGCAACGGCCTCGAAACCGGCCGGCAGGGTAATTTGCTGGGCACCGGTCAACCGCACGGCCAGCGTCGTCACCGCCCATAACGGCGCCTCGGCGGTAAACCCCGGCGCCTGCCACCCGCTGCCATCGGCACGGGACACCACCAGATCACGCACCTCGGCCCGAAGCGCGAAAGGAAAACCGCCAAGTTCCACCGCCCCGATGGCAACCGAGCCCCCGCGCGCGCGCTCGGCCGCACTAAACCCCTCAATGGAGTGACGCACCAAATTGCCGGCGAGCAGCCACCAGCCGTACCAGCCAGCCGCAACCAACGCCACGGCAACAGTCGAAGTCAGGGCAACACGCGCACGGCCAACAGAGATCATGGGGAGAAATCCGGAAAATTTGGGCACCGCCCGACCCTAGCCCGCGACCCGGCGAAATGCTAGAAAAGCTCACGCCTCCCCGCCCTCCGGTCCCGATTCCCCCAATCCCGATTCCCCCATGTCCGAATTTTACCCCGCGGCCCTGCTCGATGCTCTGCCCCCCGGAGAAGACCTCTGGGTGTTCGCTTACGGCTCGCTGATGTGGGACCCGGGCTTTGAGTTTTCAGAACAGCGACTCGGCGTCTTGCGCGGCTATCATCGGCGCTTTTGCATCTACTCGCTGTTCTACCGGGGCACTCCGGAAGCCCCGGGCTTGGTGTTTGGGCTGGACCATGGCGGCGCCTGCCGGGGGATGCTCTTTCGGGTTGAGCGGGCAAAAGCGCTGCCGATTCTGGAACAGCTTTGGCAGCGGGAAATGGTCACCAAGGTTTACAAACTGAAACTGCTACCGGTGCGCACCCGCCAGGGCGAGACCGTCCGCGCCTGCGCCTTTGTGGTGGATCGCAGCCACGCCCAATATTGTCGGGGTCTTGATCTGGCCTGCTCGGCGGCTTTAATCCGGCGCAGCCACGGCGCGCGCGGCGCCAACATCGACTATCTCACCAACACGGTCGAGCATCTCGACCGGCTGGGCATCGACGATCACGGCCTGCGCCAACTTTTGGCCACAGTCCTCGCGATATAAGCTTTAGAGTCGGCTTGCGTAAAACCGCCGAAGCCCATACCCTGGTTTCACAGTGTGACTGCCGCAGAAAAGACCAAGCCCGTGTTCGACTTTCCCGTTCTTAACGGCAAGCGCCTGCTCCTGGTGATCGCAGGGGGCATCGCAGCCTACAAAAGCTTGGTGTTAATTCGCCGCCTTCGCGAGCAAGGCGCCACCGTGCGGGTGATTTTGACCGAGGGCGGCGCGCAGTTCGTTACGCCGCTGGCCGTGGCCGCGCTCTCGGAAGATCGTGTTTACCAAGACCTGTTCGCCCTCACCACCGAATCCGAAATGGGGCATATCCAGCTTTCCCGTGCCGCCGACTTGGTGGTGGTGGCGCCGGCCACCGCCGACCTGCTGGCCAAAATGGCCGCCGGGCTGGCCGACGATCTGGCCTCCACCGCCCTGCTGGCCACCGATAAGCCGGTGCTGGTGGCCCCGGCCATGAACGGGCAGATGTGGGCGCACCCGGCAACCGAGTCCAACATGTGTGTGCTGGCCGGGCGCGGGGTGCGCCGGGTTGGTCCCAACACCGGCGAGTTGGCCTGCGGCGAGACCGGGGCCGGGCGGATGGCCGAGCCGGAAGAGATTTTGGCCGCGATCGCCGCCTACTTCGATACCCTCACCCTCGGCTCCGGGCCTTTACCCCTCAGTGGTCGGCGGGCCCTGGTCACCTCTGGGCCAACCGTCGAGCCGATTGACCCGGTGCGCTACATCACCAACCGGTCATCGGGGCGGCAGGGCCACGCCATCGCTCGCGCGCTGGCCCGACTCGGCGCTCAAACCACTCTGGTCTCCGGCCCGACCAACGAGCCCGACCCACCCGGCGTTCAGGTCATCCGCATTGAAACCGCGATGCAGATGTTGGCGGCCTGCCAGGGCAGCCTCCCGGTGGAGATCGCGATTTGCGCCGCCGCCGTCGCCGACTGGCGAGTAAAGGGCGTGGCCGGTCACAAGCTTAAAAAAGACAAGGGCGAGTTGCCCCTGCTGGAGCTGGTGGAAAACCCCGATATTCTGGCCGAAATCTCACGCCCGGGCAAAAACCGGCCGGCGCTGGTGGTCGGCTTTGCGGCCGAGACTCAGTGCGTGATTGAGCACGCCACCGCAAAATTAGCCCGCAAGGGCTGCGACTGGATCGTGGCCAACAATGTTGGCGCCGGCACCGGCACATTTGGCGGCGCGCGCAACACCGTTCATATCCTGCGCGCACAGCCCAGCGGCGGTGCAATCGTTGAAGATTGGCCCGAACTCAGTAAGGTTTCGGTTGGCGAACGATTGGCGGTGGCTGTTGCCGATCATTTTGCTTCCGGAGCGACCGGCCGATGAGCACGACACCTCTCGCTGTTCCCGTTTCCCGCCTCCCCCATGGCGCCGGGCTGGCGCTGCCGGCCTATGCCACGCCGGGGGCGGCCGGGCTGGATTTGCTGGCAGCGATTCCGGCCGGCACTCCGCTGACCCTGGCGCCGCTGGCCCGCGCCCTGGTGCCGACCGGGCTTTGCCTCGCGCTGCCCGCCGGCTTTGAGGCCCAGATCCGGCCGCGTTCGGGGCTGGCCCTCAAGCGCGGGGTCACGGTGCTCAACGCTCCGGGGACCATCGACTCCGACTATCGGGGCGAGATCGGCGTGATCTTGATCAATCTCTCCGATCAGCCGGTGGTGATTGAACGCGGCGATCGCATCGCGCAAATGACGATCGCGCCGGTCACCACCATCACCTGGACCGAAACCGACCAAATGCCGGCCAGCGAGCGCGGCGCGGGAGGCTTCGGATCGACCGGGGGCCTCAAATCTTTCGAGGTCGCGTAGATGTTCCGCATTTCCAAAAAATTGATGTTCGCAATCGAGGCGGTGCTGGATATCGCCTATAATGCCGGCTCCGAGCCGGTCCAAAGCGGCGAGATCACCCGCCGCCAGGGCATCCCTAAACGCTACCTGGAACAAGTGCTGCAACAGTTTGTGCGCGAGGGCATCCTTTCCGGGGTGCGCGGACCACGGGGCGGCTATCGGCTCGCCCGCGAACGACGGCGCATCACGGTCGGCGAAATCGTGAAGGTGGTGCGCGGGATGGAAAACGGCTGCGATATCAACGAAGAGCTGGCGGGCTCGGTGCTCGGCCATCAGGTGGTCCGGCCGCTCTGGCTGGAATTGCAAGACGATTGCATGACCCGACTCGACAGCACGACCATCGAAGATTTGTGCCTTCGCGCCCGCAAGGCCGGTGTTGCCAGCGAAACCAGCGACCGCATCGATTTTAGCATTTGACCTTGGTACAATGCGAGCCTAACTACATTTCAACAGCATTTCAGATCGTACCCATTGTACGAATCGGTGGAGGGAAATCATGTCGGCTTCGGCTCCTGAGTTTCGCGGAAAAATCTACGACAGCATCATCGACACGATCGGTGCCACGCCGCTGGTGCGACTCCCCCGGCTGGGCCGGGAGTTCGGCTGCAACGCCGATGTCGTTGGCAAGCTGGAGTTTTTCAACCCACTGGCTTCGGTCAAAGATCGTATCGGCTTCGCAATGATCGATGCAGCCGAACGCGACGGTAAAATCGGCCCGGGCACCACCCTGGTCGAGCCGACCTCGGGCAATACCGGCATCGCGCTGGCCTTCGTTGCCGCCGCCAAGGGCTACCGGTTGATCCTGACCATGCCCGAGAGCATGTCGGTTGAACGGCGGAAAATGCTCAAGCTGCTCGGCGCCGAGCTGGAGTTGACCCCAGCGGCCGAGGGAATGAAGGGCGCAATCCGCAGAGCCGAGGAGTTGGTGGCCAAATTGCCGAACGCCTACATTCTCCAGCAGTTCAAAAACCCGGCCAACCCCGCAATCCATCGCAAGACCACCGCCGAAGAAATCTGGAACGACACCGCCGGCAAAGCCGATATCCTGATCAGCGGCGTTGGCACCGGCGGTACCCTGACCGGCGTTGCCGAAGCCCTCAAAGCCCGCAAACCGGAGTTCAAGGCAATTGCGGTTGAGCCGGAAGATAGCCCGGTGCTTTCGGGCGGACTGCCCGGCCCGCACAAAATTCAGGGCATCGGCGCGGGGTTTGTGCCCGACATTCTCAACACCAAGCTCATCGACGAAGTGGTGCGTATCTCCAACGAGCGCGCCTTCGCCACCGCCCGCAAGGCGGCGCGATTGGAAGGGCTGCCGGTGGGCATTTCTTCAGGCGCGGCCCTTGCCGCCGCCTTCGAGGTTGGCGCCCGGCCGGAAAATGCCGGCAAACTTATCGTGGCGATCCTGCCTTCGTTTGCCGAACGCTACCTCTCGACCGCCCTGTTCGACGGGCTGGAATAGCACACTCGCTCACCTCAACCCCTCTCAATGATCAGCGATTATTGAGAGGGTCGCACACAAAGCCATTGTAGACGGTCGCAACGAAGGCTATCCTCTCCCGTGCGACAAACTGCGACCCGTCCGGCCCGCCCGGAGGACCCTCTCGCCGGGATCGAATCCCTCGGGGGAGCCTTCCAGAAGAAGCCAGACAGCGTGGCGCCCTCGACAGGTGCGGCTTGGCTGTTTTGCCTTCGGTCGCAGTTTAGGGCGTGGCGCCAGCGGAACCGCAGTGAACAGGAAGAAACCTCGAAGCTGGCCCCGGTCGCAAACCGGGGTCCGGGGGCCAAGTGACCCGTTCTGGCCGCGTATTACGCGCCGTTAAACGTTTGGTCGGCAAGGCTCCCAGCTTCGCTCAACAGGTTGACGCGCCCGCCTCCCGCTGTCGCACGGACGGGGTGGGCGGCGTCACCGGGGACGACATATATGGCCAAGCGTATGCTTGTCGACGCCACGCAGCCCGAAGAAATCAGGGTCGTTGTGGTCAATGGAAACCGGCTCGAAGATCTCGATTTCGAAATCGCGAGCCGAAAGCAGCTTAAGGGCAATATCTATCTTGCCAAGGTAACGCGGGTCGAGCCTTCGCTCCAGGCCGCGTTCATCGAATATGGCGGCAACCGCCATGGCTTCTTGGCCTTTTCCGAAGTTCACCCCGACTATTACCGCATTCCGGTTGCCGACCGTGAAGCCTTGATGGCAGAAGAGCGGCGCTTGGCCGAGCTTGCCGACGAGGACGAGGACGAGACCCCGCGCAATCGGGGCCGGGGCCGAGGCAGAAGTGGGCCGCAACAAGGCGGCAATCGTAACCAGCGCTACCAAGACCATGAAGCGTCGCCCGCCGCCGAAGGCGATGAAGGCGCACAGCACGACACTGACGAGCCGGAAAGCCGGGATCGTTTCGAGAACGAAACCACACAAGCTGCCGAAGACGCCCCCCACATCGAGGGTGAGGGCGCTGAGGACCGGGATACCGGGGGCCAGGACGCTGAGGGCGAGGACGCCGAAAACGATCACCGCGATCACGGCGACGACACCGGCAAGGTGATGGCGGCCACCATCCCGGTCGAGTCCATGTCCGAAGGGTCGGAAGACCAAGAGTCCGGCGATGAGGCAACCGACGCCGGGCGACCCGACACGGACGCGCCCGAAGCACCGTTCAACAGCCAGAACGACGACGGGGACGAGGCCGACGACATCGCTGAAGACGGGGCTGAAGACGGGGCCGAAGACGCGGAAGCCACCGCCGCCGAGACCAGCGCCTACGCAAACCATCACGAAAGTCACGACCACGAGGGCCAGAACGACGCCCCCGAGGCAATTCGGCTCGACACCGTGGGTGGCGACGAGACCGACGAAGAAGAGATGGCCCGCCGCCGGCCCCGCTCCTTGCGCAGCTACAAGATCCAGGAAGTCATCAAGCGCCGCCAGATTTTGCTGGTGCAGGTTACCAAAGAAGAGCGCGGCGGCAAAGGCGCTGCTCTCACCACCTATTTGTCGCTGCCCGGCCGCTATTGCGTGCTGATGCCCAACACCGGGCGTGGCGGCGGCGTCAGCCGCAAAATCACCAATCCACAGGACCGCAAACGCCTCAAGGAAATGCTGTCGGATCTCGACATTCCGCAAGGCATGGCGGTGATTTTGCGCACAGCCGGGCTTGAGCGATCGAAAGCCGAAATCAAGCGCGATCTCGAATATTTGCTCCGTTTGTGGGACAGCATCCGCGAACAAACCCTGCAATCGACCGCGCCCGAGTTGATCTACGAAGAAGCCAACCTGATCAAGCGCTCGATTCGCGATCTTTACGCGAACGACATCGACGAAGTTTTGGTCGAGGGCGAAAGCGGCTATCGGGTGGCCAAAGACTTTATGCGCATGTTGGTGCCCAGCCACTCCAAGCGCGTTCAGCCCTACCGCGACGAGGCGATTCCGCTGTTTTTCCGCTATCAGGTGGAAAGCCAGATCGATGCCATGCACAGCCCGGTGGTGCAGTTGAAGTCGGGCGGCTCGATCGTTATCAACCAAACCGAAGCCTTGGTCGCGATCGACGTTAACTCCGGGCGGTCCACCCGCGAGCGCAACATCGAGGAAACCGCTTACAAAACCAATATCGAAGCGGCCGATGAAGTCGCGCGCCAATTGCGGCTGCGCGACCTCGCGGGTCTGATCGTGATCGATTTTATCGACATGGAAGACAGCCGCAATAACGCCGCCGTCGAGCGCCGATTAAAAGAGGCGATGAAGAACGACCGGGCGCGAATTCAGGTCGGCCGAATTTCACCGTTCGGACTTCTGGAACTCTCACGGCAACGGATGCGGCCGAGCCTTCTTGAGGCAAACTTTGAAAAATGCCCGCATTGCGCGGGCCTCGGCGTGATCCGCTCCATCGAGTCGGCGGGGCTCCACGCCCTCCGCGCCATTGAAGAAGAAGGCATCCGCCGCCGCTCCAGCGAAATTTCCGTCGCCCTGCCGGCCAAGGTCGCGCTCTATATTCTCAATACCAAGCGCGCCGAGTTGGGAGTGATTGAGCAGCGTTACGGGCTGCGGGTGATTATCCAGACCGATGAGAGCCTGATCATCCCCGATCTGCGCATCGAGCGTGTCCGCGCCCGGTTGCCGGGCGAGGAAGCCGCGGCGGCAATCGTCACTGAGCGCGCCCTGGCCGAGCCGGAACGGCGGGTCGTGGTTGCCGACGAAGACGACGAAGACGATGCCGTTGAAGAAACGAACGTCGCGCCGACCGAGCCCCGACGGGCCGCCCCCGCAGCACCGGCCCCCACAGCACCGACCAGCGACCGCACGGCGGAGACCGACCGCGACCGCCGGGGAGGCCGGCGCGGACGGCGCGGACGGCGGCACCAAGGCAGCGACCTGAGCGGGGAAGACGCAGCGGCAGTCGGGCGGTCCACACCGGCGCCAGCGCAACCCCACGACGGCCCCAGCGAAGGAACCTCCGAGGCCACGGCCACCCTGGGCGAAAGCCAGGACGGCAAGAGCGCCGAAGCGATCGCCGCCAATCCCGACATCGGCGAAGGCGCCGATAACCCGGCCCGTAAGCGGCGGCGGGGCAAACGGGGCGGACGGCGGCGGGGACGCAACCGGTTCGACCAGCCCGGCAGTGAAGGCACGGCATCTGAACCCATGGGTGCCGAGGGGCTGTCGGCCGAAGACGCCGGCGGCGCTGACGATGAAAATGCCAACGATTATGACGGCGAAGGCGATGCCGAGGGCTATGACGGCGACGACGCCGAAGACTCAGCCGCGCCTGCCCCAACGCCAACCCCGGCGCCAACCCCGACGAATGCCGCCCCTGTTAGCATACCGGCTCCGGCCGACACCCTCGCACTCGCCCCCAGCGCCGGAATGGCGCCCGATGCGATACCCGATGAGGTGGTGGATTTTGACTGGCTGCTCGACGTGGAGCGGCCTGCGATGGATATCGTTATTCCGCTGACCACACTTGCTGAAACGGCGGAAGCGGTTGTCGCCTCCACCGAAGGTGAAGACTTGGCCGCAACCCTGGCCGCCGCCGAACCAACCGAGCCCCCGGCCGCGACCACTGCCCGCAAACGCCCGGTCCGGCGGCGTGCCACCACCACCGAGGCAGCAGAACCAGCCCCCGATGCCGAAACCGAAGCCGCGCCCGCCAAACGCCCGGCCCGGCGGCGCACCACCAAAAGCGTGGTCGTCGAGGGAAGCTCGGTTCCGGTTGAGATCGTTGCGGCTGAGATCGTCGCAGCCGGAGTCGCACCCGAAACCGCCGCTGAAATCATGCCCGAGCCGGCACCCGACACGGAACCGGCGCCCGCCTCTGAGCCAGTGCCGAACTTCGACGATGGCGCAACCATCGCCCCGACCGAACGGCCCAGCGACCTGCCGCCGGCACCGCCCGTCATCATCACCGACGCACCGCTGCCAACGCCGACCCGCGAGTCGACCACCGACACGGAGCTGCCACCGCCTCCCCCACCCGGCCCCGTGAAACGCGGATGGTGGCGGAAGTAGTCCCAGCCTGAACGATAAAAAAAGGGGGGAGCGCCGTCTCCCCCCTTTTTTTATGGCCGTTACGGCTTCAGGGTCAGCGGCAGGCCCGCAGCCACAAAGACCACCCGGTCGGCACGCGCCGCGACGGCTTGGTTGAGGCGGCCGGCATGATCGCGAAAGGCTCGGGCGAGCGCGTTGTCGGGCACAATCCCCAAGCCAACCTCGCTCGCCACAAAAATCACAAACCCGCCGAGGCCATCGCACGCGGCAAGCAGGCCGGCTGTCTCGGCATCGATATCCCGCTCGCCGGCCATGAGGTTGGAGAGCCAAAGCGTCAGGCAATCCACCAACACTGTGACGCCCGGCGCTGCACCATGGCGGCGGAGCGCGCCGGCGAGGTCCAACGGCGCTTCCACCGTGATCCAGCCGCCCGCAACGGGAATGGGGCCACCCACGCCCACACCCCGGCGCTGCTGATGGACCCGCACCCGCTCGGCCATTTCGCTATCATAGACTTCGGCGGTCGCCAAATAATAACGCGGGCCGGGGCGGCTTAACGCGAGCGTTTCGGCGTAAACGCTCTTGCCGGAACGCGCCCCGCCCAGCACCAGCGTAATCATGCCCTGCCCCGGCATACGACAAACCGCCGTTAGTGCTTAAGCAACGCCTCGACCTTGCTTCGCAACTCTTCGTTCCGAAACGGTTTCATAAGAGTCGCGTCGGCCTTCAACCGGGCCAGATGCAGCGCCATGTAGGCCGGCACATTCGGCGCCCCGCCCGACATTGCCAGCACAGGGGGCCGGGGGCTGAGCCCCTCGATAAACATAATGACTTCGGTGCCGTCTTTTTCGGGCATCATAATATCGGTGATCACCAGATCGTACCGCCGCTGTCCGAGCTTTGCGATGGCCTCCGCCCCGTCTTTGGCTTCGGTGATCGAATGCCCCGCAGACTGAAGGACCGCAACGATCCCCTCACGCACATCTTCCACGTCGTCCACGACCAGAATTTCGGCCATTTCCGTGCCCCCATCCAAAAGCGCCCACTGCCCTTAGAATGCTGGCTGTGCGAGACCAATTGCAAGCGGCTTTATTTGCGCGAACTTGGTCTTTTGACGTTAACGCCCACAGAAATGGCAGCAGCGGGAGCATCGGTGATTGCCATCCTAACCGTCCTCTGAAAGAGTGCGCCGCTGCGCAGTCAGGGACCACAGGCCGGATGGCGCGAAAGAATTCAAAATTTGAATGGTTGCCACAGCGACGGCGCGTCCGGCCGCTCGTTGCGGCGTTGATCGCCGGGACCCTCGCCGGTGCCCCCGGCGCCAAAGCCGAGCGCGCGATTGGCCCCGACACCGCCGTTCCGGAATTGGATGACCTTGGCGGGGCCGGGCTGATGGAAACGCCATCGGCGCGCACCATGCCCGACGCCGCCATAGCGCTTGGCGGCGGCCTCAACGGCCCCCAGTACCGAAGCTTCACGCTCGCCGTTCAACCGGTGCCTTGGCTGGAAACCACCCTCCACGAAACACTCCGGCCCCCGCGCGCCGGGCAGGCGCAACCGATCGATGGCGGCATCGGCCTAAAGGCCCGGTTGACCACTGAATCGCGCTGGCGGCCCGCCCTCGCGCTCGGACTGCGGGACCTTGCGGGCGGGCGCTTTGCCGGCGAATATTTTGTGGCGTCGAAGCGCGTCGGCCAGCTCGACTTCAGCCTTGGCCTTGGGTGGGGCCGGCTGGGCGAGGCAGGCGGGCTGGGCAATCCGCTTGGCGCGCTCGGCCGCCGCTACCACCGCCCACGCGACCCGGCAACGGCACCCGCCGGCCCGCCCTCCTGGTTCACCGGGTGCACCATCGCGCCCTTTGGCGGGGTCGCTTGGCAAACACCGATTTCCCATTTGGTGATGAAACTGGAGCTGAGCCCCGATCGAAAACGGCAGGACCGCCAGGAAAACACCCGCCTCAGCCCCGGCGGGCCGATCAATGTCGGGGTGTCCTGGCGCCCGCTCGGTTGGCTGGTGCTTGGGGCCGGGCTGGAGCATGGCCGGGACGCCATGGCGCGGGCGACCCTCCTGCTCAACGCCGAAGACCTCCCCTTGCCCCGTCAACAAGCGGCCGATTTGCCCCAAGCCACGCCCTCGGCCGTGATAAACGGCAGCCGGGCGATTGCGTGGCTGGAGCCTGCCCGGGAGATTGGCGATGCCTACCCGGCCGGGCAGGTGATTGGCCGCGCTCTTCGCCAAATGGCCGAACGCGCGCCCCCCGGGCTGGAAGAGGTGACCGTGGTCGCCGGCGCCCACGGGCTGGATGGCGTGGCGGTATCGGCACTGACCCGGGAGCTGCGCCGGGCCGGACGGAGCGAAAGCAGCCCTGCCGAAATCCGCCAAAGCGCTCGGCTGGAGCCCGGCGGCGCTATTTCCGCTGCCGCCGGCCTCCCCGAAGGCTGGCGGCCCGAAACAGCGCCGCCGTGGCGCACTCAGGTCAACGTCCATTACCAGCAAAGCCCGTTTGAATCGGGGCAGCCCTGGGCTTATCGGCTCAGCTTCGATATCGCCTCCGACCTCGACGTAACGCCGGGGATCGTCTTTAGCCACACCATCCGCACGACCCTTTCGTCTAATCTGGAAACTCTCGACGCCACCATGGTGCGGAGCAGCGCCGCCCGCCAGCAAGCGGTGCGCAGCGATCTGGCGTGGTATGTGGCGGCAGCCCCGATAAACACCATGGAGCAAGCGGCCCTGACGTGGCTCGCCCAACCGGCTCCGGAATGGACAACCCGGCTCGCCGCCGGCTGGTTTGAAGAACTCTACGCCGGCTTTTCCGGCGAAGTGCTGTATCGGCCCTGGCGGCAACGCTGGGCGCTGGGGCTGGAGCTGGACCCGGTGATAAAACGGCTCCCAGGCAACACGTTGCTCCTAGAGCCCGGCACCGACACGCTTTCCGGCTTTGGCAGCCTTTATTATCAATCGTCTGATGGTCATGTGGATGCGGCGGTCCATGCCGGGCGCTCTCTTGGCGGGGATCGGGGCGGCACCTTCGAGCTTAACCGCAGCTTTGATAATGGCCTGAAACTAAGTGGCTGGCTCACCGGCACCACCGGGGCAAACCGGCTCGGCATCGCGGTGCCTCAGCATCGTGATCGATTCGATGGCGGGCTTCGCTTCAGCATTCCCCTCGGCGCCTTGCCGATCGTGCCCTCTTCCAGCCGGTTTGAGCTGGAAATGCGTCCGCTCGGGCGCGATTCGGGCCAGCGCGCCGAAGTGCCGCTGCGCCTGGAGCCGCTCACCCGTGGCACCAGCTATGGCGCGATCACCGGAACATGGGGACGGCTGCGGGACTGAGGAGAGGCACGGCCTTTGCGGCCCCTTGGCGATGTGCTATGGAAAGGCGCTCGACTGAACAGGTGGTTGCCCCAATGTCTTCGATTTCCGTGCCTTCGATTTCCGTGTCTTCTCCCCGCAGTCTCAGCGCTTCGGCCAGTGGCGTTCTCACCGGCACCGTGCGGGTGCCGGGCGATAAATCCATTTCCCACCGCGCCTTGATGATCGGGGCGCTGGCTGTGGGTGAAACCGAGATTTCCGGCCTGCTGGAAGGCGACGACGTTCGCCATACCGCCGCCGCCATGGAGGCGCTGGGCGCCACCGTCTTGCGCCCCGAAAATGCTTCACAGCCGTGGCGGGTGCGCGGCGTGGGCATCGGCGGGCTGGCCGAGCCGGCTTCGGTGCTCGATATGGGCAACAGCGGCACGGCGGCGCGGTTGCTGATCGGCGTTATTGCGTCCCACCCGATCACCGCCGTGTTCACCGGCGACGCCTCGCTGAACAAGCGCCCGATGGCACGGGTGACGCAACCGCTGGAACGCATGGGCGCGACCTTTGCCGGCCGCAAAGGCGGGCGCCTGCCGCTCAGCGTAATCGGCACCGACCATCCGGTGCCGATCGAATACCGCCTGCCGGTGGCCTCGGCCCAGGTGAAATCGGCAATTTTGCTCGCCGGGCTCAACACCCCCGGCGTCACCACCGTTATCGAAACCCACCCCACCCGCGACCATAGCGAGCTGATGCTCTGCCATTTTGGCGCCTCGATCGTGACCACCACCCTGGCCGACGGCGCCCTGGCCGTTTCCCTCACCGGCCAGCCCGAACTCACCGGGCGCCGGGTGCTGGTCCCGGCCGACCCCAGCTCGGCGGCATTTCCGGCCGTGGCGGCGGTGCTGCGCCAGGGCTCAGACCTCACCCTCACCGCAGTCGGCATCAACCCGCGCCGGACCGGGCTTTACGTTACGCTGAAGGAAATGGGTGCAGACCTCGCCTTTGAAAACATCCGCACCGAGGCGGGCGAACCGGTGGCCGACCTCCGCATCAAGGGCTCGGCCCTCAAAGGCGTGGACGTGCCCGCCGAGCGCGCGCCCTCGATGATCGACGAATACCCGATCCTCGCTATCGCCGCCGCCTGCGCCACCGGCACCACCCGGATGTTTGGCCTTGCCGAGCTGCGGGTAAAGGAAAGCGACCGCCTCGCCATGGTCGCAGACGGATTGGCGCTGTGCGGCGTGCCCGTTGAAGCCGGCCCCGAGCATTTGTTTGTTCACGGCACCGGCAAAGCGCCCAAGGGTGGCGGCTTCATCACCACCGCCATGGATCACCGCATCGCCATGAGCTTCCTGGTGCTGGGCGGCGTCAGCGAGGACCCGGTTACGGTGGACGACGGCAGCTTTATCGACACCAGCTTCCCCGGTTTCGTCGCTTTGATGAACCGGCTGGGCGCGCACATTCGCTAACCGGAGGTAACCCATGCTCCCGATTATCGCCATCGACGGACCGGCCGCCAGCGGCAAAGGCACGCTGTCTAAACGCATCGCCGCCCATTACGGCTTTGCCCATCTCGACACCGGATCGCTCTACCGCGCGGTCTGGCTTTCGGTGATTTGGGCCGGGGGCGATCCGGCCAACCCCGACATGGCCCTCGCTGCTGCAATAGCGCTAACCCCCCAAAGCGCCATTCTCAGCCACCCCGGCCTACGGGGCGACGATGCCGCCTGCGCCGCCTCCAAAGTTGCAGCGATGCCAGCCGTGCGGGCGGCGCTGCTCGACTTCCAGCATGAGTTCGTCGCCAACCCGCCCGGCGGCAAAGGCTCGGTCCTCGATGGTCGCGACATTGGCACCGTGGTTTGCCCCGATGCCCCCGCTAAACTCTTCATCACCGCCAGCGCCGAAGTCCGTGCCGAGCGCCGGGTGAAGGAGTTGCGGGGCGCCGGGCAGGATGTGAGCCTCGACACGGTATTGGCAGACATGCGCGCCCGCGATGAGCGCGACAGCCAGCGCGCCGTAGCCCCCCTGGTGGCAGCTCCTGACGCCTTTCTCCTCGACACATCCTCTCTCGACGCCAACCAAGCGTTTGAAGCCGCGTGCGAAGTTTTGCGGGGCAGGATCGGGTTAGCATGAGGGGGGGGTGTGCGTTATGACTTTCGCAGACATAGTTGAATTTTTGAATGATCGGGCACCAAATCTTAAATGCGATGTTTGCGGGCACGACAATTGGGTAGTTAACGTCTCTGATGGAAGTTACGAAAGTAGCATATTCATTAAAGGGGAGCACGTTCGTTGTCTTGTTATATATTGTGAATATTGTGGCCAGATAAAATATTTTCTTTTGTCTGTGATCGAAAATTGGCATACGCAGCGCTCGGGGGGGTGACCAATGTCAAGTTTCAAAACATCACATTTAGTATTAGTCGGAACCGAGCGTGGCCTTGACAATACCCGGCGGCCACCCGATCCTCCTGATATGGAACAGCGCGTCAGCAAACTCGAAGCCGGGATGGAAGAGATCAGGGGCACCCTTGGTCGGATGGAATCTCTACTGACTCGAATCGACGAGCGACTGACCAGGGTCGAAGGCACGACCGACCGCATGGACGACCGCCTGCGCAAAGTCGAAACGGAAATTGCGCGCATGGATGGGCGGCTTAGCCAAGTGCCAACGATCGGACAAACCATCGGCGTGACAATCGGGCTTGTGGGCATGATCATGGGCGGGCTGTTCGCGATTCTGAAATACGGGGTTCCAACCCACTAACCCGCTCCCAACCAGTTGCGAGCCGCCGGGCGGGGTGTTAGTGTCTCGCGGTCGTCATAGACATGAAGGCTTGCGACAAGAGACAGCCGGAGAGCGGTGGCCCCGCTCGAGTCGGCTGTGTTGGTGTTTGCGTCCGCCTTCCTCCGTCAACAGACCGGCCCGGCATCGAGTGGCGGCCGCCGGGGCGTTTGTGTGGAGCGATTGTTGGTGAGACATCCATAAAGCCGCCGGGCATGAGGTTCGGCGCACGGCTATTTCGGTGCAAAACACCCTCCTCAGGTCGCCGGGGGATGGGAGGTGCCGGGGGCCGCATCGTTCAATCCAAGGGAGTTTCGATGGCACAGACATATTCTAAGGGTGGTGAGGACAAGGGCTTTGGCGAAAGCTTCGCCGCCATGCTCGAAGAGACCCTCGGCACCAGCGACAGCCTGGAAGGCACCGTCATCAAAGGTCGGATTATTTCGATCGAAGGCGATCAGGTTCTAATCGACGTTGGCCTCAAGTCTGAAGGTCGGGTGCCCCTTAAGGAATTCGCCGTTCCCGGCATTCCGCTCGAACTCAAGGCCGGCGATACCGTCGAGGTTTACCTCGAGCGCATGGAAGACAAGAACGGCGAAGCCGTGCTCAGCCGTGAAAAGGCCAAGCGCGAGGAAGCCTGGACCCTGCTGGAAAAGGCCTTCACCGATCAAGCCCGGGTTACCGGCGTGATCTTTGGCCGGGTCAAAGGCGGCTTCACGGTCGATCTTTCGGGCGCGGTGGCCTTCCTGCCGGGCAGCCAGGTCGATATCCGTCCCGTGCGCGACATTTCGCCGCTGCTGGGCACGCCGCAGCCGTTCCAGATCCTCAAAATGGATCGCTCGCGCGGCAACATCGTGGTTTCGCGCCGCGCTGTGCTGGAAGAGAGCCGGGCCGAAGCCCGCTCGGAGCTGGTGGCCAACCTCAAGGAAGGCCAAATTCTCCAGGGCGTGGTCAAGAACATCACCGATTACGGCGCGTTCGTCGATCTTGGTGGCGTCGATGGCCTGCTGCACGTCACCGACATTGCGTGGCGCCGCATCAATCACCCCTCGGAAGCGTTGCAGATCGGCCAGACCGTTACCGTCCAGGTCATCCGCTTCAACCCCGAGACCCAGCGCATCAGCCTGGGCATGAAGCAACTGGAAGCCGACCCCTGGGAAGGCGTGGAAACCAAATATCCAATCCAGAGCCGCTTCAAGGGCCGCGTTACCAACATCACCGACTACGGCGCCTTCGTGGAATTGGAGCCGGGCATCGAGGGGCTGGTTCACGTCTCCGAAATGTCCTGGACCAAGAAAAACGTCCATCCCGGCAAGATCGTTTCGACCTCGCAAGAAGTCGAAGTCATGGTGCTGGATGTTGATCCCAACAAGCGCCGGATCAGCCTCGGCCTCAAGCAGTGCCTCGATAATCCCTGGGAGAGCTTTGTCGAAAAGTATGCTCCAGGCACTGAGATTTCGGGCGAAGTTAAGAACATCACCGAATTTGGCCTCTTTGTCGGCCTGCCCGGCGAGATCGACGGCATGGTTCACATGTCGGATCTTGACTGGAACAAGTCGGGTGAAGAAGCGATCGCCGAGTACAAGAAGGGCGATCAGGTCAAGGTCAAGGTGCTCGATGTCGATATCGAGAAAGAGCGCATCAGCCTGGGTGTGAAGCAGCTCCAGTCCGATCCGTTCGAAACCGCCGTCGCCGGCATCAAGAAGGGCGAAGTGGTCACCTGCACCGTGGCGCAGATCACCGACAACGGGATCGAAGTCACGGTCGGCGATGGCTACAACGGCTTCATCCGCAAGGTCGATCTCTCCCGCGACCGGTCGGAACAGCGGCCAGAGCGGTTCTCGGTTGGCGATAAGGTCGATGCCAAGGTTACGCAAATTGACCGTGGTGGCCGCCGGATCAGCCTTTCCGTAAAAGCCCGCGAGATGGAAGAAGAGAAGCAGGCGATGGCCGATTACGGCTCGTCCGACTCGGGCGCCAGCTTGGGTGATATTCTGGGCGCCGCCCTCAAGCGCGCACAGGCCAAGGAGAAGGACGAGGCTTAATCGCCTTTGGTCTTTCTGGTTACTGGAAAGCGAGGGGGTTTTGCCCCCTCGCGTTTCCCGCTCCAAAGCTGGTTACTAGGCCAGCCACAGTGGGGACTTCAACTTTTTCAATAAATCTTCGTGGGCCGCCAACTCCTCGGGTAACGGGGCGTGGGGCCTCGGGGCGCGGGCTGCGCGCGCGGCTTTGGTCTCCAACGCGGTTGGAGCGTTCGCCGTGGTTAGGGTGAAGCCGGTTTGACGGCCCCCCCGCAGCTCCAGATAGACCTCCGCCAACAGCGTCGAGTCGAGCAAGGCGCCATGCAGGCTCCGCCCCGAATTATCAATGCTGAAGCGCTTACAAAGCGCATCCAGGCTCGCCCCGGCACCGGGAAATTTTTGGCGCGCAAGCTGCACAGTATCGATTACCTCGCGCCCCGGCTGCAAAGGCGGCAAAGCCAAGCGTTTCAGTTCGGCGTTGAGAAAGTTAATATCGAAGGACGCGTTATGCGCGACCAGCGGCGAGTCCTTGATAAACTCCAGAAACTCCACCGTAATATCGCGGAAAACCGGGTATTTGGACAAAAACTCATAGGTTAGCCCATGAACCCGCACCGCGTCGGCGGGCACTTCACGCTCTGGGTTGATGTACCATTGCTTGGTTACACCGGTCGGCAAAAGGTTTTGCAGCTCGACACAGCCGATTTCGATAACCCGATGCCCGTCTTCAGGCTTGAAGCCGGTGGTTTCAGTATCGAGAACGATTTGGCGCATGACGAGTTCCGCTAAAAGGCAAAGGGTGGCGCGGCGGCCAGTGGGTGCCGGTCCGGCCGCGAACGGCGGTTATAATGCGTTTAAGATCGCGCAAGGCCGGGCCTTTACCAAGCCCGGTCCTCACCACGAAATCGGCGCGCCTGCACTTTTCTCGGTCGGGCACCTGCCGCTTGAGGATAGCGGAAAACTTTTCGCCACTCATACCCGGCCGTGCCAGAACCCGCGAACGCTGAACGAACGGCGGCGCGGTCACCACCAGCGTTGCATCGACCCGGCGCTCCCCCCCGGTTTCAAACAAAAGGGGAATGTCGAGCGCCACCGCCCGCACCCGGCGCCGGGCGGCTTGGGCCAAAAATTGGTGCTCCGCCGCGCGAACCAGGGGATGCAAAATTCCCTCCAGCCTTTTGAGCGCGGCGCCATCGGTGAACACCCGCGCCCCCAGCTTTTGCCGGTCCACCCTGCCGCCGGTAAGAATATCGGGGCCAAAAACCGCCCCAACCGCGCCAACCGCGCCACCGCCGCGCCCGAGCAACCGATGCACCACCCGGTCGGCATCGTGAACCGGCAGCCCAAGCCGGCGCATCATCCTGGCGGCGGTGCTTTTGCCCATGCCAATGGAGCCGGTGAGCCCGAGGATGATCATTTCTTGCCTATCCGGTTAACGCAGACACCCACTACATGTTGGGTGCGCCCAATCGCCGGAGTAGAGTTCAGCGTAGGTCGGCGCCTCAGCCCCGCCCGCGATCCCCAGCAATGATCTGAAGGCATTGAACGGGTAGAAG
>CAIZDL010000278.1 GCA_903931735.1 uncultured Rhodospirillales bacterium
GACCATGCCCGAGATGACCGGCGAGACCGAGAACGGCAGGTCAATCAGGGTGATCAACAGGCTTTTGCCGGGAAACTCGAACTTGGTCACCGTCCAGGCGGCGACCACCCCGAACACCAAATTGACCGGCACCGCGATTCCTGCCACCAGCAGGGTGAGGCGGATCGCCGAGAGGGCGTCGGGCTCGGCCAGAGCGTCGAAATAGGGGCCAAGGCCCCGGCGCAGCGCCTCGACAAACACGGTGAGTAGCGGCAACAGCACAAAGAGGGCGAGAAAGCCGAGAGCAAAGACCATTACGCTCCAGCGTACCCATACCGGGTCGCGAAGAGTAACGCGTTGGTGGCTGTCGGGAGACAGGGCCTTAGGGGGCATGACGGGTCCTCATCCAGGCTTGCAGCAGGTTGATCACCAGCAGCAGGGCGAAGGAGAGCAGCAGCATCAGGGTGCCGATGGCGGTGGCGCCGTGATAATTGAACTGCTCCAGCTTGATGATGATCAGCAGCGGCACCACCTCCGACACCTCCGGCATGTTGCCGGCGATAAAAATCACCGAGCCGTATTCCCCCAGCCCGCGCGCAAACGCCAGGGCAAAGCCGGTGAGCAAAGCCGGAGTCACGGCCGGCAGGATGACGTGGAGGAAGGTTTGCCAACGGCTGGCCCCGAGGCTCATCGCCGCTTCTTCCTCTTCGGGTGGCAATTCCTGAAGCACCGGCTCGACCGTGCGGACCACGAAGGGCAGGCCGATGAAGGTCAGCGCCACCACGATGCCCAGCGGCGTGAACGCCACCTTGATCCCCCAGGCGGCCAGAATTGCGCCGATCCAGCCGTTGGTGGCGTAAAGCGAGGTCAGCGCGATGCCGGCGACGGCGGTGGGCAAGGCAAACGGCAGGTCGACCAGCGCATCCACCAACGTGCGGCCGGGAAAGCGGTAGCGCACCAGCATCCAGGCGACCAGAAAGCCGAACACCAGATTGATCACGGCGGCGGCCAGCGCGGTGGTGAAGCTGACCTGGAAGGCGGCAAGCACGCGCGGCGTCGCCACCTCGTGCCAAAAGCCGCCCCAGCCCAGCCCGCCGGCATGGATGGCCAGGGCCGACAACGGCAGCAGCACGATCAGGCCGAGCCACGAGAGGGTCAGCCCCATCGTCAGGCCAAAACCGGGCAGCACCGAGTGGCGACCACCATTACTCCGGCCGGGGCAATTGAGCCCGCCCAACACCCGCGAAAGGGTGCTGGGCTGCGCTGCCAGTGCGGATGCCCCGCTCACGGATGCGGCCGGAAAATCTGGTCGAACACCCCGCCATCGGCGAAATGCTTGGCTTGTGCGGCCCGCCAGCCGCCAAACACCGCGTCGATGGTGAAGAGCTTGATCTCGGGGAAGCGGTCCTTGACCTTTGCCGCGACATCAGCCAGGCGGGGCCGGTAGTAGTTCTCGGCGCCGATTGTCTGGGCCTCGGGGGTATAGAGAAAATTGAGGTAGGCTTCGGCGGCCTTGCGGGTGCCGTGGCGGTCGACCACCGCGTCGACCACCGCCACCGGCGGTTCGGCAAGAATGCTGGTGGGCGGAACCACCACTTCGAGGCTGTCGCCGAGTTCGTGCTGGGCGAGGTAGGCCTCGTTCTCCCAGGCCAGCAGCACATCGCCCATGCCGCGCTGGGTGAAGGTGATGGTCGAGCCGCGAGCGCCGCTGTCGAGCACCGGCACGTGACTATAGAGCTTGGCGACGAACTCTTTGGCCGCTGCTTCGTCGTTGTTGTTCTCAGCCAAAGCATAGCCCCAGGCGGCGAGGTAGTTCCAGCGCGCCCCGCCCGAGGTCTTGGGATTGGGCGTGATCACCTCAACGCCGGTCTTGACCAAATCGTTCCAGTCGTGAATCTGCTTGGGATTGCCCTTGCGCACCAGGAACACGATGGTCGAGGTAAAGGGCGTGCTGTTTTGGGGCAAGCGCTGCTGCCAGCCGGGAGCGATCTGACCCGATTCGGCAATGGCGTCGATGTCGTAAGCCAGCGCCAGCGTCACCACGTCGGCGCCCAGCCCGTCGATCACCGCGCGGGCCTGCTTGCCCGAGCCGCCGTGGGACTGATTGATGCGCACGCTCTCCTTGCTCTCGGCCTGCCATTTGGCGCCGAACGCCTTGTTGATGGCCGCGTAGAGTTCGCGGGTGGGATCGTAGGAGACATTGAGCAAAGTCGTTTCCGCCCAGGCCCCCGGTGCCGTCAACAGCCCGGCCGCCATCGCCGCCAGAGCCAGGGTGCGTTTGAGTTCACCAAAAACCATTGCGGTCCTCCCTTGTGTGCATGAGATGCCCGGCGAGTTTAGAAACGACAAAATCGCTGTTGTCCGGGGCGCCTGCATAACTCCACTAGGGTTATAGGCTTTAGCGTCGCCTGTCTAGTGTATTTTTGCGCTGCGGGATACGTGCGAACGGCGGCGTGGGGACCAGCCGCGCCCCGGTCACCGGCAGACCCGATAAAACGCAACAACGGCTTGTTGATTTATTTAATTCAACAAAACGGTATCCGATCACGATCGTTCTCTGCAAGTCTGATAGTCTGGTAAACAATGGCGGGCGGAGGCGTCGGCCGAACGGACCACAAGGACCGCACCATGCTCTCGAAGAAGGCGAAATATGGCCTTAAAGCACTGCTTTATCTGGCCGATCAACCGAGCGACAAGGTGGTGCTGATCGCGGACATCGCCGCTCACGAGCGCCTTCCCAAAAAGTTTCTCGACATGATTCTGCTGGAGATGCGCAATGCCGACTTCCTGATAAGCCGCAAGGGCAAGGGCGGCGGCTATGCTCTGGCCCTCCCCCCGGAGCGTATCGGAATTGGTGCCGTCGTCAGGCTTCTCGACGGACCTTTGGCGCCGGTGTCCTGCGTCAGCAAGACCGCCTATCGGCCATGCGACGACTGCACCAGCGAGGATGCCTGCCGCATTCGCCGCCTAATGGGCAAGGTTCGCGATGCGATCGCCGACGTTCTCGATACCACCACGCTCGCCGATCTCAGTCGCAGTGCCAAGGTCCGGGATTTCGTGCTCAACTACGACATTTGATAAACACCATCTGAGATATGTTAATTTCGAGTCCGTAAGTCCACTTGCCTAGTAGATTTATGTTGACGCACTCCCGAGTCTCTGCGATAATGCGCCGAGATGCCGGGTGCGGGTTCGTCCCTGCCGTTCGCAGATCGGAACAAGGAACAGCGGGATGACCGAACCACAGACCACTCCCGATGATTTTCGGCTGATCGAGGAGGATCACGTCCTCTTCCGACGTTTGGTGGACCGTTTTCAAGAAACCCTGAACGCAGGCCGCCCAGCGGATGAAATCAAGGAGCGGCAAAGGGCACTGATCGCCCATCTCGATGCCCACATGGGATTTGAAGAACAATTGATGGTGGAGCGTAGCTATCCTCTGGCTTTTAGCCACGCCCAGGAACACAAGGGATTCAACGATCAAGTCGCTGCGGTCCTAGATGGACTAAAAGACGGAGCTGTTACTCGGGTAAACCTGGATAAGCTGTTGCTGCGTGTCCATGAGCATCACGTCAAGAATCATGACATGATTTTTTGCCGCTACCTCGTCGACCGATACAGCCTTCAGGAGGTGGCCGAAGGAAGCGGAATTTGAACCGCGAGATCAACTCGGCGGCGGGCAGCGTCGAGAGGCCGGTGGACAAACATCACGCCATGGCTTAGTGAAGGGTGAACTGCAATCGCGTCACCAAAGCGCCGGCCGATGAGTCCGTTACCACCCAAGTCTTGGGAACATTACGCCGTCCCGGCTTGGCTTCTGATTGCGATCCTCGGACTTTGCCTGATGAGTGCCCACGGGCAAGCCGGTGAGGGGTTCGCTGAGCGGCTCTACCTGAAAGAATGCGCCCCCTGCCATGGCTCCGCCCTTAAGGGCGAACCGGGCTGGCAGACCGTTGGTGCCGATGGCCGGATCAAGGCGCCGCCGCACGACGAGACGGGGCATACCTGGATGCACTCGGAAAGTGAATTGTTCCGCTTGGTCAAGTTCGGCCAGGGAGCCGCCGCCGCGCCGGGCTATGTCAGCCCAATGCCGACCTATGCCGGCCGTCTCAGCGACCAGGATATCAATGCCGTGCTGGCCTTCATTGCTTCTCGCTGGCCGCCCGGCATCCGCGCCTATCAGATCATGCTCGATCCCGGCTTTAATCCGGAACGACTGCCGGCCGGCGACTGGGTTTTGCCCCAAATCTGCCAGCCGGTGCCGAAATAATTCTTAGTTCTTGTGATCGTGATCCCCATGATCATGATCTCCATGGTCATGGTCATGGTCATGGTCGTGATCGTGGTGCTTGCCTTCGTGGTCGGCCTTGGTGTCTCCTGCGCCCTGCACCGAGACCTCGACTGTGACTGCGCCGGCCTTCTCGAAAGTGAGGGTCAGTGGGATCGCCTTGCCTTTGACCAGCGGCGCCTTGAGCCCGAGCAGCATCACATGCAGGCCACCGGGTGCGAGCTTGATCTTGGCGTCGGGCGCCAGGTCCACGGCGTTGATTTGCCGCATCCTCATCACGCCGCCATCATCAATGTGGGTGTGGAGTTCGACCCGCTCGGCCGCAGGAGACGTGGCCGAAACGAGCCGGTCGGCCTCTTTGCCTTCGTTGTTCAGAACCATGAACGCACCGCCGTTCACAGCGTCAGCGGCGGTGGCTCGTGCCCACGGATGCTCGATCTCGATGGCACCGGCCTTGAAGCCGTGGGCGAGGGCCGGCACCGCCAGCAATGCCGCCATCACAGTGGCGACGGTAATGCTCACTATTCTCATATCAGCGTCCTCTCGTCATGTTCAATTGGTTGAGGGTGGAAGGAGTTTCCCGATCGCCGCCGCCATGGCGTCGGCGCTGGTTTCAAGACCGAGCACGGCGGCGGTCTTGCCGCCGGTATCGATCAGGTAAACAACAGAAGAGTGGTCGATAAAATAGCTGTTGCCACTGGAGTCCGGGACCTTGCGATAGGACACCCGGTAGGCCTTGGCCACCGCTGCGATCTGGTCTGGCGTCCCGGTCAGGCCGATGATCCGGGGGTGAAACTGGGCCGTGAAGCTGGCCAGCCGGGCCGGGGTGTCGCGCTCGGGATCGACGGTGGCGAACAATGGCTGGACCTTTGCCGCTTTCGTCCCAAGCGCGTCTAGCGCCTCAGCGATGGTTTGCAGGCTGGTCGGGCAAATATCGGGGCATGAGAGATAACCGAAATACAGCACCACCACCTGACCCTGCCAAGTTTTCTCTGAAACAATCTGACCCTTGGTATCGGTCAGACTCCACGGACCACCAAATAGAGCCGCAAGCCGGTTACTTCCAGTATCCGCAAGCGCAGATCCGACCAACAAAATCTGCGCGGCAATGAGCAGTGCAGCAAAGCTGTTTCGATGCGAGGGACGATGGTACGAAATCATGCTCGTTTCTCTGACACTTAGGGTTTCGACACACTGGCATTGATCGGAATAATGACACGGATTGCTGGTAATGAAGGCAACGAGCTTTCGATAATGACCTTCCAGCGTCCGGGGGCTGGAAGGTCGATCATGCCCTGGATCATATCTCCGGTGCCGGTGGCCGCGAGGACAAACGGCGCCGAAGTGTGATCATCCCCCTCGGGGCTCACAATCGCCCGGCCTGGAATGACCCCTGGAAAGCGAACGCTCAGCCGATTGCGCCCTGGCCGTGCCGGATCGATCTCGACCACCGCCGTGCCGCCGGGAACCGACACCAGCGTGGCGTAACCAACCCCGGCCGCGGCATCGGGTTCGGAGGCGGCGACCAGCGCCCGAGGCGGCGGCACCGCTCCCAGGCCAGCGGTCGCCATCACCACCAGGGCCGCCACCAACAGTTCGGCACGGAGGCTGAGCAGGAGCGGCCGGGCCTCGCCGCGCTCAAGTGCCGGAGTAAGGCGCAACCGGTTGAGGGCGGCGAGGCCAAGCAGCCCTGTCACCCCGGCCATCTTGCCGAGCCAGATCAGGCCGTATCGGGTGTTCGCGAGCCCGGCCATCCCGGAAAATTGGGTCAGTGTGAGCACGACGCCGGCCGCGAGCAGCACCGGCACTGCGACCAGCGCGATGCTGGAGAAGCGGCGCACCAGCAGCGCAGCCTCGGACACCGGCAAGCCTCGCAAAACCACGCTCAGCGGCAACAACGATCCGATCCAGAACGACGCGGCCAAACCATGAATCGCCACCGCCGGAACTGTCAACCACTGCGGCGGCGCGCTGGCGGCATGGCCGGTCAGGGCCAGGGAAGCGGCGGCAATGACCGCGCCGGTTACCAATCCCAGCCCCTCCAGCCGTCCCCCGGCCAAACCGGCACCGAAACTCAACGCCAGCCCGATGACCGCCACCATCGGCGCCAGCCCTTCCGGCCCTTCCAACCCGGTCCCAGCCAGCACAATGCCAAAGCCCGTTCCAAACAGCGCGACCATTCCCGCAATCACCGCGATCCGCAGGAGCGGCCGGCGGACACGGCGTTCCCCCCGCGCGACCAGCGCCAGAAACAGCGTGGAGCCGACGGCGCCCAGCAGCCCGCCGTAATGAAGTGCCCGCGCCGCGAGCGCAAGCCCGGTTCGCCAGACGGGCTCGGCCGGCACTGCCCCATCCTCGGGCGGCGGAGCGGCGCGAACGCCAAAGCCGATCGTTCCCACCACCGGATGACCATCCCCTGACGCAACCCGGTACTCGATGAGGTAGCCGCCCGTCGGCAAGGGGGCGCGCGGCACCAGCGTGAGCGTCGTTCCACGCGTTTCGATAGCAGCTTCGATGGCCTCGCCCGATCCGCCAACCAGCCGCACGGCAAGCGGGCGCACCGGCTCATTGAAGCGCAGCTTTAGGTCCGCAGGCGGCGCTTCCAGGCGCACGGCGTCTTCAGGAACGGTTTCCACCAAAACGGCATGGGCCATCGCCGGAGCGACGCCAGCACAAAGGAGCACCAGCCACGTTAGCGCAGCGGGCAGAAAAAGTTTCATGAATACCCTGTCGTCCCCAATACCCGGCAGAAATAAGCAAAAATCAGAGGAGGACAGGCAGTGGCGGCGCTCGCGAGCGGTGCCGGCTTCTGAGCGCCTGGAACGGCGTCTCGATCCTGGCCGCCCGTTCAACCATGCCCTTTGAATTCAGGGCAAGACGGTGCAAGACCGGATGCAGTGGGGGCAACAGGCTGAAGCCTGAATGGGCGACGCAAAACGGACAGGCCCCGTGGTGATGATCGGCGCAAGGCGGTGCCTTCACCGGCTCATGCTGGTGCCCATGGTGCATACCGTGGTGATGCGGGGAAGGAGCAGCACGAGCCGGGGCCATCGGCATGAACAGCAGAAGCAGAATCGA
>CAIZDL010000279.1 GCA_903931735.1 uncultured Rhodospirillales bacterium
CGGCACCACGGTAACGCTGACCAAAAGCTACGGCACGCTGACGGTGACCAAGGCAACCGGGGTTTATAGTTTTACGCCCAACGATACCGCGATCAACGCGCTCACCGCCAACACCAGCCAAAGCTTCACCGTCACCGCGTCCGATGGCACCGCCACCGTCAACCAAACCTTGACCGTGAACCTTACCGGCGTCAACGACACGCCAACCGGCACAGCGACCGCAACGCTTGCTGCCGGCAATCAAGACACCGCGTATACGGTCGCCTCCTCCGCCCTGTTGCAGGGGTTTTCTGACGTGGATAGTGGCGACGTGCTGTCGGTAAGCGGTCTGACTGCCGACCATGGGACGATCGTCGCTACGGATAGTTCCTATACGATCACTCCTACGGCTGGGTATTCTGGCTTGGTTTCATTAAATTATAGCGTTACTGACGGACATGGTGGAACTGTTGCAGCGACTCAAAACTTTACGCTGGCCCAAACATCTTCTCTCCCTCCCGCTCTTCCCACGTATTTCGCGGGGTCAACACAACTCGAATTGGGCGCAACGTTAGAGGGGAGCATCACTCTTGCAGTAACACATATCGGATATTCTATTAACCTGGAGGCGGGTGTCACTTACGTGTTTCAGGAATACGGGCATTCATTTTTGGGAATTCCTCGTAGTAATACGCTAACTATTCCTGATACGTACCTTGAATTTTATGGAATAAATGGAACAATTATTTCGTCTAATGATGATGCTGGGCCCTCTTACTATGTGAAAATTCCAAATAGCCCATGCTATGCGATGGATGGATCCAACTATACATTTGATTCTCAAATTGTATATACCCCGACCACGACTGGTACATATTACCTCGGGGCGTTTGCCCTTGGTAATGCGTATCAGGGAACATTTGCGATCGATGCTTTCGCGTTGCCGACAGACCCCGCTTTGCCAAGAGTGAGCGAAGATACGAGGAGCCCTCACGGAGAAACAATCTCGAACCTGTTTTCAGACACCCGCCCCCTAGAGATCGCGGTTATTAGTAACGCGACATCATCCGTCGAGGGATTTTGGCAATATAGTATTGATTCCGGAAACAATTGGGCGGCCATCGCCGGTAACGTTTCGGGTTCGAATGCTTTGTTATTGGAACCGGATGCGATGCTCCGGTTCCTGCCAAATTTAAACTGGAATGGTGTGCCAAATGATCTTTGGGTGGAGCTGATACCCTCGTCATTGGGAGGGAACGGTTCAAGTGCTGATCTTACGCTCCTTGGTGGCGATCAAGGTTTGACGCTGGAGCGGGTGTCTACATCGGTGTACGCAGTCAACGACGCTCCGGTGGCAAGTGGCGCTGCCGCTTTGCTGCCGGTGGCCGCGGGCGCGACCAACCCCGCCGGCACCGTGCTTGCGGATCTGCTCGCAGCCAATTTCAGCGATGCCGCCGATTCGGTGCCGGGTGGCAGTTCGGCCGGCAGCTTCGCCGGAGGTGCGGTGGTTGGTGATGCCGCGACCAGCAGTGAGGGCGTTTGGCAATATAGCAGTGATCATGGGGCGAGTTGGTCGGCGGTGGATACCAATGTTTCCGAGGGCGCGGCGCTGGTTTTGGCGGCCACCGACTTGCTGCGGTTTGTCCCCACCGCTGAATACGACGGTACGCCGGGGGCGCTCAGTGTGCGATTGATCGAGTCTGGCGGACCTGGGCCGGTGACCGGCAGCGTGCTCGATCTTACCGGGGCCGGCGCAGTGGGCGGTGAAAGCCATGTCAGTGCCGGCACGGTTGCCGTAACCGCCAGCATCGGGCCAGTGCCGGTGGTGGGCGTGGACCGGGCGCTGGGGTTGGATGGCACGGCGCATGTCGATGTGGCGGCAACCGGGGCGCTGGAGCCGACGGGCGCGTTGACGCTGGAGGCGTGGGTTCAACTCGCCGCCAACAGCGGGATCATCGTCGATACTTTGTCGGGGGCGGGGGGCTACCGGTTGTCGGTGGACGGCACCGGCCATTTGACGTTTTTGGTGGGCAACGGCGCCGTCCTGACCACCCTTTCCGACACCGCGCCCGGCGCTGTGGCCGATGGCGGCTGGCATCATGTGGCGGCGACGTATAGCGGCAGTGAGGCCGGCTCGGCGCTGGCGCTTTATATCGATGGGGTCGCGAGCGGGGAGATGGCGGGCGGTGCGCACGCTCTTGGGCAGTCGGCCGGCGGGGCGCTCCAGCTTGGCAACGGGATGGTTGGCGGCCTGAACGATGTTGGCATTTGGTCCACCACCCGCACCCAAGGTCAGATCGCCACCGACATGAGCCATAGCCTCGCTGGCAATGAAAGCGGCCTCGCCGGCTATTGGCGGTTTGACGAAAGCTCGGGCATTACCGCTTATGGCTCATCGGCCGGAACGCCGTCGGGGACGATCGCGGGCACGGCCAGCCATCTCGATGTTGGCACCACCGTGCAGGCCAGCGCCAATGCCGCGATGTTCAAAGGCATGATTCTTGGCTTTGATCCGGGAGATCAGAGTTTGAATTATACCGTCGCCAACAACGGCGATACCGCGCACGGTCATGTGGCGTTCTCGGGCAACGCTTATGTCTATACCCCGTCGTCGGGCCACATTACCCAAGATGACAGCTTTACCGTTACGGTCACCGATGCTACCGCCCACGCCACCAGCCATGCTGTGACAGTTCATCCGGTGTGAGTAAAGAAATTGGCGCGATTAGGTGGCCATCGGCGCTCAGGGTTGGTAAGACTATAGCAGCCTCACAAGCGGACGAAGCGGACGGCGACGACATGGGCGACCTCAAAAATAAAGTCCTGAAATTGATCATGGGCGACGCCGACAGGGAGGCCGTTTCGGCCAAGCCGGAGGCCCCGGTGATGGCGGATCTGATTCGGGTCGGCACGGCGCTGCGCGATACCCGGGTTCAGGCCGGGCTGGAGCTGCGCGATGTGGCGACCATGCTCAAGATCAGGTTCGCCTTCATGGAAGCGATCGAGGACGGGCGCTATCAGGAGTTGCCGGGTACCGCCTATGCCGTGGGGTTTGTGCGCACCTACGCCGAGTATCTCGGGCTCGATACCGACGTTGTGGTTCGGCGTTTTAAAGATGAAGTTGCGGGCAAGGTTGGTCAGCAAAGTCTTTATTTCCCTACGCCCGTGCCCGAGGGCCGGGTTCCCGGCGGCGCGGTGTTGCTGGTCTCGTTGTTACTTGCCGCTATTGTCTACGGCGGCTGGTACGTGCTCACCGCCACCGACCGCACCATTGTCGATGTCGTGCCGGCATTGCCCCAGCGGTTGGTTTCTTTATTGGGTCCGGTTTCAGCCCACAATCCGCCTCTGCCGCCGGCTCCGCCCGGTTCGGCCCGTGCGCCCGAGGTAACGCCGCTGGTGGCGCCGCCCGCTTCGGCCCCAGGCTCATCAGGCTCAGGCTCTGGCTCAGCGCCGGCCCCAGCCGCAGCGGCACCCTCATCTGGCGCACCGGCGCCGGCTTCGGCCGTGCCGAGCGCTGCGGTTGGTGCAGCGCCGCCCGCAGCCCCGGCTATGCCTGCCGTTGCCCCGACCGCGATGACCCTCCCTCCGGCCGCCGCCCCGGTCTCCGCCGCCCCGGTTTCCGCCGCCGATGCCGATGCGGGCGACGAAGTGCCGTTGGTTTCCGGGCCGTCGGACGAGAATAGCGGCGGTCCTGGCCCGTTGATGCCAATGGCGCCGCGCACCAAGCCGGTTCCGCCCGTGCCGCCGGTCACTGCCCCAGCCTTGGCGCCCTTGGTGACTCCGGGCACCAGCGCTGATCCGGCGGTGCCTCCGTCCGCCGATAGCAACGGCGGCACTGGGCTGGTTGGTGCAAAGCCGCCATCGGCCCCGGCTTTGGGGGCGGTTGCTCCGGCCTTGCCGCCGCCTTCCGGCCGGGTGTTTGGCAATCAGGGTCGCGAGTCCCGGGTGCAGATCCGGGCGACTCAAGATACTTGGGTGCAGATCAAAGAAGCGAATGGCGAGGAAGTCTTCCGGAAGGTCTTGCATACCGGCGACGTTTACCGGGTTCCTGACCATCCGGGCATTCGCCTTCGCACCGGTAACGGCGGCGGCCTGCTGATGAGTGTCGATAATGGCGAGCCGACGGCCCTCGGTCAGGTTGGCGAAGTGTTGCGCGACGTGCCGGTCGATGGCTCCACGGTGAAGCGGTTATCGCGCCCTTAAGGCGGGGGCCGAGTCGCCGACGGAGCTTAGAGTTAACAAACTTGTTATTGCGCGGGTGATCATGAGCGTTCGTCCTTATCGGAACATTCAGCGGCGGGTCAGCCGCAAGATTATGGTCGGCAAGGTCGCGGTGGGCGGCGATGCGCCCATTTCGGTTCAGACCATGACCAACAGCGATACCGCCGATGTCGCGGCCACCGTCGCTCAGATCCGGGCGGCGGAGGAGGCTGGCGCCGACATTGTGCGGGTCTCCTGCCCGAACGAAGAGGCGACGGCAGCGTTGAAGGAAATCGTGCGGCAAGTTTCGGTGCCGCTGGTCGCCGACATTCACTTTCATTACAAGCGCGCCATTGAGGCCGCCGAGGCCGGTGCCGCTTGCCTGCGCATCAATCCCGGCAACATCGGGTCGGACGATCGGGTCCGCGAGGTGGTGAAGGCCGCGCGGGATCATGGCTGTTCGATCCGCATCGGCGTCAATGCCGGCTCGCTGGAAAAGGATTTGCTGGAAAAATACGGCGAGCCTTGCCCGGATGCGCTGGTCGAGTCGGCCCTGCACCATGCGCGGATTTTGGAAGATCACGATTTTCGCGAGTTCAAGATCAGCGTCAAGGCGTCGGATGTGTTTCTGGCCGTGGCCTCGTATCAGGCGTTGGCGGCGGTCTGCGATTATCCGTTGCACATTGGCATTACCGAGGCCGGTGGCCTGCGGATGGGGACGGTGAAATCGTCGATCGGGCTCGGCCGTCTGCTCTGGGGGGGCATTGGCGATACGATCCGGGTTTCGCTATCGGCACCGCCGGTTGAAGAGGTCAAGGTCGGATTCGATATGCTGAAGGCGCTGGGCTTGCGCCAGCGCGGCGTTTCTGTGATCAGTTGCCCAAGTTGCGCCCGACAAAACTTCGACGTGATCAAAACGGTCGAGGCGCTGGAGGCGCGGTTGGCCCACATCACCACCCCCTTCAGTCTCTCGGTGATCGGTTGCGTCGTCAACGGCCCGGGCGAGGCGCGCGAGACCAACCTCGGCCTCACCGGCGGCGGCAACAACACCCACCAGATTTATTTGGAGGGTGAGCAGGACCATCGGTTGAAAGACGGCGATATCGTCGAGCATCTGGTGCGTCTGGCCGAAAAGAAGGCGGCGGAGATCGAGGCGGCGGCCAAGGGCGTATAGTCCGGGCCGGCAGCGAGGGGGATTCACCGCGAAAGGCCGCCGGGTGCTCATGCGGTTTGGGCACGACTTACAAAAAAGTACGGCGGGGTCTGATCAAGGGGCTCCCCGCCAGCCGGTTCCGTGAAACGAGCGAGACCACGAATAGGCTGTTGCGACAATGAATTGTGGCCCTCTGGCAGCTTACCGAGCCCTGCGGCGCGAGGGTGCGCTGCGCTACGACGCCGACCAGGAGTTGGCCGTAGAAAAGCTGGAAGCGCTGTCCCATGCGCTGGCCGGTTATCGTCCGTCCACCGGTCAAGCGGGCTGGCTGGCCCGTTTTGGCCTTGGCGGGCGGCGCGAGGCTCCGGTAGCGCAACCCCAAGGGTTGTACCTTTATGGCGGGGTTGGGCGCGGCAAGTCGATGCTGATGGACTTGTTTTTTGAATCGGCCCCGGTTGAGCGCAAACGCCGGGTGCATTTTCACCAGTTCATGCTCGATGTTCACGCCCAAATGCACGCCTATCGCACGGCGAACAAGGCCAATGCCGTTAGCCGGGGCGGCCCCAGCGCCGGGGTCAAGAGCGTGGACGAGGCGATCCCGGAGTTTGCGCGGCAGTTGGCCGGCACGGCGTGGCTGCTGTGTTTCGACGAATTCCACGTTACCGACATTGCCGACGCCATGATTCTCGGGCGGCTGTTCACCACGCTGTTTGAGTTGGGGGTGGTGGTGGTGGCCACCTCGAATTGGGCGCCGGACCTGCTTTATAAAAATGGGCTCCAGCGGGATCGCTTCTTGCCCTTTATCGCGCTGCTGAAACGCCGTCTTGATGTGCTGGCCCTTGATGGCGCGACCGATTACCGGTTTGATCGGCTAAAAGGCCGCCCGGTTTATCATTATCCGCTGAACGCCGCCTCGGCCGCGAGCCTGGAGGAAGTTTTCGCGCACCTCACCGGCGGCCAGCCCGGGCAGCCGGAGCATTTGTTGGTCCAGGGCCGGCGGATCGAGATTCCCCGGGCGGACAAGGGCGTGGCGACGCTGGATTTTTGGGAAATGTGCGCCAAGCCCCATGGCGCTGCTGACTTTCTGGCCATCGCCACCCATTTTCATACTGTGATAATCGATCAGGTGCCGGTGATGACGGCGGCCCAGCGCAACGAGTCCCGGCGGTTCACCAACCTGATCGACGCTCTTTACGAGCACCGGGTCAACACCATCATTGCCGCCGCCGGCCCTCCGGAGGCGCTCTATCGCGAAGGCATTCACGCCTTTGAATTTGAGCGGACCGTGAGCCGCCTGATGGAAATGCAGGCGGAGGATTACTTGACCAAGCCTCATTTAACGTGATCGCACTTGGGGCGTGAGAGCAAAAATGGGATGGCTGATCAGGGCAGCGGCTCTTGTCTTTCTACTGGTCTTTGCGGGCTCGTGGCCGGGCGGCGCTGTGGCCGAGGAGCACGGTAAACCCGAAAAAGGCGGCGAGGCCCCAAAAGGCGATCACGGCAAACCGCCCGAAAAGGGCGAGCATGGCAAGCCGCCGGAAAAGGGCGATAAAGGCGATAAGGGTGATGCCAAGCCCGGACAACTGGTCTCGCTCGGCATGTATTATGATGTGCCCGATCTCATGGTCAACCTCATCACCACCGCCCGTAAGCCGGTGTTTTTGAAGTTAAGCTTGATCTTGCAAATGGGGAACGAGGCCGATCGCCCCAAGCTCGACGCCATCATGCCCCGGCTGATTGATGGCTTCCAAACCTATCTGCGCCAAGTGCATGTGGAAGATTTGGGCGGCTCGATGGGAATGTATCGGCTCCGCGAAGATCTGTTGCTTCGCGCCTCAACCCTCGCGCTGCCGGTGGAAATCAAAGACGTGTTATTCAAGGAAATGCTGGTACGTTAACGTTGGCATCGATCAACGCGCGGCCAAAGCACGCCAGCACCTCGTCGATTTCCGCCCGGGTGATGATCAGCGGCGGGGCGAAGGCCAGGGTGTCGCCCATGGCGCGGATGATCAGCCCGTGTTTTTGCGCCAGCGCCGCCACCCGTGCGCCCATGGCCCAGGCGGGCGGAAAGGCGGCCTTGGTGGCTTTGTCGGCGACCAACTCCACCCCGGCAACCAGCCCGACCCCGCGCACTTCGCCCACCAGCGGATGATCGGCAAACTGGCGCAATCCGGCCTGGAAGTGGGGCGCAATTTCGCCAATATGGCTCAGAATTTCGCGCTCCTGGTAGATTTTGAGCGCTTCAAGGGCGATGGCGGCGGCAACCGGGTGGGCGGAATAGGTAAAGCCGTGCCCAAAGACGCCGATTTTCTCCGACTGGGCAACGCAAGCCTGCCAAATGGTTTCAGAGACCAAGGTCGCGCTGATTGGGGCGGCGCCGGCGGAGAGTGCTTTGGCGCAAGTGAGGATGTCGGGCTCAAGGCCAAACAGCTCGCTGCCCCATTGTGCCCCGGTGCGGCCAAACCCGCAAATCACTTCGTCGGCAACCAGGAGCACGTCGTGCTGGCGGAGCACGGCCTGGACTTTTTCAAAGTAGCCGGCGGGAGGCACGACCACGCCGCCCGCGCCCATTACGGGCTCGGCAAAAAACGCCGCTACCGTGTCTGGTCCCTCGGCGGTGATCAACTGGTCGAGGGATGCCGCGAGCCGGGTTGAAAATGCGTCTTCATCTTCCCCGGGCCGGGCGCCCCGGTAGTGGTGGGGGCACTCGGTGTGCAAAACGCCGGCCATCGGCAAATCAAAATCCCGGTGATTGTTGGGCAGGCCGGTGAGGCTGGCGGTGGCCACGGTTACGCCGTGGTAGGCGCGCTGGCGCGAGATTATTTTCTTTTTGGCGGGGCGTCCGAGGGCGTTGTTATAGTAGCGGATCAGCTTTACCGCCGAGTCGTTGGCTTCCGAACCGGAGTTGGCGAACAGCACCCGGGTCAATGGCGCCTTTTCACGCAGTTTTGGCGCCAGCGCGACCAACCGCTCGGCAAGATCGATGGCCGGGAGGTGCGATTTGGAGCCAAAGAGGTGATAAAACGGCAGTGTGCGCAGTTGTTCTGCGCCCGCCTCGGCCAAGCGGGGCTCGCTGAAGCCGAGCGCGGCGCACCACAGGCCCGCCATGCCCTCGATATAGCCGCGTCCGGTTTCGTCGAACACCCGCACGCCTTCGCCGCGCACGACCACAAACGGCCCCTCGGCCGGATGGCGGGCAAGGTTGGTGTAGGGGTGAAAGAGATAGGCGCGATCGCGGCGGGCGGCGTCGGTGGTCATGACTTCAAATCCTGGTGCGGCCGGAGCGTCATACTACACGGGGCAGGCGCGCCCGCCAATCTGTCCAAGTGCCTTGATCCTCAACTCCGCCGCTGATAGGTTAACCGGCCGGGTATGCTGCGCGCAGGCCCGATGTTTAGGGCCACACTAACATCGAGGCATTAGAGTCTCTTGACCGCGATCCCCTTTACCAAAATGCACGGCCTCGGCAATGATTTCGTGGTGATCGACACGCGGAAGGCGGAGGGGACGGGTCCTCTGTCGCTTGCTCGAATGCGTCGGATTGCTGACCGGCGCCTTGGGATCGGTTGCGATCAGGTCATAATACTTGGCATCCCGCGCACCGGGAATGCCGATGCTTTCATGTCCATGTTTAACGCCGACGGGGGCGAGATTTCGGCTTGCGGTAATGCTACACGGTGCGTCGCGCGGCTCTTAATGGAAGAAACCGGCCGCGACACCGCGACTATTCAAACTCGGGCTGATCTGCTCTTGGCTACGCGCACTGTGGACGGCCTAATCACCGTTGACATGGGGGAGCCTCGGCAGGATTGGGCCGAAATTCCGCTCGCGGAGCCTGCCGATACTTTGTCTCTAAACATCACGTTTGGTCCGCTCTCAAAGCCGGTGGCGGTGAGCATGGGCAACCCCCACGCGGTGTTCTTCGTTCCACATGTTGACGAGATTGATCTCGCTGAGCTTGGTCCGTTGATCGAGCATCACCCGCTGTTTCCCGAGCGTACCAACGTTGAAATTGTCGAGTGTCTCGATCAGTCAAGGCTGCGTATGCGGGTGTGGGAGCGCGGAACGGGCATCACCAGCGCTTGCGGGACTGGGGCCTGCGCGGCGCTGGTGGCTGCGGTGCGACGAGGCTTGATCCCAGGTCGCCAAGCCGAGGTTGTGCTTGACGGTGGGTCGTTGTTTATTGAGGTGCTCGAAAATGGCAGGGTTATGATGACCGGTCCCGCCACCAAAGTCGCCACCGGCACCCTCGCCCCCGAACTTTTCAACGGCCTGTGAAGTCATGGCCGAGCGGGTCAAAATCATCACGTTTGGCTGCCGGCTCAATGCTTATGAGTCAGAGGTGATGCGCGGCCATGCCGAGGCGTCGGAGCACCCGGAAACGGTGGTGGTCAATACCTGCGCTGTAACGTCGGAGGCGGAACGCCAAGCCCGGCAAGCGATTCGCAAGGCCCGGCGCGAGCACCCCGAAGCCCGAATCATCGTTACCGGCTGCGCTGCCCAAATCGATCCCGCGCGCTTTGCCGCGATGCCCGAGGTTGACCAAGTGTTGGGCAATGCTGAAAAGCTCACTCCCGCGCCGTTTGCCGAGCTGGGCGGGCCGCGCGTGCTGGTCAACGACATTATGTCGGTGCGCGAAACGGCGGGTCACCTGATTGCGGGCTTCGAGGGCCGCACGCGCGCGTTTGTTCAGGTTCAGCAGGGCTGCGACCATCGGTGCACTTTTTGCATCATTCCGTTTGGGCGTGGCCCGTCGCGCTCGGTGGCGGTGAGCGCGGTGGTGGATCAGGTGCGGGCGCTGGCCCGGTCCGGCTACCGCGAGGTGGTGCTGAGCGGGGTGGATATCGCCTCCTATGGCCTTGATTTGCCGGAGCGGCCCCGCCTTGGCTTCATGGTGCGCCGCCTGCTGGCCGAAGTGCCGGAATTGGTCCGGCTGCGTCTGTCTTCTCTCGATCCCGCCGGCTTCGACGAGGATTTGTGGCGGCTGATTGCGGAGGAACCGCGCTTGATGCCGCATCTTCACCTCAGCCTTCAGGCCGGCGACGATTTGATTTTAAAGCGCATGAAGCGCCGCCACACCCGGGCCGAGGTGCTGGCGCTCACCGCCCGCGCCCGCAGCCTTCGCCCCGACATCGCCTTTGGGGCCGACCTGATCGCCGGCTTTCCCACCGAGACCGAAGAGGCGTTTGCCAATACCCTGGCGCTGGTCGAGCAAGCCGGGCTGACGTGGCTGCATGTTTTCCCCTATTCGCCCCGCCCCGAGACTCCGGCGGCCCGAATGCCGGAAGTTGCCCCGGCGCTGCGCAAGGACCGCGCCGCGCGCCTGAGAGCGGCCGGCGACGCCGCCTCCGCCCGCTTCCTTGCCGCCTTGGTGGGCAGCGAGGCCGAAGTGCTGGTGGAGCAAGACGAGCGCGGTCGCACCCGGCACTTTGCCGAAGTGCGCCTCGACCGCCCGGCCCCCGCCGGCACCCTCACCCGCGCCCTGATCACCGGCGCAAATGACCACCATGTGTTTGGCACCATGATGCGGGAGGCGGCATGATGTGTCAGCATTTCTCTAAGGCGTCAGGGCTAATCTTCCATCCCGCAGCTACCTTCGGGTTGATAAGTTTGAGGAGTTCATTGGCGGCCGGCTCGTCTTTTACGTTCCAAACGAGGGGATCTGTTTGTTTGAGAACAAGCTCAATGTTCCAACTTCCATCACAAATTTCTTTTTTCTTTAGGACTATGATTAGGTCCTTATCCACCATTTGATCATCATGCAAGCGAACGAGCGCCATTGTACTCTACTCGAGAGGGTGGGTTGTAATCCTGACGTAGATAGTCAGTATGCTAGTGCGTTTCAAGAGGCTGCGGGCATATCGTTTGCGACTTATTATAATTCAGAGGCGGTTTGCAACTAAACCGGCCACACGATGAAGGGGGGCGGCATGATAAAGTTGTGGGGTGGCTGGAAAAGCGCCGCTGAACCGAAGCCCGAGACGCCGGCTCCGGTTGTTGTTGTGCCTGAGCCCGTTGTGCCCGAGGCCGTTGTGGCAGATGCCCCGCCCCCTCCGCCCGCGCCCCCGGTTGCCGAGGCGCCGGCCCCTTCGGGGGGGTGGCTCTCGCGGTTGCGCCAGGGCTTGGCGAAATCGTCGAGCAAGCTGACCGACGGGATTGGCGGGATCTTCACCAAGCGTAAGC
>CAIZDL010000280.1 GCA_903931735.1 uncultured Rhodospirillales bacterium
GCGTTGCTCAACATCCATCAACTTCGGGGCAGATGCATTCATCCCAGATCGCCATTTCCAACGCATTGCTGGCCAGACCAGCAACTTTCTATAAAATACTATACCTAGTGGGTGTCTGCGTCAACCGGATAGGCAGGCAACGATTTAATGCCCGCAAATAACGCTCTGTAAGTATCGTTAATATGAGGGTCCACCGCGACCAAAAACTGCTTGTGACTGCGCGCGAGGTCTTCGGCATCTCGGGTCACTTCGCCCAGAACAGCAATACGGAGGCCAACAAGATTACTTTGCCGGGCTAAATTTGCCGACAAACGGGCAATCCGCTCCCGCAGCCCCGCCAGCACGGCGCCATCGACTTTGAGGTCGGCCAGGGCTTTCAGCCGTTGGTTGAGGCCGCCAATCTGTGCCGCAATCGAAACCATCAACGCCGCGCGCTGATCTTCCGAAACGGCGGCGGTTATCGTCGTGGTGGCGCCAACAATGGCCGAGGCCTCGACCGCCAGCGCCTCGGCAACGCTCATGGTCGGCACCGCCCGGTGCATCACATCGGCAACCTCGGCCTCGATCCAGCGCAACGACAGCCACGCGACCACCCCCGACGTGACCGCCATCGCCGCCACCGCCGAGAAGGCGATCAGCATTTTATACCGAATGCCGAATCGCCGCCGGGGCCTCCTGCCGAGGGCGACACCGCCGGCCAACCCCGTGTCCTCCAAAGGCTCGACCATTTCGCTCGCGGCGGGTTCTATTGACACGGCGGGGCTTTTTTATTCAGAGGCGGCATTGTAACCAAACCAGACCAGCGCGAGGCGGGCCAGCGTACCATCGGCTTTCGCGGCGGCAATGGCAGCGTCGAACCGCTGACGGAGCCCCTCATTGCCCAAACGCAGCGCCGCCCCGACCCCATGACCAAAAGGGCCGCCAATCAACGCCGGCCCAAAGAGAGTAAGACGGGAGCCGCCGCCCTCCTTGGCCAAAATGAACTCATGAAGCGCCGCGCCGCCGTCAAGAATAGCGTCGAGTTTTCCCTGAACCATATCCGCATATTTCACATTTTCGGCATGATAAACGCGAATATCGGAGATCCCGGTCAGGTATTGCTTAGCAAAGACCTCATAAACGGTATCGACATGGACGCCGACTTTTTTACCGCGCAACGCCGCGATCACCGACTGAAGAGTGTCCTCCTCCTCGGCATTCATGTGATCAAGATCAAGCCGGTTGAGGGTCAACAGCGAGGTGAGATCGTTCTCGATCGCGGTCGCGAAGTATTCAGGGGTAAGGGCGTAAGACTGGCTGAAAGTAACGCGCTTGGCCCGCTCCGGCGTAATGGTCATGCAGCCGACATAAGCATCGTAGAGTCCTGCATCCAACTCGTCGTAGACCTTCTCCCAGTCGACGGTGACGGTTTGGCAGGTTGCCCCCATCCGCTTGCACAGGTCGTGAATGAGGTCGATTTCAAAGCCGGTAATGGTGCCAGCGGCGTCGCTCACCGTCCAGGGCGGATAGTGGCGGTACGTCCCGATTCTGATGATATCTTCCGCCCAAGCCAGCCCGACCGACAGCCCAAAAGCCACGATCACAGCCACCACCCCGAGACAAAATTTGTTTGCGGCGCCAGCGCGGCCCCTTGCACGAAACCTTTGCACCTTCGGGTCCCCCCGCAGCCAAGGGGCGACCCCAATCGCCACGCCACAAGACTTCTGGAGACAGTACCATCGCTTTATGGGCGAACCAAGCCACGATGCGCATAGGGGGCAAGATTCGCCGGGGCGGTTGTAAGTATAGCCCTTGCCTATCCGGTTAACGCAGACACCCACTACATGTTGGGTGCGCCCAATCGCCGGAGTAGAGTTCAGCGTAGGTCGGCGCCTCAGCCCCGCCCGCGATCCCCAGCAATGATCTGAAGGCATTGAACGGGTAGAAGC
>CAIZDL010000281.1 GCA_903931735.1 uncultured Rhodospirillales bacterium
CTGGTATTGGCGGTGAGCGCGTTGATCGCGGTATCGTTGGGGGCAAAACTATAAGCCCCGGTTGCCTTGGTCACCGTGAGCGTGCCGTAGCTTTTGGTCAGCGTTACCGTGTCGCCGGCGTCGGTGCCGTCGGAGATGCTGTAGCGCAGGGCCGTGCCAGGATCGATATCGGACCCGGAAAGCGTGCCGGTCCGAACGCCAAAGCTATCGAACGCCGCCGTATCCACAATTTCGATCGCCGGGGGCGCGCCCAACGTCGGGGGGTGATTGATCGGGATATTCGTGAACGGCGCGCTGCTGGGTGCCGTGGGCTCGGGCACCGGCGGCGGGGGTGGCGGGGGCGTGACTTGCGGTAACTCGGTAACCGTTGGCGGCGCTGGCGGCGCCGGCGGCTCGGAAGCGCTCGGCGGCGCCGAGGGATGCGCAGCCGGGGGCGTGCTTGCCGGCGGAGCTGGAGCCGCTGGGGCTGCTGGGGGCGGGGCCGGAGCCGGGGCTTCCGGCGGCGCCTGCGCTACTGAAATCGTACCGCCGGGGGTCGGCTCGGCTCCAATGGGGGCCGACGAGCCGGCCACCTGGGTGTCGGCGGCGTGCGCGGCGCCGCCCGCTTGGCTAAGCGCCGACTCCACCGAAGCGCCGCCAGCAAGAGCGGCGGAGAGTGCCGCCGCAAAAGCCTGCCCACCCTCCGCACCGGCACCGGCCACGGCGGCGGCAAGGACGCTCTCGACATTATGGCCGCTGGCGAGGGCCGCCGCCAATGGGTTCGGCGTGGTGGTGGGCGTATTGGCCACTTGGGCCGCGCTGGCATCGGCGCTCTGAAGCGCGGACTCGACCGAGGCGCCAGCCGACAACGCCTGTCCCAGCGCATTAACAAAGGCTTCACGCGCGGCGCCGTCGCCCCCCATACCGGCCAATGCCGCCGCCGCATCCGCGCCGCCACTCGCCAACGCCGCTGCCAACGCCGAGCCATGCACCCCCGCCGAAGCCTGAGCCAATGCCTGTGTCGCGGCATGTTGAGCCTCATTCGCCGCCGCCAGCGCGGCAGCCGACCCAGCGTTCCCCGCCAGCGCTTGAAGAAAGGCATCGGCGGAGCCCCCGCTCAACCCCGCCGCCGCCAGCGCCGCGTGAATATCGCCGCCGCCAGCCAACGCCGCCACCAACATATCGGCCTGGGAAATCGGAACTCCCTGGGCATCCCCCGTGCTTCTGGCCGAGCGGGCGGCATCGAGCGCGGTCGAAAGCGCCTCGGAGGGTTGAGAGCCGCCAGCCAGCGCGCCGGTCAAGCTGCTCATCAAGGCGGCAGCCTGGGCGCTGGGCAAGCCGGCGGTCATCGCGCGCAGCGCAGCGCCAGCCTCAACCCCGCCGCTGGCCAAATGGGCGGCCAGACTATCGCCGTGGCTCAGTTCCACCGCGCCATCGGCCATGGCCCGAACCACGCTCCCGGCCTTATCCAACGCCATATCCCGGGCGTGGGCGGCATCGGCACCATCGGCAAGAGCGCTTTGCCAAGCGGACAGAGCGGCCTTTTGCGCCTCAGGCGGCAAATGGGCCACCCCGAGTTCCTGCGCCGCTCGCGCCAACACCTGCGGGTCGCCCTGGGCCAGCGCATGATCGAGCGTTGGCGGCGTTTCCGCCCCGGCCGCTTGAACCAAATGCGCGATAACCCCGCCGATATCCTCTTTTGCGGTCGAGATCGCGGTTTCAGGCGAGGCGCCATGGGCCAAGGCATCGATGATGCGGTGAACCAGCGCATCGGCCGCCTTCCCGGCCTCTGCCGGCGCAACCCCGCCCGCGACCAAGAAATTTATAAACGACGATTTTGTCGCAGCAACCGAGCCTTCAACTCCGCTGCCATCAGCCAGATCAGCGATAAGGCTGTCCGGCGCGGACCATTCGCGCAGTACATAGGGCAAGGGCGACGCTCCGGAAAAACACCCCTCAAACGAGCGATATAATATGCTGTGCGATAACGGAAACGTCCACAGCCATTCATTGTATACCCCGACTCATTGGGTAGCCGAAAAAGCTTGCGTTTATAGCCGAAATGGATTCATGCTCCGACCATGATTCGTGGCGGCTTCTTGACACCGGAAGATAGGAAAGACCTTGTTGAGTTGGCCCGTGACGGGTCAGC
>CAIZDL010000282.1 GCA_903931735.1 uncultured Rhodospirillales bacterium
ACCCAGCGCGTCTGGCCATCATCACGTGAATACTCTGCCTAGAAGTCGTTGAAAGCATAGGGACTTTGAAGACTTACTGTCCTGACTGCCCCGAAACTGTCACGATTGGCAATCGTGACGCTTCCGCTAAGTGCTTGAAAAATTGGTCGGAGAAACAGGATTTGAACCTGCGACCCCTGCCTCCCGAAAGCAGTGCTCTACCAGGCTGAGCTACTCTCCGACCGCGGTGAAGATTGTATAGCGGCTTTAGCTCACCGCTGCAAGGGTCAGTATTCGCGATCGATGACGAAATCGATGACTTCCAGCAAAACCCGTTTTTCGGCACACTCGGGGAACAGGCCAAGGGCGTCGCGGGCGATGGCGCCATAGTGGCGGGCGCGGTCGACGGTATCGCGGAGCGTGGCGTGGTGGGCCATGAGTGCGATGGCGTGTTCAAGGTCGCCGTCGGCTTGTTGCGTGGGGTCTTCCATCACCCGGCGCCAAAATTGGCGTTCCTCGTCGCTGCCCCGGCGGTAAGCCAGAATGACAGGGAGGGTGATTTTGCCTTCGAGGAAATCATCACCAACGGTTTTACCCAGGCGGGCCTGGAGCGCCGAATAGTCGAGCACGTCGTCGACCAACTGGAAGGCAATGCCGAGATTAAGGCCGTAATCGTCGAGGGCCACCGCTTCGGCTTCCGACCGGTCCGCAACGACCGCGCTCAGGCGGCAGGCGGCGGCGAAAAGGGAGGCGGTCTTGCCGCAAATTACTTCAAGATAAGATTGCTCGCTGGTACTGGTGTCGTTGGTCGTCGTGAGTTGAAGCACCTCACCTTCGGCAATTACCGCAGAGGCATTCGACAGAATCCGCATGACTTCGATGCTTCCGGCGTCGACCATCAGCAGAAAGGCCCGTGAAAACAAGAAGTCGCCAACTAAAACACTGGGCTTGTTGCCAAACTGCTCATTGGCAGACGCTTGCCCACGCCGCAGACTGCTCTCATCCACCACATCATCGTGTAATAGCGTTGCGGTATGGATGAACTCCACTGCCGCAGCCAAGCCCAGATGCTTGGTGCCCTGGTATCCACACAACCGGGCAGAAGCAAGGGTGAGCAGTGGGCGCAGGCGCTTGCCGCCGGCCGATACGATGTAGCTCGCCAACTGCGGAATCAGTTCGACGGACGAGTGCATACGCTGAATGATGACCTCGTTGACGGCCTTGAGATCATCCGCGACCAGATCGGCCAAGGCATCCAGCGGGGTTTGCTGGGATGTGCGGCATTTCGGGTCCAAATTTGTTACAACCGTCAAATCGGTCTCCACAAACGGTCTTTGCCGACAACTTTCGACAGCGTGAGCATACCAAGTCTCACCCGGCGGTCAAGCATTCTAGCTCGATGCGATCCGCCACCATTAGCACAAGTCACTGATAGTGCGGAATGTTTTTTTTACCCTGGCGGGTTTTTCAAGGCCGGTTTTCGATAAGCCGTTGTGGCGGAATCCCGACAAGTTCTTTAACCATCGCGCCGGGCGAGATCAGGACCCATCCGAACAGGGTGATGGTCGCCACCTTTGCTTTCATCTCCCGGCCCTTGATTATACTTCACGTTAGGCGTGGAAAAGGTCGTGAGTGGCGGGCACTGCGGACTTGATGATCGCGCCCGGCTTCGTGGAAAATCGCCGCATCACCCGGTCCCGCGCTTCCTGCTCGGTTCTGGCGAAAACGAGGTAATCCCGGCCACTGGCCCATTCCAATCCAAGTGGGTTGGCGGGATCTTGCTTTATAATCAGTGGGTTGACGATGGTGACAATCCATTCCTTATCACCGGGGCTGCGCCGGACATGGAGCACCAGCAGCCGCTTCCGACCGGCAGCGAGGCGCGCCATTGCCTCCTTCCTGGTGTTTTCCAACAGTTTTTCGGTATCGGCGTTGGTGCGGATTTGGCCTTCAATCCGTTGGCCGAGCGCTATTTCCTCGCTTGCCTATCCGGTTAACGCAGACACCCACTACATGTTGGGTGCGCCCAATCGCCGGAGTAGAGTTCAGCGTAGGTCGGCGCCTCAGCCCCGCCCGCGATCCCCAGCAATGATCTGAAGGCATTGAACGGGTAGAAGC
>CAIZDL010000283.1 GCA_903931735.1 uncultured Rhodospirillales bacterium
AAGGCTTTTGGCGCCATGCCGGGACGGTCAAGCCCTAGGTCCATCGCCTCCAATCGCCTCAGTTCATCCCTCAGGCGTGCCGCTTCTTCAAACTCCAAATCGGCAGCGGCAGCACGCATCTTCTTCTCAAGATCCGCGAGCACCGCTTTTAAATTACTCCCCGCCAGATGCACCTCACCGGCAACACCGGTATCGACAGTTACGTGATCACCACGTTCGTAAACACTTTCCAAAATATTCGAAATAGATCGTTTAATACTCTCCGGAGTTATCCCATTTTCAATATTATAGGCGCGTTGCTTCTCGCGCCGACGATTGGTTTCATCGATGGCATACTGCATACTATCGGTGATACGATCGGCATAAAGAATCGCGCGCCCTTCGAGATTACGCGCGGCCCGACCAATTGTCTGGACAAGAGACGTACGCGACCGAAGATAGCCCTCCTTATCGGCATCGAGGATAGCCACCAACGCACACTCGGGGATATCAAGCCCCTCGCGCAACAGGTTAATCCCGACCAGAACGTCGAACACCCCCAAGCGCAAATCTCTTATAATTTCAATGCGCTCAAGCGTTTCAACATCGGAATGCACATAACGTACACGTACACCATTCTCATGCAAATACTCGGTCAGCGCTTCAGCCATCTTTTTGGTCAGGGTGGTGGCAAGAATGCGTAAACCGCGCGCTGAAAGCGCTTTCGCCTCCATCAACAAGTCATCAACCTGATGTTCAACCGGTCGGACAATCACCGTGGGGTCGATCAGACCGGTCGGTCGCACCACCTGTTCAACAAAAACACCGGCGGCACGCGCGATCTCCCAGGGGCCGGGTGTCGCTGAAACAAACACGGTTTGAGGCCGCATCCGCTCCCATTCCTCAAACTTAAGCGGCCGATTATCCATACAGGACGGCAACCGGAAGCCATAAGCAGAAAGGGTTGATTTGCGCATAAAATCACCCTTATACATGGCACCAAGCTGTGGCACCATGACATGGCTTTCGTCGACAAACAAAAGAGCATTCTTTGGCAGGTATTCAAACAATGTTGGTGGCGGCGCCCCCGGTGCGCGACCGGTCAAAAACCTCGAATAGTTCTCAATTCCTGCACAGATTCCGGTCGCCGCGAGCATCTCCAAGTCAAATCGGGTGCGCTGCTCCAACCTTTGCGCTTCAACGAGCTTCCCCTCGGCATTCAACTGGGCCAAGGTCTCGGTGAGTTCCCGCTTAATGTGGGCGATCGCTTGGTGCAACGTCGGCTTCGGCGTGACATAGTGACTATTGGGATAGATACGAACCCCCGGTAACGCCACCAGCTTTTCCCCTGTCAAGGGGTCGATCTCATAGATCGCCTCCAACTCGTCGCCAAATAAAGAAAAGCGCCAGGCCCGATCTTCCATGTGCGCTGGAAACAATTCGACGGTATCGCCCCGCACTCGAAATGTCCCGCGCCCAAACGCCAAGTCATTGCGCCGATACTGCAAGTCGGTGAGGCGGCGCAAGAATTCAGTCCGCTCAAGACGCTTTCCTGCCTCCAGAGTCATCGTCATTTCGCTATACATCTCAGCAGACCCGATACCGTAGATGCAGGAAACCGAGGCCACGATAATCACATCGTCACATTCCAGCAAAGAGCGGGTAGCAGCATGACGCATCCGGTCTATCTGCTCGTTAACGTCGGCTTCTTTTTCGATGTACGTGTCTGTACGCGGCACGTACGCTTCGGGCTGGTAGTAATCGTAATAGGAGACGAAATACTCGACCGCATTGTCGGGAAAGAAGGATTTCATCTCGCCATCGAGCAGGGCAGCCAACGTTTTGTTGGGTGCGAGCACCACCGCCGGCCGTTGCAGCGTATCGATGAT
>CAIZDL010000284.1 GCA_903931735.1 uncultured Rhodospirillales bacterium
TAGTGTCTCAGGCTACGGGAAACAACGACCGATTCGCCCCAATGACAACGACGAAAACAAGCGAAAAAACCGGCGCGTCGATATTCGGCTGGTTATGGCCGCCCCAAAAGCCGACGACGCGGTATCCGCCCGATAAAATATGTTATAAATACCCCGCTAAAGCCCGCCAGAGCCCCCGCTGTGGCAACTTGTCGCAAGCGGGGGGGGGGGGCATCATATATACTCTCCCAGGATTGGCTATTTGTGTATTTACTGACCAGTTTCAAGGAGCCCTAAGGCATGGTCTTACCCGTTCCCACCATTACTGAAACCCAAGCGATCCATAATCTCATCGTCGCCAAAGGGTCGGCGGGCGTTAAGGCTGCTGCCGCGGCCGGGTTGGACCCTGATGCCATCCGCGAGATTTTGACCGCGAAAGCGGCCGCCGCTAAGGCCGGCGCTGCCGGAGCCAAAGGGGCCATGATGGCCACCGCGCCCATCGGCGTAGAGCCCGACATTTTCCGTCAGGCGCTCGCGGCCCAAGGGAGCGGGGGGAACGCTGGCGCGGTCGCGGCCAAGGCCGGCGGGGCCAAAGCCGGCGCCATGACCATCGCGCCCAAGACGGCCATGATTGGCGTCGAGCCCGATATTATCCGTGAAGCCGTGGTTTCCAAGGCGATCGGTGGCGCGGGCACGGGCGTTGCCACCAACGCCACCGCCATAACCACCAGCGGCACCATCTGGACCGGCAAGGGCTGGAGTCTCGGCCTTGGGCTCGGCCTTGGCGCCTGGGGGCCAGCGCTGGTTGTTGCGGCCGGCGCCGCCGCCGTTTACGGCTACTTCGAATATCGCAAGCGCTCCATGAACGACGAAGCCGTGGTCGAGGCCGAAGGCGACGCGGGCTTTTATCCGGGGAAGGCGTGACCGATGGCCGAATCACTCCGCTGGACCCCAACCATCACCGCCAAGCGCTCCCGCCTTATGGGCATGATGGGCTACCTTGGGATTTTGTGTTTCATCCCCCTGCTCTTCGGCCGGGACGATGAGTATGTCTCGTTCCACGCCCGACAGGGCTTGATCCTTTGGGCGTGGGGGATATTGGCCCTGTTCGCGTTGGCCGTTCCCGGGCTCGGATGGTTTTTCGCGCTGTCTTCCAGCATCATAACCACCCTCTCCCTGATCGGAATGCTGTCGGCGGCGTTCCTCCAAACCTGGAAGTTTCCGCTGGTCGGCGACCTCGCGGACCGGTTGTAACCAGCCTTAAAGCCAGCCAGCCCCCAGCAAAGCGCTTGGTCTCGCGCTTTGCTGGGGTTTTTGCTGCTCGGCCGGCTTGGCCTAACTTTTGTTTTTAGAACGGATCAGCGCTACGGGGTGTGTCCCACCCCGTAGCGGCCTGCTCTAGAACGGAATTTCGTCGTCGATGTCATCGCGCGGCCGTGCTGGCGGTGTCGAGGCACGACCCCCGCCGCCGCCCCCATAACCGCCGCCTCCGCTGCTGCCACTGCCACCACCACCGCCGTAGCCGCCGCCACTCGGGGCGCTGCTGCCGTAATCGTCGCCGCCGCTGGGTCCGCCGCCACCGCCGCCGCCGCCTTCGCCCCGGCCATCGAGCAACGTGATCTCACCGCGGAACTGTTTTACCACCACTTCAGTTGAATACTTCTCCTGGCCGCTCTGATCGGTCCATTTACGGGTTTCGAGAGCGCCCTCGATGTATAGCTTTGAGCCTTTCTTGACAAAACGCTCGACCACGCCAACCAGATTGTCGTTAAATATCACAACCCGGTGCCACTCGGTCTTTTCCCGGCGTTCGCCACTGGCCCGATCCTTCCAGTTTTCTGAGGTGGCGAGGGAGAAATTGGCAACCCGGCCGCCATTCTGAAGGCTACGGATTTCCGGGTCCTTGCCCACATTTCCGACGAGAATAACCTTGTTGACGCTGCCAGCCATGGTTCGCGAGTCCTTTCAATGTGTTGGTTCAAGGTTCGATCTCGGCCCCCCAATCCTGAGCCCCCAATCTTTAACGCCCAATCTTTAACCCAAGAGCGCGGGGGATGCCAGGGTTCGTGCAACACCGGTCCGGCCCGCGACCATTGATCCGATCACCGTGGTGCGGCGAATTGCCACACCACGGTTTCAATCTCCCACATGGTTTTGCCCTAAAGCCTTAACCCGGCCTTAGGATAAATTAGGGTATCAGCACTGCATCCGCTGGTGGTTAGGTGGCCGCGCCTCTGGGTTGACACAATAAAAAACAACTATAAAGACTTTAAATGGGAGGCGGTGATGGCATCCTTTGATCGTTCTTACGATATCGGGTGTTCTTACGAATGTGGGTGCAGACACCGGGAGGCGCGACACCGCAGCCTCGATCGTCGCGCCCGGCTTGAGCTGGAACCCCACCGCCTGGAAACCCACTTCCACAGCCTGACCGAACAACAGGCGATCACCTGGGGGAGCCTGCCCATTCTCGACGTGGACCTCGAACGCCGCCTCGATACCGGCCAATTCCACCACGCCTGACGGGGGAGCCGCCCGCAACGATTGCCCCCAACGATCGCTCGGAGTAAGCTGTCCGCCCGGCTTCCGAGGTGCCTTGATGCAAGTCTACCTGCCGATTGCCGAGATGTCGGTGAACGCCCTCGCGATTGTTGGCATGGGCTGGGTCGCAGGTGTGCTGTCCGGGCTGTTTGGCGTTGGCGGCGGGTTTCTGCTCACCCCGTTCCTGATCTTCCTTGGCGTGCCGGCAGCAATCGCGGTGGGGACGCAAGCCAACCAACTGATCGGGGCCAGCGTTTCCGGGGTGCTCGGCCATTGGCGTCGGGGCGCGGTCGACGTCAAAATGGCGTTGGTCATGCTGGCCGGCAGCGCCATCGGTGCCGCACTCGGGGTGGGCATTTTTGGCGCGCTCCAACGGCTCGGCCAAATCGATCTGGTGATCTCGCTTCTTTACGTCGTGCTGCTGGGTTTTGTCGGGCTATCGATGCTGGCCGAAAGCATCGTTGCGCTCATCCGGGGCCATCCGGCCCAACTTGTGAAACGCAGCTCGCGCGGGTGGTTGCAGCGCCTCCCCTTCCAAACCCGGTTTCCCCGTTCCAAGCTCTATGTCAGCTCACTGTTGCCACTCGCCATCGGCGTGTTTGGCGGGGTCATGGTCGCGGTCATGGGCATCGGCGGCGGCTTTTTGATGGTGCCGGCGATGATCTACATTCTGCGAATGCCGGCCTCGCTGATCGCCGGAACCTCGCTGTTGCAAATCATCGCGACCACCGCCGCCGTCACCCTCCTTCAAGCCTCCGTCAACCATACCGTCGATGTTCTGCTGGCGATGCTGCTGCTGGTGGGCGGGGTGATCGGCGCCCAGCTTGGCACCCGCCTCGCGGCCCATTTGCACGGCGAAACGGCCCGGGCGCTCCTGGCCCTGCTGATGGTGACCGTGGCGCTCGGGCTCGCTTGGCACCTGATCCAGCAACCCCAAGAGCCGTATTCGCTGGTTACCGAGGCGCCGCGATGAGCCCCGCCCCCCAACCGCCTTCCCGCTGCGGGCGCGGGTTGGCGGCGGCTATCCAGCTCTTCCTCGGGAGCCTGCTGCTCCTGGTGCTGTTCGGGTGCCCAGGCGCCCAGGCGCAAGCCCTGGTCGCAGACCTTTCGAGCCATTTGGTCGCCATTTCCACCGGCTTTACCGGCACCGAGGTGGTGCTGTTCGGGGCCGTCGATGGCCCGGGAGAGATCGCGGTGGTGGTCTTGGGGCCAAAGGCGCGGGTCACGGTACGGCGCAAAGAACCGGTGGCCGGCATCTGGATGAACCGCCGCTCTGTGGTTTTCGACCAAGTGCCCGGATTTTATGCCGTTGCCACCAGCCGACCGCTCGACGGTCTGGCGACGGACCCGGTGCTCACGCGCCACGGCATCGGCCTGGACCGACTAACCCTCACCGCCGCCCCCGGCACCGTGATCGAGCCCGCCGAACTGTCCCTGTTCCGGGAAGCCCTGGTCCGGGGGCGGCTAGAGGCGGGCCTGTTCTCCGGTGGCGACGGCCAAGTGGTGTTTTTGGGCAAGCGCCTTTTTCGCACCAACCTCTTCTTCCCCGCCGACGTGGTAACCGGCGCCTACACCGTCACCGTGTTTTTGATCCGCGATGGCGATGTCGTCCATGCCCAATCGACACCGCTGATCGTCGGTAAAACCGGGGTCAGCGCCGAAATTTCCGAATTTGCCCAACGAAAGCCGACTTGGTACGGGCTGACGGCGATCTTTGGCGCCTTTGCGATTGGGCTTGGCGCCGGCACCCTCATGGGAAAGTCGTGACATGACCGATGCTCCCCCCACAACCGCCCCGACGCCGGTCCGAATCTTCCTGGTGGTCGCGGATGACAGCCCCGAATTCACCGTGGCGCTGACTTATGCGTGTCAGCGGGCGGCCAAGGTTAGTGGTAAGGTAGCGCTACTCTATGTCATGGAACCGATCGAATTTCAAAACTGGCGCGCGATCGAAGACCTGATGCGCGAGGAAAGACGGCTGGATGGCGAGCAAATACTGCAACGCCATGCCAAAGATGTGGTCCGCCTCACCGGAACCGTTCCGGTGTTTTATTTGCGGGAAGGCGACCGCCGGAGCGAACTCCTTAAATTGCTGGAAGAGGACCACTCGATCACGGTGCTGGTGCTGGCCTCGGGGAGCGGGCCAGAGGGACCAGGGCCACTCCTTACCCACTTCGCCTCATCTGGCTACAGCCGGCTGCGCATCCCGCTCACTGTGGTTCCTGGCACCCTGACCGAAGCGGAAATCGCAGCAGTGGCTTGACAAAAACGGCTCCGACAGTACCTAATCGTCCTACATGCCGAAATATGCCGCGCTGCGGTGGGTTGTCCGGCAGCTTGCTTTTTTGTGAGTCGCGCCCATGGGGTTTTTGACTGGGGCGGCGGCGATGTGAGGACAGGTTGAGCATGAAAGTCGCCATACCCAAAGAACGGCGCGCGGGTGAGCGCCGCGTCGCGGCCTCGCCTGAGACCGTAAAAAAGCTCAAGGCGCTGGGTCTGGATGTGGCCGTTGAGAGCGGGGCTGGAGCCGGGGCTTCGTTCCCCGATCAGCACTACGCCGACGCCGGCGCCGTCATCGAGACCGACCCACGGGCGTTGCTCGTCGATGCCGATATCGTGCTCAAGGTCCAACGACCGCAGATCGGCGGTGAGGGCGATCTCGATGAATTGGCGTTGCTTAAAACCGGCGCGCTCCTCATCGGCACCCTTTCCCCCCACGGCGCCCCAGACTCCCTGAAGGCCTATGCCGCAGCCGGAGTCACCGCCTTCGCCATGGAATTCGTGCCGCGCATCACCCGCGCCCAATCCATGGATGTGCTGTCCAGCCAATCCAATCTTGCCGGATATCGGGCAGTGCTCGATGCTGCGCACGAATTCGGCCGCGCCTTCCCAATGATGATGACCGCCGCCGGCACCGTGCCGCCGGCCCGGTGCCTGATCATGGGCGTTGGCGTTGCAGGGTTGCAGGCCATCGCCACCGCACGCCGGCTGGGGGCGATCGTGAGCGCCACCGACGTTCGCCCGGCGGTCAAAGAACAGGTGCAATCGCTCGGCGCAACGTTTGTGGCCGTCGAAGATGACGAATTTAAACAGGCCGAGTCCAAAGGTGGTTATGCCAAAGAAATGAGCCCAGAGTATCGGGCTAAGCAGGCAGCGCTCATTACCGAGACCATCAAGAAGCAAGATATCGTGATCACCACCGCCCTGATTCCAGGCCGCAAGGCGCCGATCCTGGTCAGTGCGGATATGGTCGCCTCCATGAAGCCGGGGGCGGTGATTATTGACCTTGCGGTTGAACAGGGCGGCAACGTTGAGGGTGTGCAACCGGGCTTGGTCGTCACCACCCCGGGCGGCGTCAAAATCGTCGGCCACCTCAATGTACCAAGCCGAATTGCGGTCGACGCCTCGGCACTCTACGCGCGCAATCTTCTCAGCCTCCTGCAATTGCTAATCGACAAGAAGACTGGGGCGGTTAGCATTCCGTGGACCGACGAAATTGTGAAGGGCATTGCGCTGACCCGCGACGGCCGGATCATTCACCCCGCGTTCGCTTCGACGCCGGCCGAGGCCGCACCCAGCACCCCCCCAGCAACCAATACCGAGCGGGGCCATAACCCATGAACGCTTCCCTACTCGCGGACCGGTTGGCCGAATTGCAGGCGCAACTCGCCGCCCTCCAAGCCAAATCCGAGGCGCTCGGCGAGGCCATCTCAGAAGCCGCCCGGGCTGCGGCAGCCGGCGGCACCTCTCATGAGGCGTTTTTCCTCACCGGACTCACGGTATTCGTGCTGGCGGTGTTCGTTGGCTACCATGTGGTGTGGCGGGTCACGCCGGCTCTTCATTCGCCGTTGATGGCGGTCACCAACGCCATCTCGTCGGTGATCATCGTCGGCGCGCTGATCGCGGCGGGACCGGCCAGCTTCGACTTTTCCCAAGTTATGGGCTTTGTCGCGGTGGTGTTGGCCTCGATCAACATCTTCGGCGGCTTCCTCGTCACCCAGCGTATGCTGGCTATGTATAAGAAAAAGACGAAGTAACCCGAGGACTCTCCCCCATGGAAACGATCTCCACTTTGGCCTACTTGGCCGCCTCGGTGTGCTTTATTCTGGCGTTGCGCGGTTTATCGTCGCCAGAATCCGCTCGCGAGGGCAATTCCTATGGCATCGCGGGCATGGCCATCGCCATCGTCACCACGCTGCTCCAGCCCATCGTATCCTCCTATCTGGTCATTATCGTCGGGATCGCGATTGGCGGCACCATTGGCGCCGTAATCGCCAAACGCATCAAAATGACCGCCCTGCCCCAGTTGGTTGCGGCATTTCATAGCTTAGTCGGCCTTGCGGCGGTTTGCGTTGCGGCGGCGGCATTTTATTCGCCCGAATCCTACGGCATCGGCATTCCCGGCCATATCAAGGCCGGCAGCCTGATCGAGATGAGCCTCGGTACCGCCATCGGCGCCATAACATTCACCGGCTCGGTCGTCGCTTTTGCCAAGCTTCAAGGACTATTGACCGGCAAGCCGCTGGTCTTCCCGTTTCAGCATCCGCTCAATGCGGGGTTGGGCGTTTTAGCTATCCTGTTGATTGTTCTACTCTGCACCACCAATGCCGCCTGGGTGTTCTGGGCGATTGTCGTGGTGGCCTTCTCTCTTGGTTTTCTCTTGATCCTGCCCATTGGCGGTGCCGACATGCCGGTGGTGATCTCGATGCTTAACTCCTATTCGGGGTGGGCGGCCTGCGGCATCGGCTTCACGCTCCAGAACAATTTGTTGATCATCACCGGTGCGTTAGTTGGCTCCTCCGGTGCAATTCTCTCCTACATCATGTGTAAGGGCATGAACCGCTCGATCGTCAACGTGATCCTCGGCGGCTTTGGCGGCGAAATCGCTGGCCTGCCCGCTGGCAGCGCCCTTGCCGACCGCACGGTCAAGGCCGGATCGGCTGAAGACGCGGCGTTCATTATGAAAAATGCCTCCTCGGTGGTGGTTGTGCCCGGTTATGGCATGGCGGTGGCCCAGGCCCAGCACGCGCTCCGAGAAATGGCCGATCTGCTCAAAAAGGAAGGCGTGGATATTAAATATGCCATCCATCCGGTGGCGGGGCGGATGCCCGGGCACATGAATGTGTTGCTCGCCGAAGCCAACGTTCCCTATGACGAAGTTTTCGAGCTTGAAGAAATCAACCGCGATTTTGCTCAAACCGACGTGGTTTATGTCATCGGCGCCAACGATGTCACCAACCCCGCCGCCAAGACCGACCCTGCGTCGCCAATCTATGGGATGCCAATTCTAGAGATTGAAAAAGCCAAGACCGTGCTCTTCATTAAACGCTCGCTGGCATCCGGCTATGCTGGCGTCGAAAATGAGCTGTTCTTCCGTCCGAACACCATGATGTTATTTGGAGATGCGAAAAAGATGACTGAAGAAATTGTGAGGGCGCTGGGCTAAGCCGCCCCCCTTCACAAACCCATAGGTTGCCAGAACGGCGGGCGTCCAGTAGGGTGCCCGCCGAACTATCGGAATGAGACCAATCGCGATGGCGCCACTCTACCGAACCATGGCCCTGTGGCTCTTCAGTGCCGCCGTGTTGATTTCAGCGGCCATGGGGTCCTTCACCTATTTCTATGAAATGAGGCTGGTCGACAGCGCGATTGCAGACCACGCCGTCAGCGAGGCCCGAACCTTCGCCGCCTACCAAAGCGGCCTGTTTCTCCCGCCCGGATCGGGGCAGGAGACCATAACCAAGCCAGAGGCCGAGGTGCGACTTAAGCACTTCCTCGAAACCCGCGAGGCCAACCCCGACGGCCATTTCATCATCGCGGAAATTTACGGCGCCGAACGCACCAGCCTCGCCGAAGCGGCGGGCACGTCCTGGTCGGGTGTTAAGGAGGCCCTGACCGTCGCAACCCACCGTTTTCCCGATAGCACCGCACCAGATTATGACACAGTAACCCTCGACGGCCAACTCTACATCCGGGTGGTTGTGCCGCTGTTCGTTGGACCGGTTGGGGCTACCGCCAAACGGCTCGGCTACTTCGAAGGCGTTTACCACGTCTCGGAGGCCCGCTTGGCCTCGATTCGCAAACGGCTGGTTTCCACAGTATTGTTGGTGATTGGGGTGGTTTTAGGCACCACTCTATTTCTGGTCCCCGTCATGATCGCTGTTGGCCGCCAATTGGTATCGCTCTCGCGCCAATTGGTCAGCGCCAACATTGAAACCTTGGAGGTATTGGGCAACGCTATTGCCAAACGAGACAGTGAAACCGGTGCCCACAATTACCGGGTGACCATTTTTGCTATCCGGCTGGGCGAAACCGTCGGCCTTAACCACATCCAAATGCGAGCGCTGATTAAAGGCGCGTTCCTTCACGATGTCGGCAAAATTGCCATTAGCGACACCATTTTACTTAAACCAGGCAAGCTCACCACAGATGAGTTTACCGTTATGAAACAGCATGTCGGCCACGGCTTTGACATAGTAGCGTCAGCCCCTTCACTTCGAAATGCCTCCGATGTTGTGCTTTATCATCATGAGAAATTTGACGGCTCCGGTTATCCCAAGGGCCTGAAGAGTAGCGATATCCCCATGACGGCCCGGATCTTCGCCATTGCGGATGTTTTTGATGCTTTGATCTCATCCCGGCCCTACAAGGGATCGATCCCATTCGATGAAGCATTGGCGATTATTACCGAGGGAGCCGGCAATCACTTCGATCCGGTGCTGGTCGCTGCGTTCATTACGATCGCCCGGCCCCTCTACGATGCCTTTGCTAATTTGGCCGATGAAGCTATGGCGCGGCAAACCGTTGATGAATTAACCAAACGGTACTTCACCGGCGGCCCTCGATAGCCGATACATTACCCAAAAACAAGCATTATACTGTTCATTATCTTCAACACTCGGAGGCCAATACATGAGAACAATGGCGCTACCGGGCACTTAAAGGGGTTTGCGTATGCCCACAAGGCCCCCGTCCTTGTGGGCGCCTTTTGCCAGGATACGACCCGAAAATATGCTGGCGCAGCGGCACTTTCGGGTTACTATTCGCAGAAATGTCTCATATGCCGTATAATGCCGAGACGATGAGGGCCGGAGTTGCTCCGTCGTCGGGATTACGTCAGATGCCGGTCGGCACAATAGATAAATAAGCAGGCAAGGGGTAAGGGCAATGTCTTCTGAAGTACGAGCGTCCGGTAAGAACGAACTTCCAAACGAGATGACAGTTACCGGGTGGCGGCGCCAGAGCAATACCTTCTCCGCTACTGATTTGGTCTCCAGCGTTGCATCTGCGGTAGAGAGCGGAAAATCGCTTAATGCCTACATCACCACAACCCCCGAGCGCGCAATGGACCAAGCCCGGCATTCGACCGAACGGCAAAAGTCCGGGGCCGGCAGAGCCCTTGAGGGCGTTGTTATCGGAGTTAAGGATAATTTTTGCACCGCCGATATTCAAACAACGGCTGGATCTCGGATACTAGAAGGCTTTATTCCCCAGTACGAATCCTTCGTAACCAAGAAGTTATTGGACGCGGGCGCGGTTTTCTTTGGTAAAACCAACCTTGATGAATTTGGAATGGGGTCTTCAACTGAAAATAGCGCTTATGGCCCGACCCTTAATCCTTGCGGTATTGCGCTAGGATCATCTGAGTTCGTCCCCGGCGGGTCCTCGGGAGGGTCCGCCGCAGCAGTCGCAGCCGATCAAGCCTTGGCCGCGATGGCAACTGATACTGGCGGATCAATTCGCCAACCTGCGAGTTTTTGCGGTGTTGTTGGCTTCAAGCCCACCTATGGCGCGTGTTCTAGGTGGGGAATTATCGCGTATGCTTCTTCGCTTGATCAGGCCGGCGTTATTACAAAAACAGTCGGCGATGCCGCATTATTGATGGATGTCATTGCCGGTAGCGACCCGAAAGATTCCACGTCAGTTGCTTACGATTTCGGCGGATTCGAGCACAGCCTGCGCAATACCAGCGGCGCCTTCACCGTTGGCATTCCGCGCCAGTTCCGAGACATGTCCACCACCCCAGACCTCGAAGGTGTCTGGCAAGAAATCGAACGGCGTGTAAGCGCTGCTGGTGGATGCGTACAACTCGTTGATCTCCCAACAATAAAATACTCTCTACCAACCTACTATATTATCGCACTGGCCGAGGCGTCGTCGAATTTGGCCCGATATGATGGCGTGCGCTTTGGATATCGAGCTAACGATCCCAAAAACTTGATTGATCTCTACGAGCGGTCGCGGGCGGAAGGCTTCGGCCGGGAGACAAAGCGGCGGATTATGCTCGGAACCTACTGCCTCAGTGCCGGATATTACGACCAATATTACGCTAAGGCCCAGCGAGTTCGGACCATGATTTATAATGATTTTGCCCGGGCGTTCGAGGCGGTGGACTTTTTGGCATGGCCCACCACACCAACCCCGGCTTTCAAATTTGGGAGCCATAACGCTGACCCGGTATCAATGTATTTGGAAGACGTATTTACAGTTCCGGTCAACCTAGCCGGGCTTCCCGCGATCAGCCTGCCAATTTTTCAGGCCGCAAACGGAATGCCCATGGGCGGCCAATTGATCGGCCCACGCTTTAGCGACGCCCGCTTACTTGCAGTGGCCAACTCAATGCTAAAATAGCTTGCTGGCCCAGCTCTTAATTACTGTCTAACGCCCCCTTAGTTGCCAATAAACATCCGGATTGCCACGGCCATCATCAAGAGGGAGAAGACGGCTTTCAGGGCGGGTTTGGGGGCTAGTTTGGTGAGGTGGGCGCCGGCGATGCCGCCGGCGAA
>CAIZDL010000285.1 GCA_903931735.1 uncultured Rhodospirillales bacterium
CCCAGATCGCCGCCGGCCGCTTCAATAACTTTTGGAAGGACTGATGGCCGAAAAATTGCCACTAACACCTTGATTCATAATGACAGTGCACAATTCCGAGGGTTTGGGCTTAGAACCCCGTTTCCAAGCAGGACTTCGTTAACACGATGAAGACCGTGACGCATGGCGGGCATCATCACCACCGCTCCGGTGGCGCTTCGAGCGCACCGCCCCAGGCGAGCCAAACCGCAAGCGCCGCGACGCAGGCACTTAATTCCGTTGGTTCCCCATCGACAACCAGCCCAAGCAGCACGTCTGGAAACACTGTCAACATCGTCGCGTAATTCTTACCCTGCATCAAGGATGTCAGTCATGCCGTCGATCGGCTAACGTAGCGACCCATGAGCGAAATCTACAGCCGGTCTTTTTCCGCATTGGGAACTATATGCTCACTTCATCTTTACGGCGATGCCGAACTGCTGGATCAGGTGGGCGCATCGGCAATGATGGAGGTAGACAGGATTGAGCGGAAATTCTCTCGATACCGTCATGACAGTTTTTTATCCGAGATCAATCGCATCGCGGCGACTGGAGGCGTGATCGATCTTGACGATGAAACCGCGAGCCTGATCGACTATGCAGAGGCGTGTTACTTGAAAAGCGGAGGCCTCTTCGATATCACCTCCGGTCTTTTACGGCAGGCTTGGGATTTTTCGAGACCGGTGCTCCCGGCAGCTGAGACGATTGGGGCGTTACTTTTGCGGGTGGGGTGGGGCAAGCTGCGGTGGCAGCGCCCGACCTTGAGCTTTTTTGTCCCGGGTATGGAACTCGACCTCGGCGGCATCGGAAAAGAATACGCCGTGGATCGATTGGCGGAAATTTGTCGTTCCGGTGGCATTCGGCGTGGGCTTATTGATCTCGGTGGCGATATTTTCGTTCTTGGCCCTCATCCCAATGGGGAACCGTGGCTTATTACAGTGCGGCATCCCCGTGATATGGATGAAATATTCGGGGAAATCACCGTTTTTCAGGGTGGGCTGGCCACCAGCGGCGATTATGACCGCTGTTTTATAATTGGCGACCAGCGTTATGCCCATATTCTCCACCCCGGAACTGGCTGGCCCGTCCAAGGGCTCGCCTCCGTTACCGTCGCGGCATCCCATTGCATGGTCGCCGGTAGCCTCGCAACCATCGCCATGTTGAAGGAAGGGGCTGGCCCCGACTGGCTAACGCAAATGGGGCTGCCGCACCTGTGGATTAACGACAATGGGCACAGCACAGGCAATATCTCTAAGCGCTCGCGTGAGGTCAGACATCAACCGATGTGACATTCATTTTCTTACCAAGACCGGCATAAGACCTTTCACATAGGCAATAAACTGTTTCAGGCTGGCGATATTGTTATTAATAATGCCATCAAATTCCGCGCCATGAAAAGCGTGAAAACGGCATGGAGTTTTCACGACTCTGTAACAATCGGTTACGAATAAAGCACCCCACTGACATCAAGTCGATACACAAGAGCGGCAATACTCCGGCGATTGATAAGGCTATGGCACCTAAATGAGGCCGAGCTGATCGGATGGCTGGGGAAACAGGGGCATGGTCGGAACCAATTCGAGCAGTGAAGTGTCAATGCCCGACCGGGTGGGCTTATTGTGCAATGATGTGACGGATGCAAATTTTTTAACAACCATTTTGTATATGGCTCGTCCCGGTCTCCCGGTTGATATCTTACTTAGCCCGGCAGACCTTGAGGTGTGGGCGTCAACAATATCTCCTTCCGCGAGACTGATCGCCTTTTGCACATCGATTATAGTTTCAGAATGTATACCCTGTTCACCTCAGAATCCGAAAATCCTTTGGCGAAATAACTCGAAAGTTATCTGAGACGTCGTCGCACCAGCTTGCCCAGTTCTTCGGGACTTTTTCTCTCAGAAACCCGAGCATTGCTTCGCAGAAGGCA
>CAIZDL010000286.1 GCA_903931735.1 uncultured Rhodospirillales bacterium
CGATGCCGTCGGTTGGCGAAGCACTTTGAGAACCTGACCAAATCGGCACTCGCGTTTCTACGCCTCGCCTTGATCCGCCTGATGCTCCGACGCCTCGCGCGGACGCCAGCCTAGCAAGAACCATTCCGGACAGACTCTGAGCTATTTTTAGCCAATAATCGCAAATTTAATTTCGGTGCTCAATGCCCCCACCGCCGGGGCCGGAGCCAAATCACGCCTCCCCGCCAAGGCCGCCGGCCCGGCCACGCTGCCCAAGCATGCACTTTGTCGGTCATAATTTTGCCTCGCCCCCGCTTTGATTGAGGGGTTGGTCACGACGGGTTTTGACTTGCCGCCCCGATGGGGCCATTATGCCGGCAGGCGACCGGTCTCGGCCGGGCGCGATTGCGTGCGCGTGCGGCGGGGTTTCAGGTTTTATGAATGTTTTCAAGACGATCCGCCAGCAACTTTTGAGTGTGCTTGGTGATATGGTCTCGGCGGGGGAGCTTCCAGCCGGTGTCGATACCTCCCGCGTCACGGTGGAACCGCCGCGTGAGGCCAGCCATGGCGATGTTTCGACCAATGCCGCGATGGTGCTGGCGGGACAAGTAAAGGCCAACCCGCGCCAACTCGCGCCAAAGGTGGCCGAAAGGCTAAAGGCTCTGCCCGGCGTAATCGGAGTCGAGATTGCCGGCCCGGGCTTTATCAATCTGCGCTTTTCCGCCACATTTTGGCAGGCGCAACTCCCGGTGATCTTGCGCGCCGGCCTCGCCTATGGCGACAGTAACAGTGGCGCCGGGCAGCCGGTAAACGTGGAATATGTGTCGGCCAACCCGACCGGGCCGCTCCATGCCGCCCACGCCCGGGGCGCCGTGGTGGGAGACGCGCTCGCTAACCTCTTGACTAAGGCCGGCTTTTCGGTCACACGGGAATATTACATCAACGACGCCGGTGCCCAGGTCGATGTGCTCGGACGGTCAGCCTATCTGCGCTACCGGGAAGCGCTGGGCGAACAAATCGGCGATATTCCGGCCGGGCTGTATCCTGGCGACTACCTCAAAGATGTGGGTGAAAAGCTGGCGGCGCGGGATGGGCGGCGCTGGTTGGAAACCCCCGAGTCGACATGGCTGCCCGCCACCCGCGATATAGCCATTGACCTTATTATGGCCGGAATCCGCGAAGATTTGCTGGCCCTGGGGGTCAACATTGACGTGTTCACCTCCGAGCGGGCGCTGGTCGCGGCGGGCGCGGTTCAGGCGGCGTTTGACACACTCGTGACGCGCGGCCTGATCTATGAGGGTGTGCTGGAGCCGCCCAAGGGCAAAACGCCCGACGATTGGGAACCCCGGCCCCAAACGCTGTTCCGCGCCACCAATTTTGGCGACGATGTTGACCGGCCGTTACGCAAATCCGATGGGTCGTGGACCTATTTCGCCAACGACATCGCCTATCACCTGGATAAATACCAACGCGGAGCGCGGGTGCTGATCGATGTTTGGGGCGCCGACCATGGTGGCTATATCAAGCGGATGCAGGCGGCAACCAACGCGATTACCGAAGGCGGCGCGGCGCTCGATGTGAAAATATGCCAACTCGTGCATTTAATGGATCAGGGCAAGCCGGTCAAAATGTCGAAACGGGCGGGGACGTTTGTAACCCTGCGCGACGTTATTGAACAGGTCGGGCGAGATGTTGTGCGCTTTATCATGTTGACCCGGCGTAACGACCAGACTCTCGAATTCGATTTTGCCAAAGTTACTGAGCAATCAAAAGACAACCCGGTCTTTTACGTGCAATATTGCCATGCCCGATGCCGGTCGGTGCTGCGCCACGCGGGCGAACCTGCGGCGGAAGCCCTGGCCGCCGGGGCGCCGCTGGACCGGCTTTCGAGCCCCGAAGAGCTGGAATTGATCCGCCTGCTCGCAGCGTGGCCGCGCTTGGTCGAGGCGGCCGCTGAGGCCCATGAGGCGCACCGCGTCGCCTTTTTCCTCTACGACCTCGCGGCGGGCTTCCATGGCCTGTGGAACAAGGGTAAGGACGATACTACGTTACGTTTTCTGGTCGAGGACGATGCCGGGCTGACCCAGGCACGCCTTGCCCTGGTCAAGGCCGTGGCCGTGGTCATCGCCTCGGGCCTGAAGGTGATCGGCGTCGAGCCGGCGGAAGAGTTGCGGTCGTGAGGGTTGCAAGACCATGAGCCGGTGGCACGAACAAGATTTTGAGACGGAGAATGAGGCCGACGATCCGCGCGGCCGCAGCAGGGGCGGCATCGCTGGCGGCCTTGCCCGGCTGGGCTTTATCGTGGGCGCAATCGCCGTTGTTGGCGGCTTGGTCTGGTTTGGCTTTCGCCACTCAGCCGAGGTAACCGACGAGGCGTCGCTGCCGATCATCAAGGCCGATCCCCGGCCACTAAAGTCCCGCCCGGTTCAGCCCGGCGGCATGGAAGTGCCCAACCAGGACAAGTTGGTGTTCGACCGGCTGGACCCCGACGCGGCACCACCAATGATCGAGCGCCTGCTGCCGCCGCCGGAAACGCCAATGCCACGCCCGGTCGCCCCGCTAACGCCGCCGCCCGCCGCCGACACCCCCACCGGCAGAACCGCCAGCAGAACCGCGATCGACACGGTGATGGCGCCGCCGCCGATGGCGCAAAGCACCGGGCTAACCGACGACATGGCGCCACCGCCACCGCCGCCGCCCGCCGTTGCGCCCCCCAAGCCTAGCCCGGCACCGGCCGACACCGCCAAGCCCGCACCAACGGCGAGCGGCACTGCCAAGCCCACGCCCACCAGCCCGGCCAAACCCACCCCGGCCGTGGCAAAACCACCCCCGCTCAACCCGGCCACGCCTCCCAAACCGGCCGCGACCGCCAAACCAGCCCCCGTGACCCTGACCGGAAACAACGTTCGCATTCAGGTTGGCGCCGTGCCGAGAGAAGCCGACGCTCAAACCGAATGGAAGCGCCTTCAGGCACGGCATCGGGAACTGTTGGGTAACCTGCCTTTGATCGTGGTCCGCGCCGATCTCGGTGAAAAAGGCGTCTATTTCCGTCTTCAAGCCGGGCCGATTGATGAAGGGCGCGCGCACTTCATTTGCGATCAGCTCAAGGGCCAAAACGTCGGGTGTCAAATTGCCCGCAATTGAACACAAATCCTGCGCCGAAGGCTGTCCTCCGTCGTCGCCTGTCACGGTGCTGGCACCGACAGATATTACGGTGCCGACACCGGTAGATCGTGCGCAACCAGCACCGCCGCGTGCGATGGTGTTTGGCTGCATCGGCACCGCGCTCCAAGATGATGAGCGGGCTTTTTTCACCGAGGTGAACCCGCTCGGCTTCATTTTGTTCAAGCGCAATGTCGAGTCGCCGGAGCAGGTGAAGCTCCTGATCAGCGAGTTGCGCGCCTCGGTCGGCCGCGCCGACGCACCGGTGCTGATCGACCAGGAAGGCGGCCGGGTGGCCCGGCTGCGCCCCCCCGATTGGCCGGCTCACCCCCCCGCCCGCCGAATCGGCGCCCTTGCCGAACAGAGCCCCCAAGAAGGGATCGAGGCGGCGTGGCTCAACGGCCGGCTGCTGGCGGCGATGCTCCACGATCTGGGCATCACCGTGGACTGCACTCCGGTCTGCGATGTGCCCGTGCCCCATGCCCACGATGTGATCGGCGACCGGGCCTTTTCCGACGATCCGGCCCTGGTCAGCACGCTCGCCCGGGCCTGTTGCGATGGCTTGTTGGCGGGCGGCGTGCTGCCGGTGATCAAGCACATCCCCGGCCACGGCCGCGCCCGCACCGACAGCCACGAAGAATTGCCGGTGGTCTGCGAGCCGCGCAGCGAGTTGGACAGCACCGACTTTGTTCCGTTCCGCGAGTTGGCCGATCAGGCGATGGGCATGGTGGCCCACGTTGTTTACCGCGCGCTCGACCCCAAACATCCGGCCAGCACCTCGCTCACCGTGATCGGACAGGTGGTGCGCAAACAGCTCGGCTTCGACGGGCTGTTGTTCAGCGACGATCTTTCGATGGGCGCGCTGGAAGGCACGCCGGCCGCGCGGGCGCTGGCGGTGCTTAAAGCCGGCTGCGACATCGCTCTTCACTGCAACGGCACTCTGGCCGAAATGCGGGAAATCGCCGCCGTGACGCCCTTTCTTGAAGGGCAAGCGGGGATACGCTGGGCACGGGCGCGTGTGGCGCTCAAGCCGCCGCAACCGATGGTCATAGCCGTGGCGCGGGCGAGGCTGGCGACGCTGCTGGAACGGGTGCGGCTCGACCCGGTGGGCGGGGACTGGGTAGCCACCGCCGAAGACCCAACCACACGCCGCCAGGGTCCAACGGCCGGCTAAGAGGGCGCGATGGATCTCGGCCGCATTATTTACGACGTATCGATGACGGCGGTGCCCGTAATTACCGCCATCACCTTTCATGAAGCAGCGCACGGCTTTGTTGCGTGGAAACTGGGCGACGATACCGCGTATCGGCTCGGCCGGGTGTCGTTCAACCCAATCCGCCATATCGACCCGGTGGGCACCATTGTGCTGCCGACGCTGATGTATTTTGCCACCGATTTCCTTTTTGGCTGGGCAAAGCCGGTGCCGGTGGATTTCAGCCGCCTGCGCAACCCCAAACGAGATATGGTGTGGGTGGCTCTGGCTGGGCCGGGGATCAATGTTATTCTGGCACTGCTCTCCGCGTTTTTGCTGCCATTCACCGTTGGGTTGCCCTATTCGGTCAATTATTGGGTCGTGCGCGCACTCTTGACCTCGGTGGAGATCAATGTGGTGCTTGCGGTGTTCAACATGGTGCCGATACCGCCGCTCGACGGCGGCCGGGTGATGGTTGGGCTGCTCCCGACACCGCTGGCGATCCGCTTTGCCGGACTGGAGCGGTTGGGGATGCTGCTCTTGATGCTGTTTTTCTTTATTTTACCGGCCATTGGCTCCCAAATCGGGCTGCATCTCGATTTTTTCTCCTCGCTGCTCGGACCGATGGTGGATGGAATTTCCAACCAGATCTGTCGGTTGTTCGGCGTCGCCACCCGCTTCGGTGGACATTGAGGAGCGGCGGCAATGACCCCGGGAGAGGAATTTGCCGAAGATAGTTTCGGGGGTGCCGTCGCCACCTCGGAACAACTCGTATTGGCGCTCGACGGTTTTGAAGGCCCGATCGATCTGCTACTGACCCTGGCTCGCAACCAGAAGGTGGACCTCACCCGGATCTCGATTTTACAACTCGCCGACCAGTTTTTGGAGTTCGTCGCGGTGGCGCGGCGGGTACGCATCGAATTGGCCGCCGATTATCTGGTTATGGCCGCGTGGCTGGCCTACCTGAAGTCGCGCCTCTTGTTGCCCGAGCCGGAAGGCGCCGATGAGGAACCCGGCGGCGCGGAAATGGCCGCGGCGCTGGCGTTTCAACTCCAACGGTTAGAGGCGATGCGCGGAGCGGGGGCGCGGTTGATGGCCCGGCCCCAGCTTGGCCGCGATGTCTTTGCCCGAGGGGCGCCGGAAGGTCTCGATATTGAAAAGACTCCGGTTATGGAAGTCAGCCTTTATGATTTGCTCAAAGCCTATGGTGAGCATCGATGGCGCCAAGAAGCCAATACCCTAACCATCCAACCCCTCGAACTCTATTCTCTGGAGGATGCGCTATCGCGACTTGGAAAGCTTTTGGGCTCCCTGCCGGACTGGGCGACTCTGGCCTCATTTTTACCGGAACGGGGCGATGGCTCCTTGCGCTCACGCTCGGCTTTGGCCGCAACCTTTGCCGCCAGCCTGGAACTGGTAAAAGAAGGGCGGATCGAATTACGGCAGGATGGGGCCTTTGGGCCAATCTGGCTGCGGCGCATATTACAGGCTCGGTGACACCATGACCGACGACGAATTCCCCCAACCCGGCGATGGTGAGGAGGCGGACGCCGAACCGACAGCGCTCCCAGCCCTGCCGTTGCACGACCCCGCGCACCAACTGCGCTTCCTCGAAGCCCTGCTGTTTGCCGCGACCGAACCGCTGGACGAGCAAGTCCTGGCCGCGCGCTTTCCCGATGGGGTTAACATCAGGCCCCTGCTGGCAACGCTGCAAACCCGCTATGCCGGGGCCGGCATTGAGGTGGTGCGGCAGGACCGGCGCTGGGCGTTCCGAACGGCCGCCGATCTTGGCCCCTATTTGCGCCCCAAGGAGGATGTGCAACGCAAGCTTTCACGCGCAGCCATCGAGACGCTGGCCGTGATCGCTTATCACCAGCCGGTCACCCGCGCCGAAATTGAAAGTATTCGCGGCGTTGCCACCAGCAAAGGGACGCTCGACCTCTTGATGGAAAATAACTGGATCAAGCCAGGACGCAGGCGCGAAACGCCGGGTAGACCACTCACCTGGGTTTCGACCGACCATTTCCTTGATCATTTCAGCTTGGCGTCCCTGCGCGACCTGCCCGGTGTCGATGATTTGCGCGCGGCCGGACTGCTCGACCCGCGCCCGGTGCTCACCGTGTTGCGCGGCGCCCCCACCGACACCAGCCAGGATACCAGCACCAGCGGCAACGAGGAGGGCTGACCGGAATGAACCGAATTTTCCTTGCCGGCGGGGCACTCCTGTTCCTCACCTGCGGCACCGCTGCGGCCAATTCAACCGCTGGTGGGCCAGCCCCAGGCGGATTTGATATTTCAGTGGGTGGCGACGCCTACTTTACGCGCGGTTTTGTCAACCAAACCTACGATTCGACGGATAAAAAGACCATCGGCGGCTTAAGCAACCGCTTCCGGTTCCACATTACGCCGATGGCGGTCGCCGACAATGGCCTGGAATATGGCGCGACCCTGCGGTTTCGCGCCCACGTCGCCACGGGCGCCATCGATGCCGATCAAGCTTATCTCTTCCTCAACGGCAGACTTGGCCGGGTCGAGGCCGGGCTCGCCCCCGGCATCAATAGCCAATGGGGCGTGGTCGCGCCGAGCGGGTTTGGCACCGGCGGGGTGGTTGGCGACTGGAGCGCCGGCTCGGGCTGGATTCAAAACCAAAACACTTACGTTGAAGGTCAATTCGGCGGCGGTTGGAATATTGTTACCAACACCGACTGGGCGACCAGGATCAATTACTTCTCGCCCCGCCTTCTGCCCCAAGATGAGGCCGACACCGGCCTCATGATCATGATTTCATACGCTCCAAAGAACCTCAGCATTGGAACCCACGTCGACCGAAGCGCCCTCACTCCTGCTAACGCCAGCAACCAAAGCCTTTGCGCTGAAACTCAACCGGCAGCGTCCTCACTTTTTGGCTGCGGCTACCGAAATATTATTGAGCCGGGCCTGCGCTATGACGCCAAATTCCACGATATTCACCTTGCCGTCAGCGCCGGTTATGAGCATGGGGACTCGCCCGCCGACACCAATGGGGTGGCTTTTCATGACCTTTCCGCCTACCAGATCGGAGTTAACCTTGGCTATGGTGGTTGGTTGATTGGTGGCAGCTATAGTAACGCGGGCAAATCATCCTATACCCCGACTCATTGGGTAGCCGAAAAAGCTTGCGTTTATAGCCGAAATGGATTCATGCTCCGACCATGATTCGTGGCGGCTTCTTGACACCGGAAGATAGGAAAGACCTTGTTGAGTTGGCCCGTGACGGGTCAGC
>CAIZDL010000287.1 GCA_903931735.1 uncultured Rhodospirillales bacterium
CATTCCTGCGAAAAATTGGGGCCAGAACAAAAGAGGCGCTCTGGAAGGCGATAGGCTATGCTATCGAATTATTTCGATACCCAGAATGCCGAAGTTTGTTCAAAAATTCCGGATATGCAACCTGATCGGGGACCGCTCTAGCCCGCATTATCTGTTGCATCGGTGATCGAACTGTACGATCAATCGCGAATGATATCAGAGTTTGGTGAGCGGGCGGCGTGGTGTCATTCTTTGGGGGAGTCGCGAACTGCAATGCGCAACGTGTATGATAATAACGGTGCGATCATGCCCTATGCTATTGATCGATCCAGTGCCGCACGCTCATCCGCTGACCCGACCGAGCAAACGGTGCGAAGGGTAGGGATTTTTCGGGCGGCCGGGCCCCTGTTTTCTGAGCCCTTTGTGATGGCCCATGCCCGTCATTTTCTCCGGTACCAACCCCGCATGCTCCTGAGACGGCGCCTTGGCCCGCTCGATTTGCCCCACTGGGCGCTCAGTGATCACGATTTTTTGAGAGTGCGAGATATTGCCTTCGCCTTTGGTCTACATCCCAGGCTAACTTTTGGCGGTTTGGATGATTTGTCCCTTATTCACGCGCACTTCGGTCCCGATGGTCTGTGGGCGATGAAATTGGCGCGAAGCATCGGCGTTCCCTTGATCGTTACGATTCATGGGATGGATGGAACGATTTCATTCGACGCGCTGGCTTCGAGCCGGGTCTGGAGTTTCCGCCAGTATGCAAAGAAATTCGCCCGGTTGGTCGATGGGACGCAGCTCTTTTTGTGCGTTTCAGATTTCATCCGCGGACAAATGATCAGTCGTGGCGTGCCTCCGGAAAAACTTCGAACCCACTATATCGGGATTGATGTCGACCGATTCCACCCTGCCGCCACGCCGGTCGAGGTGCCCTACGTCCTCGCAATCGCCCGGCTCGAGCGCATAAAGGGGGTGGATTTGGCGCTGCGGGCGTTCCACAAGGGCGCCGAAAAATGGCCGCATCTAGAGTTTTGGATTATTGGCGACGGCTCGGAACGTGCGGCCCTGGAGTCTCTGAGCCGCGAACTTGGTATTGGCCATCGCGTTCGCTTCCTGGGGGTTGTGCCCAACGATGCGATTATACCGGTCCTGCAAGGAGCGAGAGCGTTGCTTCATTGCCCTCGAACCGGCCCGGATGGGTGGCGGGAGGGATTTGGACTCGTCCTTACCGAGGCCCAAGCCTGTGGAGTCTGCGTTGTCGGAACCCGTACCGGGGGGACGGCTGAAGCCGTCGAGCACGGGGCGTCGGGGTTCTTATGCGATGAGGAGGATGTGGGGGGCCTTGCATCAGCCATGGAGTTGGTGTTTGCTGACCCTGATCGAGCACGAGCGATGGGAATGTGCGGGCGTGAAAGAGTCCTCCGCCTTTTTTCGGTAGCCAAACAAGCTTGTAAACTGGAAGGTATTTATGATGATGTTAGAGATCAAGCAATCTCGCAACAGTTGTCTGCCAGGCAGTAGACGTGATGATGATCGGAGTAATTATGTAGGCGTTTTTGTTGTCGCGCTGCTATTTTCACTTTGGTTTTCAGGATTTCGGCCAATCGATGAGTTTATTCTAGGGTATGCAAATGAAAGTAACGCCTATACCTATTATGCATTTTATTTAATTGCGCTACTTGTGCCATTAACGAAGGCTGGCTTCGTATTCGACGAACTCCTTAAGGACAGACTTAATCTATTTATATGTGCCGCTGCCGCTGTTTCAGCATTTGTTGTTTTCTCGACACAGCAACGCGATATATTTTGGGTTTCATTTTTTAGAGCCGTTTCTTTGTCTGCTGTCGTCATGCTTGGCGCCTATGTGGTAGTGACCTTCAGAAGGGTTGAGGTTTTTTTTATTATTTATTTGTCGTCTGCCATTGTCTGTTGGTCAAGCCTATTTGCCGGCATTTTTTTTCCTGATTTCGCAGTCATGTCTGATGCATTCTATAATGGCTTGATGGGGATCACCCCGCACAAAAATCAGCTTGGCCTTGTCGCCTTGATTTCCGTTGTCATCTCAATTCATTTTTTTTCGCAAAAGGTAAGGGGGTGGGTATATATCGTAAATATTTTAAATGTAGCTGTGGCCGCTATTTGTTTAATTTACTCCGAGTCCTTGGTGAGCATTGTTTGCGCTGTTCCGGCTATATTCTTAGCTGTTTCGATGCTGCACAGTTATCGCCGGGTTTTGATTATATGCGCTTTATCTTGCGGGGCCATTATAATGTTTTTATTTGTTGTTGGATATTTAGATATCATTACGGCTTTGGAAATTCTCAATCGGGACGCCACCATGACTGGCCGGCGTGATATTTGGGAAATCGCGTTCTCAACCTTAGCTAATTATCCTTTTGGCATTGGATTTGGCATGTCGCTTACTCATGGACTCTTGATTGGTAACAATGCTCTTGGGGCGACTGCATACCTAGCCAACCCCCATAGTCTATATGTTGGCTCACTTCTTGAAATGGGCTATGCATGTGGATCCATGGTTATTATCACTTTTTTTGTTGCGCTTGCCAGAGCATTCTCCGTCACCGCTCGGATAGTTTCCCCCATCGATGAGTGGCCCCTTTCAATTATGTTTATATTTTTGGCTCGTGGTCTTGGTGAGTACGAGCTTCTCAACGCATTTTACCCGAGCCATTCTATTTTTACGATGGCCTGCTTGGTAGCGTTGAGGATTAAAACGAGTCATGAGGTAGGTTAAGATGAGCCAAAAGAAAATAAGCAAGGGCCATCCTAATCGGGGGGCGCATAACTGGCTTCTCTATAACATTAATGATTCATTTCTTGCTAGATATATCGAGTATGTCCGGGGAGACGTATACGATCTTGGTTGTGGTGAGGCGCCCTATAGAGCATTTTTTCTTAAATCTGCCGATCGGTATGTGGGTGTCGATTGGACCCAAAGCTTCCACAAAATCCTGGTTGATGTAACCGCGGACCTCAATCAGCCCTTGCCTATTGAAACGGGGGTTGCAGGGGCAGTTGTCTCGCTGTCGGTTATGGAGCATCTGTGCGAACCGCAAATAATGCTGAATGAAGCTTGGCGTATCCTGAAGCCAGGAGGCTGGATTCTCGTGCAGGTGCCATGGCAGTGGCATTTGCACGAGGTTCCGCATGACTATTTTCGGTTTACACCTTTCGGATTACGATACATGTTCAACAAGGCTGGCTTTATCAATATCTCTATAACTCCACAGTCTGGTGTCTTTACCATGCTCGTCATGAAGGTCAACTATACGCTCGCGCGGCTCATTCGAGGGCCTCGCCCAATGCAACTAATCCTGCGGGTTGTGATGTCCCCCATATGGTACCTTGGGCAAATTCTTGCTCCGATTTTGGATAGGCTCGATCCGACATGGCAGAATGAGGCCACCGGATATTTCGCGGTTGGGCAAAAGCCATGTCAATGAAAGCGGCGGCTCTGGCGGGCATACGGTGGACAGCGATTTCAACAGGTGTAGTCAACCTCCTTCACCTTTTGCAGTTGGCGGTTTTGGCGCGTCTGCTTAACCCAACTGATTTTGGACTGATGGCAGTTGTCTTGGTAATTGTGGGGTTTGTTCAGATATTTGGGGACATGGGAATAGGAAATGCCATCATCCACCGGCAGGTGATTAGCCAGCGCCAATTATCTAGCCTTTATTGGGTCAACATCTCAACGGGAATTGCCTTAACTTTGGTCGTATTGTTAGTAGGTCCTTTTGTCGCGCAATTCTATAATGAGCCTCGGTTGGCTAATCTTATTATCCTGATCGCTCCCGTTTTTTCCATCACCGCAGCAGGCAATCTTTATCGGATACTCCTTCAAAAGGACCTTCGGTTTGGCAGCCTTGCGATTGCTGAGATCGCTGCCGCAATGATGTCTACCATTGTTAGCATCAGCTTTGCCTTAGGAGGGGCCGGGGTTTATTCCTTGGTTTGGGCAACCCTGAGCCTGAGGGGCATTGCGACGGTCATGTTTTTGCTAATCGGATTTCGCAGATATCAGCGACCGAGTTTCATCTATCAACACGATGATATAAAATCCTTCGTTCATTTTGGCCTTTTTCAAATGGGCGAAGGGGTGATTAACCAACTGCGATCTGAAATTGATATTATTCTCATTAGCAAGCTTTTTGGCCCTGAAACTTGCGGTAGCTATCAAATCGCCAAGTCAATTACGATGAGGATATATGGCACAATCAATTCTATCGTTAATAGAGTCGCATTTCCCATTATGGCAAGCAAACAAGATGACAAGGGCAAAGTTAAGGCCGCATACTGCGAATCTGTTCAGTACCTATGTTATTGTGTTTTTCCGATCCTTATGTCTATATGCCTTTTGTCAGATCAGGTCGTCGCATTATTTCTTGGTGATAAGTGGGGACTGTCGCCGCCATATTTAAAGGTCTTGGCAATTCAGGCTATGATCTACACAGCGATTAATCCGGTTGGGTCCCTTGTTCTGGCATGCGGGCGCGCGGACCTGCCATTTTACTGGAATCTTGTTGTTGCCGTATTAACGCTTGGAGTTGCGATTACGGGAAGCGCCTGGGGCTCACTTGGTATTCCGGTGTCCATATTATTATTTTGGGCTTTTGCAATTATCCCGTGCTGGTTTTTTCTTGTTCGGCCGCTCATTCCAGCCCGGCTTTCGGAGTTTGGCTGGGCTATGGGCAAGCCGCTTTGCCTTGTTCTTGCTGCATCAGTTTGCGGTAGCCCGTTCCTTTTCATGGCTACGGGCCTTATCTCAAATATCGGGTTCTTGGTGGTGGCAGGTATGGCGTATTTAGCGCTACTCTTTTATTTTGGCGCAGATTTTCTCAAGACGATATTCAGCTTGCTTTCAATTAGATAATTTTTGACAGACGGGAACGGCGTCGATATGACGGTCTCCTTCCATCTTTGTTCGATACGGGCAATGCTCGTTGGGAACCTGGGTGCGATCCTCGAAAATATATAATTGATAGCGCTCGTCAAAATCATCCGAGGTAAATATCCTCACAGAGTCGAACACCGACCTGTACCGATCGAAATAGTCCATTCCTGGTGCTCTTACGTGACCGGCTTCCTCAGGCACCGCAAAGGGATATTCGATCGTATTCGAGCAAACAATCGGGACGGGTAGAACCGCCATGCCTCCGGGCTTTAGAATCCTATAACATTCGGCCAAAGCCACAGTATCTTCCTTGATATGCTCAAGGACGTGCGACGCAAAGATAAAATCAAAACTATTGTTGGGAAATTGTATTGAGCGCATATCGACGTTCATCATCGAACCTCGCTTTGGCTCAAGATCGGCAACGATACTTCCTTCACCAAATAATCTCTTCAAGATATCGGTCATTTGATCTGGTGCAAACTGCAAACACCGCTTATCCCCTGGAGAAAATTGAGCGAGAATGTTATCCAACACCAGTTGTTGAAGTCTATGACGTTCAGCAGCCCTACATTTCGGACAGACTGCGTGCAAGCGTTGTCCGTAAGTGGGATATATCGTCATAAAGGGGCCAGACCAACCACATAGAGGGCATTCAAAAATCTTCAAATTGGGACTGCGGCTATACGCGGCAAAATTCTTATAGTAAAATGCTCGTGCTTCAAAAGAAGCTCTTTGGGTGCATTTCGTCAATAAGCTTCCAATCGTCATTACAACCCTCAACTTCAATAGTATTTAGTTCGGTTTACCAGCACCTGGGCGCCGCAATAGCCTTAACGACACCATCGGCGAAGTTCTCCGCCATCCGTTCAATCGTATGGGTCTCCGCCATGCGCCGGGCGCCATCGGCAAGATGTGCGTGAACCGCGCTGTCTACCAAGACGGTCGTAACTGCGTCGGCATAGGCTTGCGGGTCCTGCCAATCGCCCACGATCAGGCCGTTCTCGCCCGATCGCAGATAGGCAAACTCGGGACCGTGATACGGATAGGTGGTGGTGACCATGGGCACGCCGAGCGCCGAGCCGTCCAGAATACCGAGACCTATCGCTCCCGGCATCACGGCCGCCCGACCGAGCCGGAAGATGGCGGCCAGTTCCCGACCAAACCGGGGGCCGAGATAGCGAATCCACGGATGGGCCGCCGCGGCCTGTTCGACCTTTGGCCGGTCCACACCGCTTCCGACCACGATCAGCACGAAATCCGGGAGCCGGCGTCGCACGGCGATGGCGGCTTCGATCAGAAAATCGATCCGCTTGTGGTCATAGAGCGCACCGACATAGACGGCGACCCGGTCGGTGGTGATCTCGAGTCGGCGGCGCAATGCGGCCAGCTCTTCCTCACCCATGTCGTCGGCCCACCGGCGCAATTGGGCAGTATCGATGGCATTATGAAAGACGGTGATCCGCTCGGGCGGAAAGCCACAGCGCTCGACGGCTTCGCGTGATTGCTCAGTGTAGGCAAACCACCAGTCGCACCGGGACGCCCAGAAGCGCTTCCACCGTTCCGCAGGCGATGCTTCGCTACGGGCCTGGAAGTTGCGGCCGTGACCCCAAAACGCCAGCCGGGCCGGCCGCAACGGCCCGAGCATCTGGCCAACGTAATTGACCAAACGCTGATTCTGTTGCCCGACGATGACCAGATCGCTTTGCCAAAACTCCCGGAGCACCGGCTGCCAGACCAGCGGCGTGTGACCAACCGGCAGGTACCGATTGTCTACACGCCGCTCCCAGCCCAGAGTGGCCAAGTCGGCTTTGGCGGCCTGATCGGCGGTTGGCTGGCCGACGATGTATTCATAATCAATGCCCCGCTCTGCAAGAATCTTCCGTGCGGCCTGACAGAAAGCAACTCGGTATTGCGGAAGTGTTAGCTCAATCTGGGTTACCTTGATGGGCATCTCAGTCAATCCGAAAATTCGATATTGCCGCACCTTGTTCGCGTTCTAAAACTTGATAGTTGCTTGCAAACGCCGCCCTGGGAACGGATCGGGCGAGGTGCGACAGAATTTGATCAAGCGTCGGCCACAACCCTTGCTCCTCGATCTCCCAGGAATGGCCCCATAGGTGAAAGACGCCACCCGAGTGCGCGCAGATATCCACCAAACGCGCAACCCGATCAACCAGATTGGGCGTAGCAAGGGCCGCGAGCCCCAGTCGCAGCCGTTGCGGACTGAGTCCATACTTGATCAGGTTGCGCAGATAAGCCGTCGGCCGGTGAGGAAACAGCTGAAGCGTCACCGGCATCGCGAAGGGATCGCCGCCCACCTCAGTCCTGAAATTCCGGACCGTGCGGGCATAGTCAAAGCCGGCGGCAGCCACCAGACGCCGGATGGTCCGGGTCTGGCGTCCGCGCGGGTAACAGAAGCCACGAACGGCGGTGCCGAGCGTTTCCTCAAGACTGCGCCTGCCGTCGCGGATCTGTCGGTCGGCTTCGTCGACCGGCACCGCGGTCAGGTCAACATGGTCGATGGTATGGGCTGCGATTTCAAACCCCTGCGCCACATGCCGCAGCGCACCGGCGTTCATCACCGGCCGCCCCTCTTGGTTGCGACACGGTACATAAAAGGTGCCGGCGATACCGTGACGAGCCAGCATATCCGCCAACCGAAGGTCGTCCGGTGCCCCATCATCCCATGAGGTGGTAATGATCATGCTACTTTCCTGGCGCGAAAGCCGATCACCAGTTGATAATCGTCGTCGCGACGATCAAGGAGTGCGCGGTTTGGCACATCCTCCACAGCGAGACCCTGGAGAAACATCTGGGCGGTCAGGGCATTCCCCCAAGCCTCAACCCTGACATTGCCGGAACCGAATACCTCCCCGATCAGTTTGGTCATGGCCAGCGTGGTAAATCGCCAGAAATCGCCCCAGCGGTCCATGTCGTAGCGGCTGATCTGGCTGATGCCGGCAACGGTTCCGACAAAAGTACCGCCCGGCGCCAGAACATGATGAGCCCCGCGGATGGCCCCGCGGACATCGAAAATGAAGTTGAGGGTTTGGGTACAAACGAAGACGTCGAAAGCCCCGATGGGCAGGGTGGTCAAGTCCGTCAGGTCTCCAATCACCGCCCGGCTCAACGCAGGGTCGTCCTTGACGATCGCCCGCGCTGGCGCGAGGACGCATTTCTCGCTGGTTCGGTCGCCGAACCGGTTCAGATAACGCAACTCCCCCACTTCGAGCGCCCGGCCGACGATGGCGTCGGCATTGGCGGCAATGAAGGCATCGATGTAATAGCGGTCTATTGCTGTGCCTCGCTCCAGACCAAACTCCCGGCTAGCCGGTTCGAAGCGGGAGATGTCGCCGAAGACGATCGGTGCACGCTTCCGGACCAGGGCTTGGAGTGCCCGTTTGAGGCTCGCTATGTTCAATGCCATGAGATGGCTTTCGCGGCCAGTGAGTGAATCGACGATGGCGTCGCATTTAGCATTTTGCAGCTCCCGCGTAAACTGATAAATTGCCAGCATTCAGACACACATGCGGCGCGGTCCCATGCGCATCCTTCTGGTCCACAATTTCTATCAGCAACCCGGCGGTGAAGATTCGGTCGTCCGGGGCGAAATGGAAGCGCTAATCGACGCCGGTCACGAAGTCATGCCTTTTTTCGTGCACAATGACAATATCCATGGGGTTGTCTCAAAAATTAAGGTATACCCCGACTCATTGGGTAGCCGAAAAAGCTTGCGTTTATAGCCGAAATGGATTCATGCTCCGACCATGATTCGTGGCGGCTTCTTGACACCGGAAGATAGGAAAGACCTTGTTGAGTTGGCCCGTGACGGGTCAG
>CAIZDL010000288.1 GCA_903931735.1 uncultured Rhodospirillales bacterium
CCGGTTGACAGCAGACAGGGGGTGTCAGCTATCTGACAGGGGGGTGTCAGACAGCGCGTCGGCAGCGGCGCGCGCCGCGATTGTAGAAGTAAACCGCCGGCGCGCCAGAAAGGCTTCCAAATCGCTCCGCAGGTAGCGGACCGAGCGCCCGATTTTTAAAAATGGGGGCGCGGTCGGGCTGCCCGAGCAGCGCCCTTGTTTGAGCCAGCTCGTCGACTTGCCCAAAATAGCGGCAGCCGCTTCCGTGTCGAGGGTCACAGGGGTGGTCATAGGGGGGCCTCCAGGCGCGGGTGGTGTTGGCTAAAACATCACCTGAATCGACTGGGCGAACCAGTTAAGAAAACGGAGGAAACATACCTTGACTTTTTTGAAACATTGCATCAGCGCAGATGGTCGGTGGCCACCCCGACCGAAATTAAATCACTTGCCGAAATCCCTAAAGAAGGAATTTGGCAAATGACCTGCTCGGCCTCAGTCGCCCACTCAAGTAGCTCGGGAAGAAACTCGTCAAAAAAAAGTATCGGGCTAAGTAACTGCTGGATAGAAAAAAAATTATGCGCGTTGCAGCAAACTTCATTTTCCAGCACTTCGGAAAATGCAATCGCAAGATGAAGCACAGGTATAGATGGCTGCCAAATACCTTTGCGAAAATTTGAGACGTTTTTATCGTTAAAAAATTTCCGTTCCGACACAAACCCGTCAATAGCCGCATTTAGAGAAGATGGCAGCCCTGGCCCGCGCGTTAGAGAAGACGCTATGTGTGCCGCCGCCAGTCTTTCGCGCAACTTGATGGCGAAATGCTTTAGCGTTATGTCTAATTCAGCTGTTTCAGTTTTGTTTTTCGGGCGCACATCAACAATGCGAAACTGCTTACGCCCAGACTCTGGGAACGCGTGAGCCCTAGACTCCGCGACCGTAGCCGCGTTATAGATGTATGCCTCTTCAGCCTTATATCTTTTGCGGACATCATCAGGATAGGCAAGAAGGGAAAGCAACCCGGCCGTCTCGGTATAGAGTGGGCATTCATTCAGATCAACATAATACGAATAATCACTTGTGTAACACGAATGTTCCGGATCCAGAAGAATATGAAAAGAGCTTTCGACTCGTTCGAATTCGGAAAAAAGCCGAGCATCACTAACCCATAATCGTGTAGAAAGAGTCGCCCTGCGCCTCTGATCATTGCGCGCCGTTAATATATACCCCCGATACCCATGAAATTCGCGTTCTTCGAGGTGAAAATAGAAACCAGTATCCTCACCGTCGATGATCCAAAATAAATCCCCAGGCGCAGGCGGATATGTCTCATAATCCTGAACAGCAGGAAGAACCTTAGCAGGTAACTGCTGTCGGTATGTGCCTGTCATTGCGATTCTCCCAGAGGGGTCATAGAGCTATTCCATTTAGTTTTGCCACTGCAGCCGCTTTATGCTCCGGGGCAAGATGGGCGTAGCGCAACGTCATCTTGATATCGGAGTGCCCCAGCAGCTCGCGGACGGTATTCAGGTCAACGCCGGCCATCACCAGCTTGGAGGCAAAGGTGTGGCGCATGTCGTGCCAGCGGAAATCCTCAATCTCCGCAGCCACCAGCACGGCATCCCAAGACTTCCGCACGTTGTCGAACGGTCGGCCGTCTTTGCCGGGGAATACCAATGCGGCGCCGCCCGATTGCGCCTTCCAGTCGGCGAGTATCGCCAACGCCTCGTCGTTCAGCGGGATGTGCCGAGTCTGTCCTGACTTCGCCTTGGCGCCTTCGACGGTGATCTCCCGCCGGCCGAGGTCAACTTCTCTCCAGGTCAGCTCAAACACCTCGCCCTGGCGCATTCCAGTGTTCAGGCTAAGCAGCACCATCGGCTTGAGGTAGTCAGCGAAGGTGGCAGACCGAAGGTCTGGCAGCAGTTCATAGCCGCGCCCCTGGCGCCAAGCGTTGGCGCTGTCGCGCTCCTGGCGGATTCGCTCCTCGCGGTCGTCAAGCACGACTCGAAGACGTCTTTCCTCGATGGCGGAAAGGAAGCGAACCTTCTTGTTCGAATCGGTCTTGAGGCGCTTCACGTCGGCTATCGGGTTGACGAACCCCTTGAGCCAAAGCGTCGCCTTGCCAAAAGACGACTTGATGTCGTTGATGTCGCGATTGACCGTGCTGGGCTTGGCGCCGCCGTTTAGCCGGCAGGTGCGCCATTTCTCGATCTCCAGCGGAGTGATGTCGCCGAGCTTCTTATCGAGCAGATCGGCGAAGCTGACCAGGAGCCTCGTCATGGTGTTATAGAATGATCGGACATTGGCCCGCGCCCACGGCTCGTAAAGCTCGTCGAGAAAGCTGCGCAGGGTGTGCTCTTTCAGGGCTTTTCGTGGCGCTGCGGGATCATTTCCTTTGTAGGCTTCGGCGAGGATGGTCTTCGCCTGATCCCTGGCCTGTGCTGGCGTCACCGCATCGGCGCGACCCAGGTTGATCCGCTTCCCGCGCTCCCACTCGACGTAATAGGACATGACGCCGCTGGGCTGGACACGCAGCAGCAGCCCCTTCAGGCGGGTGTCGCGCACCTCGTAAGGCTTGTCCGCCGGCTTGAGATTTGC
>CAIZDL010000289.1 GCA_903931735.1 uncultured Rhodospirillales bacterium
GAAAAACATTCCATTCAGGTATAGTCTCGCTAAATCACCACTGTAGGGCGTGCTGCAAGAGGCCATAAAAAGTCGTCTGATATTAGCTGACATCCGAGATGTGATCTGGAAGTCGTCGTGCTGGCCACCGAGTGCCAACTCAATCGGCTTTGGGACCCGTATACCATCCAGCATGCCGCGAAGCCTAGCCTCCGAGACCATGAAGCAGGCCACCTCTCCAGGCTCTAGGCACTCCTCTAAAGACACTACACTGCCTGGATTGATCAGTTCGGCGAAATACATGTAAGGTAATTCTGTAGTATAATCAAGCTGAGACAGCTTGACACGACCGCGCCCCATTAAGCGAGCGCGAAATGCAAGTACTGGGCGATCATGAACATACGTACAGGAGTGTGTGACCAATTGCTTTGGGCGACCTAGTTGGTGGATGAGGCTACATTCTGGCCCAATGGAATGAAGATTCACGTGTTCTGGTCTAAGTTCTATTGCAACAGCTTCATCCCCCTCCGCATGTGCCGAGCTATAGCCATTGGGCATTTGCCATTGGCAGACCATAGGAATGAATGGTGCAACAGCATTGCTGGGCACGAGTGCGGGCGGTTGTCTGGAGAAACCGTCTCTCAAGGGCTTATTCACGTCCGGCGCCAACATTACCCTCCAATATCCAGAGTATTATCATTAGCCAAATCTATCCAGCCTTTATTCAGGGATTTGCTCCCAGCCAAATTTAGCCGCAGGTTCTTGTAGCACAAAAATACGCGCGCTGCCAGATCGAGTTCCGGATAGGAATGGGTTCTGCGACGGGGTGATAACCGATGCAACTGACCAGTCATTGAGGCAAACCAGAATTTCGGACCGATTGGCTGTTACGAGAGCCAGACTGATGGCCAAGCTGCGCGATATCCCCGCCGATCTCGTGGTCAGGATCGACGCGCGGCAGCACTTCCGCCTCTCCCACGCTCAGGTGCAGATGGCGTGCGTGCTTGGCCTAAACCCGATGCGGAACGCTCGGATATCGGCCCTTAATGACAGGAATCGCCGTGGTCCCCCACCCATCAACGCTGGACTCGCTTTTGTCGATGAGACCGGTACCGTAGGGTGCTCGCGGGGTTCTTGGACATTGTGAATCGGATAAACTGAGTGCCGGCGGCAGGCTGGAAGCGATGCTCGCCGCCGTCGGCACTTTCTTTCAGTCCGCGATAATGCCTTTCATCTTGAGGTCTATGATCAGCGCCCTCAGCACCGCCCTGGTGTCGTGAAGCCGGTAATTGATGTTGTTGACGACATTGCGATCGTAGGAAAATCCCACATTTTCCAGTTCGTCGGCATTGAACGGCCCACGGGTGAAGGCTGAGCCGCTGGGATTCGTCCAGCCGCCGATCGGGGTGTCGTAATGGCGCGACACGATGTGCCAGGCGGCCCCATTGCTGATGATGGAAACGTGGTCGCCGGTGGCCCGCAGAACGACGGCGCCGTTATCGGGTCCTGAGCCGGACGGCAGGGTGACGGTGACGAAGTTCGACGAGTTGTCGGACTTCTTGACGATGCCGACCCGGCCGGGACAGTCACCGGGCAGCGGCAGGACCACCTGCACCGGGCCGGTCCAGGAGCTGATGAGCCACAGCGGGGCGGCACCAAAGTCAGGGGTGACCGTGCTCTGAGCCTCGACGAAGCGGGTGGCGTAGGTGAGGCCCTCGACGGTCAGGCCAGTGATCGTGGTTTCTTTCAGCAGCGCGGTGGTGGGATAACCAGCGCCAAAGGCCATGTATTCGCGATGGCCGGTGGTATCCCAGATCGGCGCGCCGCCGGTGGCGCTGAACAGGCCGA
>CAIZDL010000290.1 GCA_903931735.1 uncultured Rhodospirillales bacterium
GGGATCGCGGGCGGGGCTGAGGCGCCGACCTACGCTGAACTCTACTCCGGCGATTGGGCGCACCCAACATGTAGTGGGTGTCTGCGTTAACCGGATAGGCAAGAATTATATGTTGCCATCAGCAGCTCTTCGCGCCTGAAGTGCGCCACCGCTTCCTTTCTTAGCTCATCAATAATACTTAGGGAACACCTGTTTTTTGCTTGAGAAGAATCCATGTTTTTGCACTGCCTCGCAGCATCACGAAGGCGCGCAACAATCCTGTATAACTTAGCATGATCATCCGACATCACTGAGCTTCCAAGAGCACGAAGGATATGATTTATAATCCCCACCTTCCCCTCCCCGGCTGAAGCTTTATCGATGTGGATGATACCGTTAGCGGCAAACACATGAATTGATTTTCATCAAAGTTATAAAATATTTAGCAGCCCACCAATTCAGATGTACAGACGCCAAGCGTCGAAGCACAGATTCCCAGCTAGAACATTGGAATGGCGGTAAAGGCGTTCGAAAAAGACAGAAACGGATAGTCAGAGCCCCACGTAAGGGGATATTTTTAATCTTCTGTGCCAGAGGTTTATGTCAAATGAGCAAATACTTAAAATATATTTCATGGGCAGTGAACTAACGACCTCCGTACAAGAATTGATAAAATAAAGGATCTCTCTCAGTATCATGCGGAGTATAACGCAGAGACTGTCCGGTCTCAGCCATTTTTATCATGATGTCACTTGCTGGCCAGCCAGTCAGTTTTTGGAGTTCCTGTGCCTGATGCCAAGCACTGTTTGAAAGGCTTTCCTGATAATCTTTTCCTGCCGGACACGCGATTTGGGCTGTGGATAGGGTGGGCAGGAGGTAGCGGGCCACGAAACTCTCGCGATCGCGGGTTTCGTTGAGGATGAGATCTTCGGGAAAGTGGGTGGTGTCGAAACGGGCGTGAAGTCGGGTGACGTAGACATTTTGGGAGTCACCACCTTTAGGAATTTCCCTGGTCGCTCCCAAACTGCGAAGGTCCGAGACATTCAATGAAGGAGCCAAACAAGTCAGGCAACTTTCGCCGCTCCCGAAATATTCTAGTAAAACGGAGCGGGGAGTATCGCCTCGGTTCGCGCGATCGAACATCGCCTGATAAAAATTAGAAAAGTCTTGCCGGATGAAAAGCGGAAGCTTAACATCTGTTTTTAACTTAGTTGTAATGTAATTTGCCGGTTCTACACGACCATGCCGCGTTAGCGTAAACAGCAAAATGTCTTGTAAACCCTGATTGCTGTTAAGGCGGATCGGCAGTATGAAGTTTTTCGTGTCATATGAAATTTTTAGTAATTGAAAAGCTGAAGGCGGGCGGGTTTCCGACAGTTTGTCAGCCTTCCTAACCAATATGAAACGCATCTTTTGTTTGATATAACTGGCAATAATAGACCGAATAGACTGAGATAGGTTAAAGCGGCTGCCATAGAGATGTTTCTCAATCTCTTCAATTCGAACGGGGGCGATGACCATGGCCTCGTATGCCCCTGTGTCATTCTTCGCTCGATGGCTAAACATCGTGTCTCTACTCGTAGGAGCCAAGGGCGGCAGGGCACAGGGAATCTCAAGAACTTCTGTCAATCTCGGCGCAGTAGCATCATCGAGATGCTCAAGTGCCGAAAGATCGCCGGCCTCAATTTTCTGAGTCTCGACCTCTCCTGGTATCGGCAAGAGCAGTGCGTGTCCATCGGCTTGCCCTGGGGTACCCAGGTCGATGGTGAGCACAGCATGACCGGCATCCCAGGCAAGCACTATTCTGGTGGTGTTGAAGACGGGCTGCTGGGCGTCAGGGATACCGGAGGAAACATCCAAGGCAAATGCAGTCGGCGACAAAGGGAGCAACATCAGCCAAAGCCCAGCCATTAGTACCGGCCAAGCCAAACAGCCCCGATCTCGCCTTTTCCATAAAGGGCTGGCTTTTACAGGTTCATCCGGCATGTTGGATACTCTGTCGTCTCCACCAGGCGAATGGAGATACCGGAAGGACGTAATCGATGAGTAAAACTGTTGGTGATAAAGCTGCTAGAGCGTAAAGTAGGGCCGGGCGTAAGTGCTCAGAAAAAGTTAGCCAATAAGATAGGGCTGCGATCATGAGAGCATAGACTAGCCTTCCCTGCCAACTCATTGGAGTCGTCTTGGGATCGGTGATCATGAAAAAGCTAAATAACAAAAGATTACCATTTTGTAACTGGTGAATGGGGATAGACCAGGGATCGCCCAGCCACAAGGCTCGCCCAGAAAGCAGAACGGCGTCGATTACTAGGAAATAAAGGGCGATGTCGAGACGACTAACCCTTTGTAGCACCTGACAGCACAAAAGGGTTATGAGCGCAACCATCCACAATGAGCCGCCCCACTGTCCCGGCGAAATCCATACATGGTCAGAAAAAAGGAGCAGGCTGACAATCGCGAAATTAGACGGATTGTAGAGATGTCGCCCACCGATACGGACAACGAACTTCGATCCGATCGCCAGCGCGCCGGCCAGCAGGTAAATCCACCAGACGTCGGCACGCAAAAGCAGTGCGAGAGACAACCCCGTGACCAAGGCGCTTCGCACTTCCAGGCGAGGCAAAGCGTATAAATATGAGGCCGCAGCCTGGGTCACCAATGCGCCGGAGACCAGCAATAGGCCGACGCTGAGCGGCGGGCTGAAATCGAGCCACGCGACAATGCAAACCAGCAAAACCCCTTGCGCCAGCAACTGGAAATGACGGGCATCCTTCCAGCCGTAAAGCGCGACTCCGTGGTGACCGTTTTCTGGGACACGGGGGCGTTGATCAGAAAGCATAGACCCAGGCATCGCCGTCTCACTACCGTCAGATTTACCAGGGTGACCATCGCCCAAACTGAACGGTTTTGCTTTGATCAAAATCAAGTAAGGTTGCGAAAGCGGCCGTTACGAGCGCCTTGTCGATCGAGGGGGCGAAAGATACCCATGTCCCCTGGTGGTGAGCATCGGCGGCACTGGATCGTTCCTCATCCCGTAGCCCCGATAATAGCCGATGATCCTTGATGACCGTCAAGGCTCGAACCGCCGGGACGCGATAGGGTAAGCAGCAACACCCTAGATGTAGTGAGAGTGGGCGTATCCTGATATGCTCGGATTGAAAATCTGGGCAGGAGAGATGTTTGTGATGAAAAGCCTGTTGCGATCGTTGCGGCTCGCTGCTTTGGCTGTCTTTGCTCTCGCCAGGTTTGCAAACGCTGGCGAAACCACTGTTGCGGTAGCCGCCAATTTCACCGCACCAGCAAAGGAGATTGTTCAGGCGTTCGAGGCCAAAACCGGCCACAGGGTGGTGTTGAGCTTCGGCTCCACCGGCCAGTTCTATGCTCAGATCAAGCAGGAGGCCCCCTTCTCCATCCTGCTTGCCGCCGACGCGGAAACGCCGGCCAAACTGGTGGACGAAGGGCTGGTGGTGGCCGGGACCAGCTTCACCTATGCCATCGGCCGCTTGGTGCTCTGGGGCAAGAACCCCGCCGTTCCGGTCGGCGAGGGCGTGCTGACCAGCGGCGGCTTCGAGAAGCTGGCGGTGGCCAATCCCAAGCTTGCACCTTACGGCGCCGCCGCCATTGAAACGCTGAAGACTCTCGGTCTTTACGATGCCCTGGCGCTCAAGCTGGTCCAGGGCGCCAACATCGCCCAGACCTTCCAGTTCGTCGATACCGGCAATGCCGAGTTGGGCTTCGTGGCGCTCTCCCAGGTGGTCTCCAAGGCCGACGCCCAATATTGGCTGGTTCCAGAGAGCTTGCACGCGCCGATCCGTCAGGATGCTGTGCTGCTCGAAAAGTGGGCTGTCGATCCGGTCGCAAGAGGCTTCATCGAATTCCTCAAGGGGCCGGAGGCGCTGAAGGTAATCGAGCGCTACGGCTACGCCACCGTTCCGCCCGGCTGAACCCGTGCTCGCCCAGCCCATCCTGTTGACGCTGCAACTAAGCAGATTCCAGCGGCTTGACCAACGGACTGGTTTTGCGATTCCCTGCTGACACTGATTCGGATAGGTGCGGCATGGGTGGTAAGTCTCCGGTTACGGCGAGCGACGAACAGCGTGTCGCGTTGACGGCTCTTGCCGGGTCGCGGGATCGCGGGGAGGCGGACCGGGCGCGGGCCGTGCTGCTGACGCGTTCGGGCTGGACCAGTCCGCGGATTGCCGAAGCGTTCGGCGTGCGCGAGGACACGGTTCGGCTGTGGCGCAGCGACTTCGTCCGGGGCGGTGTCACTGCCTTGCGGGCGAGCGTCGCGCCCGGCCCGCCCCCAGTGAAGAGCGAAACGGCCTTGCGGGTCGTCACGCCTTTGCTGGAAGCCCCCGTGGCCGATCGGCCCAATTGGACGATCGCCCGCCTGCGCGCCGAGATTGAGGCATGCGAGGGGATTAGCATCAGCCGTTCACAACTTTCCAAGGCGCTGCGAAAAAAAAGTTCCGCTGGCGGCGGCCCCGGCACACGTTGAAGGGACGCCAGACCGCCAGCGAGGTGGAGCGGATCGGCCTGCGCCTGCAATTGCGCAAGCGGCAGGCCGAAGCCGGCGACATTGTTCTGCTCTACGGCGACGAGAGCGAAGCGCTGACGCATCCCTATCTTGCGCGAGCCTGGGCAAAGTCTGGCGCGGACCTGCGCGTGCCCGCGCCGGGGCAGGCCAAGAAGGTAGCCCTGCTGGGCTCGCTCGATCACGTCACGCGCCACCTCATCGTCCATACCAGCCCGACCAAGCGCAGCAGCGACTTCGTGGCGCATCTCGACCAACTCGACCAACTCTATGGCCCGATGCCCGGCAGATCGACAAAGCCGGTCGTCCTGGTCGAGGACAATGGACCGATCCACACGAGCAAGCTCTCGCTCGCGGCGCTGGCCGCCCGCGCACACTGGCTCACCGTCGAGTGGCTGCCCAAACCGGCGCCGTGCTCGGCTTTGCTCATACCGTCGGTGAATTCGGCGTCGTGCTGATGATCGGCGGCAGCATTCCGGGGCAAACGCGGGTGCTGTCGGTGGCTATTTTCGACTATGTGGAAACCGGCGAGTGGGGCACCGCGCACCTCCTAGCAGGCGGCATGCTCGCCTTCTCCTTCGTGGTGATTCTGACCATGATGCTGCTGGAAAAGCGCATCGGGCGGGGTGGGCCATGATGACACAAATGCCCCGCCTCTCGGCCCGCTTCCGGGGCCGGTTCGGCAGCTTCGCTCTCGACGTCGGTTTCGAGGCGCCAGCGCGGGGGATCACCGCACTCTTTGGTCCCTCCGGCTGCGGCAAGACCACGGTGCTGCGCTGCGTCGCCGGTTTGCAGCGCCCGGATGAGGGCTCATTCATCCTCGATGGCGAGGTCTGGCAGGATGGCACAGGCTTGTTCCGCCCGCCCCACCGCCGCCCGATCGGCTATGTCTTTCAGGAAGCCAGCCTGTTTGCGCATCTTTCGGTGCGCGCCAATCTGCTCTATGGGCATTACCGTACCGTCGGTCTCGGCGTATCCGAGGCCATCGGTTTTACCGAAGTGGTTGGTTTGCTCGGGCTCGCCCCCCTCTTGGAGCGAGCGCCGTTGCATCTTTCCGGCGGCGAGCGCCAGCGGGTCGCGGTCGGTCGAGCGCTGCTATCGCAACCCAAGCTATACCCCGACTCATTGGGTAGCCGAAAAAGCTTGCGTTTATAGCCGAAATGGATTCATGCTCCGACCATGATTCGTGGCGGCTTCTTGACACCGGAAGATAGGAAAGACCTTGTTGAGTTGGCCCGTGACGGGTCAGCA
>CAIZDL010000291.1 GCA_903931735.1 uncultured Rhodospirillales bacterium
GATGCATTCATCCCAGATCGCCATTTCCAACGCATTGCTGGCCAGACCAGCAACTTTCTATAAAATACTATACCTAGTGGGTGTCTGCGTCAACCGGATAGGCAGGCATCTAAGATATGAAGTCGACAATCTATGCTGGTCGCCTTTTTTATCAAATCGGTAATATCTTCACAACGCACATAAGTTTTATCTCTAATTAAAAGTTTGCTTCGATAGAGGCGGCGTAAGTTAAGCGTGCTGCGCGCGAGGCTTCTAATGTATTTAGATTGGCTGTGGACCGCCAAAATCATTTTGCCGAGACGAACCTTCATATCATCTACAGCTTTGAGTCTCCGGTGAAAATTTGCCGTAAGTACGATAGCGGATATCAGGGTTAACACGGTGATTTGTAAACTGCTTGCCATGCCAGAGACCTGTGTTTGCTTCGTATTTTTTGCTGGCACTGAGCAGTGAATGCTGGTTCTGCGATGGCCAGCATGAGCTTAATGAAATATTCACTAGGCTGCTATGCGGCCGAGCCACCGAAGTGATATACCCCAAGCGGGCGCGTCTGTCACCCCCTCATCACCCCTGGTTGGCCTCGTCTTTTGTCTTGGGGGGCCAATTGGATCAGGGGTGGCTGTCGCGAATGCTGTCGATTTGCGCTTGGCCGAAGGTTTTGGCATATTCGGCATAAGCGGGGGCCAGGGCCGCCTGGAACGCGCTTTTGTCGATACCATCAATCACGATCATGCCCGCCGCGCGCAGCGTTTTTAACCCTTCTTGTTCCTGGTGATCGACGGTGGCGCGCATGGCGGCCCCGGCCTTTATCGCAGACCCTTTGAGCATGGCACGGTCGGAGTCGTCGAGGCGCTCCCAAAGCTGTGGCGATACCATAATCACCGCCGGTGAATAAACATGGCCGGTTAGCGCTAAATATTTTTGGACCTCGGAAAATTTTAGGTCAAGAATCACGGGGATCGGGTTTTCCTGCCCCTCGACAATATGAGATTGAAGCGCCGCGTAGATGTTGGGTGCGGGAAGTGGCATCGGTTTAGCCCCCAGCACTGTGAACGCGCGCATATGAACGCTGTTTTGCATGGTGCGGAGCTTTAAGCCCACAAGATCTTCGGGCTTCGTGATTGGGCGGGTGGTTGTGGTGATATGGCGAAACCCGTTTTCGCCCCAGGCCAGAGCGATCAAGCCGTGCTTAGGAAATTCGGACAGAATCGCTTGGCCGATCGGCCCGTCGAGCACCGTACGGGCGTGAGCATAGTCGCGGAACAGGAAGGGGATGTCCGTGATCAGGGTCGCGGGCACAAAATTACCAACCGGGCCGGTGGAAACGATTGCGATATCAACGGTGCCGAGCTGCGTGCCGACCACAATCTCGCGTTCGCCGCCAAGAATGCCATCGGAGAAAATCTCAACGCGAAAGCTGCCATCGGAGCGTTTGGCCATTTCTTCGGCCAGGGTCGTGGCGGCGACTCCGTAGTGGGATGAGCGGCCAAGCACAATGCCAAGGGTGAGGGCGGTTTCTGCGCGTGCCAATGTCACCCCCATAGCGCAGGCGACGGCAAGTCCCACCAGTGCGATCCTGATCGCCTTCATCGCTCGCCTCTCTTCATCCGCGACCGCTGGTGTGCTCGGCGCTCCTTTAAGCCGAAGCATCCGACCGGGGAAGCAAGACGTCCAACCAAAGGGCGTGACTGCTCAACCGGCGGGAAGTGTCGCAGATTTTACAGTCGGCGTAAAGTCATTCGTGCTCTTAGGATATTCCCTTGCCCCTTATGGAGCGCTGATGTCAAAGATATCCGAATTCCGTAAAAAACACACACACAAAGACACACCGGACCCGTTAGGGTCCGGTGTTAACTCTCTGGCGGCTATTGAGGCCAAGTCGATTGGCGAAACCGGCCTAACATTTGTTAGCGCGCATCAACCCCATGCCCGAAACACGCGAATTCACCGCATATCCAATTCACCGCATCTCCAAAACGAGCGGCGCATGCCTGGAAAATTGCGACGCTTTTTGCCGCTAAATCCGGGGTTTCAAGTCTGGGGTGCCAAACTTAGGTTTGGCCGTCAAGTTCGGGTTTGGCTAGAAGCCTTCACGCTCCATTCGCTTGCGCAACAACTTGCGCGTCCGGCGAACAGCTTCAGCCTTTTCACGGGCTCGCTTTTCCGACGGCTTTTCGTAATTCCGGCGAAGCTTCATTTCGCGGAAAATTCCCTCGCGCTGCATCTTCTTCTTGAGCGCGCGCAGGGCTTGATCGACATTGTTGTCACGGACCAGAACTTGCACGGTATTCTGTCACCCCTTGGCTGTCGTCACGACACAGCGAACCACCCCCATGGCGATTCTTACGCGGTCATCTTGTCTAGCACATCCGCCCTGGCGATAAAAGCGTCGAGATACGGGGATATCGAGAAAATCGCCGGGATCGTGCGGAAGCGGGGGATCCCCCGTTGCCATTTCGCGGCATTTCCCTCATTTAAGGATGATCTGGAGGGTTAGTCGATCATGCCAATACAAAAGATCGCCCTGATGGGGCAACCGGTATTGCGCCGGGCAGCGCAACCGGTCTCGGAGTTTGGCGACCAAGAGCTTGAGCGCTTGATCGAGAATATGAAGGATACCATGCGCGAGGCGCCCGGGGTTGGGCTTGCTGCGCCCCAATTGTTTGTGGGGCGGCGGGTGATTGTGTTTCGCATTCCGGCGGACCGGGGCGGGGAAGAAATACCCGAAACGGCGCTCATCAATCCTGAGATCGAGCCACTCGACGACCGCATCTCCATCGGCTGGGAGGGGTGCCTGTCGTTGCCGCGCCTGCGTGGTTTGGTGCCGCGCTTTAAAAACATCGTCTATCGGGGGGCTTTGGCCGATGGTACGAGGGTCGAGGCCACGGCGTCTGGCTTTCTCGCCCGGGTGATCCAGCATGAGGTCGACCATCTCGACGGTATTCTCTATATAGAACGGATGCACGATCTGAGGCTGCTGTCGTTCGACAGTGAGGCCGCCGACTTTCGCTATGAAGATTATTACGAGTCGGATGACGATGCGTGAGGGAGCTTTCGGCGATGGACAGCATTGAATTAAAGGACGCGCTCCTGGTCGCGACGTTGCCCAACGTCCTGTTCGACGGCTGGACGGACCATGCCTTGCGCGGCGCGGCGCAAACTGTGGGCGTGAGCGCCGAAGAGGCGCGGCGCGCCTGCCCTGGCGGCGTCAGCGACCTTGCCGTTTGGTTCTCGGACTGGGCGGACCGGCGCATGATCGCGCGGTATGCCGCCGAAAATACCAGCCATCTTGGCCGTAATCAGCGGGTGGCGTTGGCGATACGGCTTCGGTTGGAGGTGTTGTCGGAGTATCGGGAAGCGGTGCGAAGCTGGTTATTCTGGATGGCACTGCCCCATCATGCACCGCTTGCCGCCAAGCAATTGTCCCAAACGGTCGATGAAATTTGGCAAACCGTGGGCGACGGCGCCGCCGACTTCAGCTATTACACCAAACGGGCGGTGCTGGCCCCGATTTACACTGCCACCCTTTTGCACTGGCTTGGCGATGAGGCCGAGGGACGCGCTTCGACCTGGAGCTTTCTCGACCGATCGCTGGCGATGGTGACCAGGGCCGGACAGTCGGTGGCCGGGGTTGGCGGCTTTCGCAAACTGTTGGGCTTGGTGCCGTCGCCCCTGCGTTTTGCCCGCCAACTGCGCCGCCGTGTTCACGGTCGGGCTTGATCGAAGCCCCAACGACTCCGGCGTTTCCCTTGGCCTGCCGGTTGGGGGATGGCGTTTCCGCGCACTCCTGAAAGCGATCCTGCGATGATCAAGGTTCTGTTCGTTTGCACCGGTAACATTTGCCGCTCTCCCACTGCGGAAGCGGTGTTTCGGCGGATGGTTGAAGAGGCCGGGCTGGATGGGCGGATCAGCGCCGATTCCGCTGGAACCGCGAATCATCATGTTGGCGAGCCGCCGGACCCGCGCTCTTGTCAGGCCGCGCGTGCGCGTGGCTATCCCATTGATGGCCTTCGCTCGCGGCAGGTTCAGCCGACGGATTTCGAAAGGTTTGATCTGCTCCTGGCCATGGATCGGGGCCACCTTGGGCAGCTTAAGCGCCTTTGCCCGCCGGAGCTTGCCGGGCGGGTCCGGTTGCTGTTGGATTATGCGCCTTGGGCGGGCACGCGCGACGTTCCCGACCCCTATTATGGCGGCCCCGGCGGCTTTACCCGTGTGCTCGATTTAATCGAGGCCGGCTGTCGCGGGGTGTTGGAGGTGCTGGAGCGCGAGCGGAGTTCGTAGCCGGCAGCCACCCGCCCTCTTGCCCGGGACTCTATTGCCCGCCACCACCGGATAACCGCTCAATCAGGCTTTGGATACTGTCTCCGCCGAGCGCCGGGGGAGGGGCTTGGGGGGACGTTATCGCGGTGGGGTCGGCATCGGCGGCAAAGGTGAGCGGCCGGGGCGGCAGTCCGGCGTGGGCGTCGATCATGAAATCGTGCCAGAGCTTGGCCGGCAGGCTGCCCCCGGTCACCTTCTTCATCTCGTCGTTGTCGTCGTTGCCGAGCCAGACGCCGGCGACGTAATCGGCCGTGAAGCCGACAAACCAGGCGTCGTGATAGTCGTTGGTGGTGCCGGTTTTTCCGGCGGCCGGACGATCGAGCCGGGCCGCCTTGCCGGTGCCGTAACCCAGCACCCCGGTCATCATTCCGGTCAGCGCCGATACCGCGCCGGCTTCTGCTACCGGGGCCGAGGTGGAGCCGTGGCGCCGGTAGAGCACATGGCCTGCGGTATCGCGGATTTCGATGATGGCGTGGGGGAGCACCGGTCTGCCGCCGTTAGCGATGCCGGCATAAGCGCCGGTCAATTGAATGAGCGAGACCTCGCTGGTGCCGAGGGCCAAGCTGAGGTCGTTGCCCAAAGGCGAGGTGATGCCCAGCCGTTCGGCCAAATACCGAACCCGGTTAACGCCGGTATGCTCCAAAATGCGCACGGCGCAGGTGTTGACCGAATGGGCAAGGGCATCACGCAGGGGGATGGCGCCCCGAAAGCCTTTTTCATAGTTGGCCGGCGCCCATTTCCCGATGCGGATCGGGGAATCATCCACCGTGGTGTCCGGCGTATAACCGGCTCCCAAGGCGGCCAGGTAAATGAATGGCTTGAACGATGATCCGGGTTGGCGCTGGGCTTGGGTTGCGCGGTTGAACGGGCTGTCGGCGTAGCTGCGGCCGCCGACCATCGCCCGCACCGCGCCATCGGGGGAGAGCGCGATCAGGGCGCCCTGGGCCACATGATATTGCGTGCCTTGGGTGGCGAGCAGCCCGGTTAATCGTTGCTCCGCCGATTGTTGCAGCCGAAGGTCGAGGGTGGTTCGGACCACCAGATCTTCGTGATCGGTGCCGACATAGCCGCTCACGTGGTCGGATACCCAATCGGCAAAATAGCGGCCGATGCCATCGGCGATCACCGGGCGCGGCGAGGGGGGCTCGGCCTTGGCGGCGGCTTCTTCCTCGGCGGTGATGAACCCGGACTCGACCATGGTGTGGAGCACCAGATCGGCGCGCTCGTAGGCGTCGCCGTGGTTGTTGAGCGGCGAATAGCGCGATGGCGCCTTCAGCATCCCCGCCAGCACGGCGGCTTCGCGTACGGTGATTCGCTCGGCAGGTTTGCCGAAATAGGTTTGGGCGGCGGCGTCGACCCCATAAACACCCGATCCCAGATAAACCCGATTGAGGTAGGCGGTAAGTATTTGGTCCTTGCTGTAAAGATGTTCAAGCCAAAGCGCCAGTAATGCTTCCTGTATCTTGCGTTTGAGGGTGCGCTCCCCCGAGAGGAACAGGTTTTTCGCCAATTGTTGAGTGAGTGTGGAGCCGCCCTGAACATGCTGGTGGCGCATATTGACCACCACGGCGCGGGCAAGGCCGATCAGGTCGATGCCAAAATGGCTGTAAAACCGCCGGTCTTCGATGGCCAGCACGGCGTTGACCATGTGCCGGGGCAGGCGGTTGGCCTCGATGATGGTGCCCTGCAACTCCCCGGTGCGGGAAAAGTGGGTGCCGTCGGCGGCGATAAGGGTAATGGCCGGGCGCCGGGTATGCTGGGCCACTTGCCGAACATCGGGCAGGTCGTAGCAGTAATAGAGCAGCACCACGGCGAGGGCGGCCCCGCCCCAGATCAACGCGACCAGCCCCCATTTCAGCAAAAACAGAAAGATACGCGATGAGGTGCCCGCGCGTTTCGCCTTGGGTGGTTTAATCGGCTGGGCACGCGGATGACCGCCTCCACCGCCGCTCCCGCCTGACGACGAGGACGGTACCGGGCGAAACCCTGCGGTCAGCGGCGGTGGCGGGGCGACCGGTTTCGGAGCGGAGCCCTTGCGCGCGCCATGATCGGATGAAGACCCCCGTCCTGTCAAACCGCAGTGTGCCCTTCGTTTGCCAGCCCCCACCAATGGTGGCCCACCCGCGAATTATGGCGATGACAGCGCAGGAGGGGAAGGGGAATTGAGGCCCGGCGGGCTTGTGGGCGCGAAGTATCGCCGCTTTCGGGGCCGCGCTCCTTGGCAAATGGCCTCGGGCGCTATACTGTTGCCGGCTGTGGCGGTGAGCCGCGAGCGTGAGACCGGTTTCGGAGAACGTGTTTTGGCAAGCGATCATAGTAACCGGGCCAAAGTCATAACGATGCTTTTGGCGCTGGAAGTGCAGATTCGTGAGGCATCGGCCCTAGCGCGTGTTATCGAGCGGGGGATGAAGTCTGAAAATTTTTCGACATATTTAAAGTTTCGGACAAAAGTTGACGAAATGATGTCATTGTCCGCAATTATCGAGCGACGGATTGAAGATATTTTAGATCTTAATATTAAGGCGCTCAGCCAGCAGTTCGTTAAGCTTAATATCCATGCCCTGACCATGCTGGTGAAATCAAATAAAAGTTTTTTTGGGTCGTTGGCCGAGAAGCGAGCGGTGCCGATGGGTATTCGCGATGTTTTGGCCTCCGAACTTAAATTCTTGGATACCGTGCGAGATAGGCTATCTCAGCCCAACTGTAAAGGCCAGCTCGATCAGCGCATCTTCGAGGACTTGGATGATGTTATGATGGCGATTCGCACGATTTCCGATCGGAGCACCAGCCTTGAAAACTTTTCCGATCCCTCTGAGGAGGACGAAGGCGCCAGCCCGCCGCAGCTCCCACCGCCGAGTGGGACGCAAAAGCAGGGCTGAGCCGCAGCAGATCAGGCCGACGCGCGAGTGTCTCGTGGAGTGCGGCGTCTAAGACGCCGTTTTCCGGCCCCGCGGTTTGGCAGGGGGCGTATCCGCAGTCTCGAGGTTTGCGGCCTTTGTTTTGGCAGTGGGTGATTTCGCCAAGGAATCGAGCTTCGATTCCTTGGCCGCCTTGGGCGCCTTCGGCTCTTTTGCCGGCTTCGGTGCCGTTACGGTTTCGGTCGCTTTGGACACTTGCACGGCTTTCGCCGCCTTTGGCTCTTTTGCCGGCTTCGGTGCCGTTACGGTTTCCGCCGTCTTCGACTCTTTTGCCGCCTTCACGGTTGCCTTCGCTTTGGGTTCCTTCGCGGCGGCGGCCTTCGGGGCGGGTGATTTTTTGGCGGCGGATTTGCCTTTGGCTGCCTTGCCGGTGCCGCCGGATTTGGCCGCCTTGGCGTCCACCAGTTGCACCGCCATTTCCAGCGTCACTTCATCGGGGTCCGAGCCCCGAGAAAGGGAGGCGTAGACGCTGCCGTGTTTGGCGTAGGGGCCGAAGCGACCGCTTCCAATGGTGATCGGTTTGCCATCGGCGGGATGGTTGCCAACGACCCGGCCGGGAGTGGCGGCGGAGCGCTGCTTTTCTTCGCCAAGCAGGATCACGGCGCGATTGATGCCGATGGTTAGCACATCATCATCGTCGGCCAGAGATTTATAGACGTTGCCGAGCTTGAGATACGGACCAAAGCGCCCAATGCCGGCACTGATGGTGACGTTGGTTTCCGGGTGCGCGCCAACTTCGCGGGGCAGGGCGAGCAGGCGCAAGCCGATATCAAGATCGACATCGGCAGGCGGCACCCCTTTGGGAATCGAGACCCGTTTCGGCTTTTCGACGACGACTTTAGCCTTTTTCTTGGCTTTAACCGGCTCGGGCGCAGGTTCAGGCGTTGGCGGCGGCGGCGTTGTTTCCATCGGCCCAAGCTGGACGTAGGCGCCATAAGGCCCGCGCCTGACCGTGACCGGCATTCCGGTTACCGGGTCGGCGCCGAGCAGGCGCGGTCCCTCGTTGGCCTCCAGGGCGTCGTCGCCAGTGCCGCCAGCCACCGCCAGCGGCCGGGTATAGCGGCAATTGGGATAGCCTGAGCAGCCGATAAACGCGCCGTTGCGGCTGAGCTTCAGGCCAAGCCGCCCGGCGCCGCAACTGGGGCAAATGCGCGGATCACCAACGGTCTCACTCTCGCTCGGAAAAAAGTGGCTGCCGAGCGAGGCATCGAGGGTGTCGATGACTTGGGTTATGGTGAGGTCTTTGGTGCCGTCGATGGCAGCGTGAAATGCCGCCCAAAACTCGCGCAGCACGGACTTCCACTCGATTCGGCCGCCCGAAATTTCGTCGAGCTGGTTTTCGAGGTCGGCGGTAAAATTATATTCAACGTAGCGCTCAAAGAAGCTCTCAAGAAAGGCGGTGACCAAACGGCCCCGGTCTTCGGGAATAAACCGCTTTTTTTCGAGCCGGACGTAGGAGCGATCCTGCAAAACCTGGAGAATGCTGGCATAGGTTGAAGGGCGGCCGATACCCAGTTCTTCCAACCGCTTGACCAAGCTCGCTTCGGTATAGCGCGGCGGTGGCTGGGTCGAGTGCTGTTCGGCGCGGATATCGCCTTGGCGCTGAAGGGCTTCTTTTTCCTTTACCGGCGGCAGGCGGCGCTCGTCGTCTTCCTCATGCTCGTCGTCGCGGTCTTCTTTGTAGACCCGAAGAAAGCCGTCGAACAGCACGATCGATCCGGTGGCGCGGAACATCGCCTCGCCCTTGCCCGACCCGATATCCACCGTTGCCTGATCCAGCACCGCCGAAGCCATTTGGGAAGCGACGGTGCGCTTCCAGATCAGCTCGTAAAGCCGCGTTTCGTCTTTATCGAGGCTGAGCGCGGCCTCTTCGGGGCGACGGAACATGTCGGTCGGCCGGATCGCCTCATGGGCCTCCTGGGCGTTTTTGGCGGTGGTTTTGTAAACCCGGGGCGTGGCCGGCACGTAATCTTTGCCGTAGGTGCCCCCGATCAGCGTGCGGGCGGCATCGATCGCCTCGTGGGACAGGGATACGCCATCGGTTCTCATATAGGTGATCAGGCCGACATGTTCGCCCTTGATATCCACGCCCTCGTAAAGCCGTTGGGCCGTCCGCATGGTGCGCGTGGCGCTAAAACCAAGCTTGCGCGAGGCTTCCTGCTGCAAGGTCGAGGTCGTGAAGGGGGACCAGGGATTGCGCTTGACCTGCTTATGGTCCACCGACGCGATGGTGAAGGCCATCGGCTTCAGCCGCTCGACCACCGCTTCAGCCGCGCCCCGGTCGCCGAGAGCGAACTTATCCAGCTTTTTGCCGTCGAGCTGGATCAGGTGGGCGTTAAAGGTGGCGCCGCTGCCGGTGCGGAAGGTGACCTCGATGGTCCAAAATTCTTGGGGCCGGAAAGCCTCGATCTCGCCTTCGCGCTGGCAAACCAGCCTCAGCGCCACCGATTGCACCCGCCCTGCCGACTTTGAGCCCGGCAGCTTGCGCCACAACACCGGAGAGAGGGTGAAGCCGACCAGATAATCGAGCGCCCGGCGGGCGAGATAGGCGTCGACCAGTTCTTTATTGACCGCCCGTGGTTTGGCCATTGCGGCCAACACCGCGCTTTTGGTGATCTCGTTAAAGGTAACGCGCTGGATATCGACCTTGCCGGCCAGCCGGCGTTCCCGCAATAGCTCCTCGACGTGCCAAGCGATGGCCTCGCCCTCGCGATCCGGATCGGTTGCGAGATAAACGCGATCGGCGCCCTTGGCGGCGCGGATAATTTCATCCATGTGGCGTTTGGAGCGTTCACCCAGCTCCCAAGCCATTGCGAAGTCTTGGTCGGGCAGCACCGAGCCGTCGCGCGCTGGCAGGTCGCGGACATGGCCAAAGGAGGCGAGCACGTGGAAGTGCGCCCCAAGATACTTATTGATCGTCTTGGCTTTGGCCGGCGATTCGACGATGACGACGCTGTTACCAGGCACGAGTTTCTCCCCGCCCTTCATGTCTGCCCTGGTGATGGGCGATCTTGTTGTCTACCGTTGCTGGGATATGATATCGCCGGGCGGAAAACACAAATCAGGCGAAATCAGGTCAGATCAGATTAAATCAATAAATCAGATCAAATTGACTTGATTACCCGGTCGTCTCTCTACCCTTCCGGCCAGCTCCAGTTCCAGCACCACCGTGTGTACGATGGCGGGAGACAAATGACAGCCCCGAATGAGTTCGTCAACGGGAACCGGTGTCGGCCCCAGGCTTTCCACGATCAGGGCATGGGCGCGAAGAAGCTCGTCACTGTCCGGTTGGCCGACCATTGCTGCTGGCGCGGGGCCGTCGAAGAGATCGTCTTGGGCGCGCTCGGCCATCAATGGGCGGGTGAGATGTGCGAGCGCTTGGGTAATGTCGGCCGCAGATTCCACCAGTGTCGCCCCCTGGCGGATCAAGGCGTTGGGGCCTTGGCATCGTGGATCGAGGGGGGAGCCGGGAACGGCGAAGACTTCCCGGCCCTGTTCCAGTGCAAACCGGGCGGTGATCAGCGAGCCCGATTTTTGCGCCGCCTCAACCACCACCACCCCCAGCGACAGGCCGGAGATCAGGCGGTTGCGGCGGGGAAAATGGCGGGCTTGGGGCTGTGTTCCCACCACGCACTCGGCGATGATCGCGCCTTCGGCTTTAAGGCGGCGGTAGAGTTGCTCGTTTTCTTCGGGGTAGACGATATCGACCCCGCCCGCGAGCACCGCCACCGTGCCGCCCGCCAGCGCGCCTTCATGGGCCGAGGTATCAATGCCGCGCGCCATGCCGGAAACAACCACCAGTCCGGCATCGGCCAGCTCACGGGCCAGTTGCAAGGTGAAGCGCCGGCCATTGAGCGAGGCGTTGCGCGCCCCGACCAGCGCCACCGCCCGCTTTCTCAGCAAATGCACATTGCCAAGCACCGAAACGATTGGCGGGGCATCGTCGATCGCCGCCAGCGCTTCGGGATATTCGGGCTCGCACGCGGCTAGGAGCCGGGCGCCCAGCCGGGTGTTCGCGGCGATTTCCCGCTCAATGTCGGCTTTGCTTGGCACGCGCAACTGGTTGACGCGCCCGCCACGCCGCGCCATTTCTGGCAGACGTTGCAGCGCCGCCCCGGCCGAGCCGCACTGCTGGAGCAAGCGAAAGAAGGTAACCGGCCCAACATTCTCGGTGCGGATGAGACGCAGCCAATCAAGTCGCTCGGTATCGGAAAGAGCACGTCGGATTATCGCCATAATCGACAGTCGCCGACCGCTCTCCTGCCGTCAACCGAAAACTATGTGTCCATGGATTAGAATGGGGATTAGAATGGGGATTAGACCGTGCGGCATTGCTGGTCAGAGCGGAGAGAGGGCGGGAATCTCGCGCGTTAGCTCCATCACTAGAAATGCGTCCTCGACTCGAAGCGTTTTCAGCGCGTCCCGGGGCACCGGCACCTTCTGCTTCTTGCAGAAATAGAGCAAGGCGCCGACCAGCTTATTGCCGGAAAAGGGATATTCGTCGAACCGGGAGGCGCCGTGACGCTGCACAAAAACGGTAACCCGGCACGGAGTTTCGGTAAGGCTGACCCGCGTGATCACGCCCTGGGGGATATCGTTCTGGCCCGTCGCCTGGGCGTACCAACGGAAAGCCTTCAGCACCGCAGTTTCAGAAAACACCAGTTGGCGGTTGTCGATAATCATCCATAATATTCCGCTTAAGGCTGGCCCTGCCAGGGGGCCGATCAGGGGTATTGCCCCCCGTCCGTAAGAACACATAGCGTTTTGAGAGTGCGCAGGCGGAGGCGCCCGGGTCAAGAGTGTCTGCTGGGCTTGAGCGGAGGTGCTGGCGTCCTTTTTACCGGGCCGGGGGGGGTGGTGCGGGCCGAGGGGGCCTTGCCGGGCCAACGAGCCAGACATTTGGTTGCTGCATGGTCTTTTCTGTTAAACCGCCATTATCAACCAAAGACAGCTACAGCCGATACAACCCTGAATCCAC